>DATAPC010000019.1:0-17673 GCA_036265415.1 Gaiella sp.
AGCGTCCCGGTCTTGTCGGAGCAGACCACCGACGCCGACCCGAGCGTCTCGACCGACGACAGTCGCTTCACGATCGCCCGCCGCCGCGCCATGCGCTGCACCCCGAGCGCCAGGACGACGGAGAGCACGGCGGGGAGTCCCTCGGGAACCGCCGCTACCGCGAGCGAGACGCCGACGAGGAGGACGTCGACGAGGTCGGACGGCTGGTCGAGGTCGGCGGTCACGAGGATCGCCGCGACGACGACCGCTGCGATCGCGACGACCGCGATCCCGAGCATCCGCCCGATCCGGGCGACCTCGCGCTGGAGCGGCGTCCGCTGCTCCTCGGTCTGCCCGAGGAGGCGCGCGATGGTGCCCATCTCGGTCGCCATGCCCGTGGCGGTGACGACCGCCCGGCCGCGCCCGCGCGTCACGGCGGTCCCGTCGAACACCATGTTGCGCCGGTCCGCGAGGGCGGCGGGGGCGTCGATCGTGGCGGCCTCCTTCTCGACAGCCTCGCTCTCGCCGGTGAGCGAGGCCTCTGCCACCCTGAGCGACGCCACGTCGACGAGGCGGCCGTCGGCGCCGACCGCGTCGCCCTCCTCGAGCAGGAGGAGGTCTCCCGGGACGACGTCGGCGGCGGGGATCCGCTGGGTTCGCCCGTCGCGGACGACGGTTGCAGCGGCGGCCGCCATCCGCTGGAGCGCTGCCACGGCCTGCTCGGCCCTGGCTTCCTGGACGAAGCCGAGGACGCCGTTGAGGACGACGATCACCGCGATCACGAGCGCCTCGTACGGGATCCCGTCGGCGCCGTCGGCGACCCAGGCGACGAGCGAGACGGCGGCGGCGGCGAGCAGGAGGTAGATCAGCGGGTCGGCGAACTGGCGGAGGAGCTTCCGCCACGACGGAACCTCCTCTGCGGGGTCGAGGACGTTCGCCCCGAACCGCTCGAGCCGGGCCGCCGCCTCGGCCGTGTCCAGGCCGCCGGCGAGATCGGTGCCCAGTTCCGCGGCGACGACGGCCGCGTCGCGGCGCCAGGGCTCGGGTGCTTCCGGCTGGCTCATCGGGCGGCGGACGCCACGGATCGCGGTCGGTTCTACCGGAGTCGTCGGGTGCGCGAGGCGTCAGCCTGCGCGTGCCCGGGCGAACGTGTAGTGCGTCACGGACGGCGACCCGATGGACTCCACGCACTCGTAGCGCGCCGCCGCGCCGTCGAGATGCTCGAACAGGCGCTCGCCGTCCCCGAGGAGCAGGGGCACGAGATGGATGCGGAACTCGTCGACGAGCCCGGCGCGCAGGTACTGCCGCACCGTCGCTGCGCCACCGCCGATCGACACGTCGCTCCCCTCCGCGGCCTCCCGCGCACGCTCGAGCGCCGCCTCGATCCCGTCGGTGACGAAGTGGAACGTCGTGCCGCCCTCCAGCTCGACGGGCTCGCGGGCGTGGTGCGTGAGGACGAAGACCGGCGTGTGGTACGGCGGGTCGTCGCCCCACCAGCCGGTCCAGCGCTCGTCGCCCCACGGGCCACGGATCGGCCCGAACATGTTCCGGCCCATGATCGTCGCACCGGTGTTCCGGCTCCAGGCCATCGACTGCTCGTCGTCGACCCCGGTCTCGCCGCCTTCCTTGCCCTGCATCGCGCGGAAGCTCCGCGTCACGAAGGCCCACTCGTGGAGGGACTCCCCGTGCTCGCCGAGCGGCTCCTCGAGGCTCTGGCGAGGGCCGGCGACATAGCCGTCCAGCGACATCGAGATACTGAACTTGAGCTTCGACACGGTCATCCTCCCTCGTGTGTTCGCGGTCACCGCTCGGACGGCGGCGCTACCCCGAACTCATCGGTCGCGGCGCGGCTCAGAGACCGAGGGCGTCGGTCGCCTTCTCGAACTGGTCCTCCCGAACGTAGACGACGTATCCGAACGAGCCCCGCCCGTCGGTGACGCCGGTCGACGCGTAGACGTTCACACCGGCGCCGAAGAGGCGCTGGTGGACGTGTGCGAGCGCGCCCAGCTCGTCGTCGCCCTGGACGAGGAGCGCGTGGTAGGGGCCGTCGAGCGCGAGCCCGGCGACCCGTGCCTCGGCGGCGAGCCGGTTCGGGTCGTCGGGGAACAACGCGAACTGCGCGAGCTCCGGTCCGCTCGGCACCGCCGTGAACGCGAGCAGGCCGACGCCCCTCTCCGCGAGCGCCGCGAGGACGCGGTACGCGGCGCCGAGCTCGTCGCGCACGGTTGCGTAGTGGTACTCGACGGGGCGGATCGTGAACGCCGTCGCGGTCACCTCCTGCGCGCAGCATATTCGGGCGGGCCCGTCCACGGCACTGCTTGCATCGCCCGGCCCGCGGGAGCATGCTTGCGCCGATGCCCGCGGCCAGGCCGATCGTCTTCCTCAGCGACTTCGGTCTCGGCAACGAGTGGGTCGGGCTGTGCCATGCGGTGATGAGCGGCATCTCGCCGCAGTGCCCGATCGTCGACCTCTCGCACCTCGTCCGCCCCCTCGAGGTCGGCTCCGGCGCGCTGCTCCTCGCCGACTCGATGCCGTACATCTCGGAGGAGGCCGTCGTGCTCGCGGTCGTCGACCCGAACGTCGGCAAGGACCGCGAGGTCGCGATCGCGACCGAAAGCGGCCGTCAGCTCGTGGGCCCAGACAACGGGCTGCTGTCGCTCGCCTGGCGGGCGGCGGGCGGGATCCGCTCCGCCGTCGAGCTCACCTCACCGGAGATCGTGCGCAGTCCGCACGCGGAGTCGTTCCGAGCACCGGACACGCTGTGCCCTGCGGCCGCCGCGCTCGCTGCCGGGGCGCCGATCGCCGAGCTCGGCAACGCGGTCGACCCGGCGACGCTGGCCGTCGTCGAGATGGCCGAGCCCGAGATCGAGCCGGGGAAGATCACCTGCGAGGTGATCGACTTCAACCGCTTCGGCAACGTCCACCTGAACGTGCGACCCGCCGACCTCGAGGCGGCGGGCCTCGACGGCGAGGCGACGATCACGATCGAGGCGCTGTCCGGCGCGGCCGACGCGAAGCGCGGGAGCACGTATGCCGACTTCGCCGCGGGCGAGTACGGCGTCCTCATCGACCCGCGTGGCTGGCTGACGATCGTGCGCGGGAATCCCGCGAGCGCGCTCGACGGCCTCGGACTGTCGCTGGCGGCTCCCGTCTGGCTTCACCGCGCGTCCGACGGCGAGTAGGAGGCTCCTCAGGCGACGGGCGGCGGGCTCCCGTGCACGCTCGCCGCGATCCGCGGGTCCCAGCCGCATGCGGTGCACGCATGTGCGACCACGGAGCGCGCGAACGCGAGCGCTGTGGCATGCGGGTCGTCGGCCACGACGACCGCGTCCCAGTCGAGGACGAACTCCCCGAGCGCCGGCTCCCAGTGCGCGACGCGTGGATCGAGCATGGCGTCGGCGATTCCGTCGGGCGCGGGATGGGCATAGGCGTAGAACGCGGCCCGCGGATAGCGCGCGTCCCCCGGCCACCAGCCGACCGCGATCTCCTCGGCGTCCATCGCGTTTCGCGTGATGAAGTCCGTCGCCGGAGGCACCGCGACGACGCCCGAGAAGAACGAGAGGGCGAGGTCGAACGACCCCCACCAGGCGTTGACCGGAGACGAGCGGCCACGGAACGGCGCGCGGAGCTCGGCGAGCACGAGCGCCGCCTGCGTGGCGGCGGCGAAGTAGTCGGCAACCTGCGCCGCGTCGTACGTCGCATGCTCGTCGTCCTCGTCTAGCGGCGCCTGCCAGTCCACTTCCTGCGGCGTCATGTCGACGGCCACGTCACCCGCGACGTCACGAACGGCGCGCAGGACGTCCTGGGTCACGTCGCCGACCGGCCTGTTCGGGGTGAGCGGAACCCGCGTCGCGCGCCCGTCGCTGTGCTCCACGACCGTCTCGTGCGCGTGCAGGTCGAGGACGACGACGACGGCACCGCCCTGGTCGGGCGCCGGCAGCGGCCGCGTCTCCCAGCCGCGCGCCGTGAGCTGCAGGGCCGCGTGCTGGAGCTGGGGCTCCGGCGGCGCGAGCGCGACCGCCAGCTTCCCCAGCACCTGCGTGTGGGCGTGCAGGGTGTCTCGTGTCGAACGCCAGTCCTCGAAGGGAATCGCCGGCCAGCGTGCGGCCATGGAGCCAGGCTAGACGACCGGGGCCGCTTCCCGGCGGCCGCTCAGGGACGCGCCGAGAACCCGGCCCGGATCCGGACGACGCGCCCACGAACCTCCGCGTCGAACCCGTCGGGGTCGAAGAGCGGGCTCGAGGGATCGCTCAGGAGCCGCATGCAGGCCACGCCGCACGCCGGATCGAGCACGAGGCCGGGATCGTCGAGCTCCGCCGCGAGCGTCGCGAGCTCCTCCGCCACGTCCTCGCTCCAGCCGCGGCCGGCGGGCCGGGCTGCGAGAGTGCTGCGGATCTCGCCCGCGAAGGTGCGCCGGCGCTCCATGGTCGTCTCCCGGCTGGCGCGCGCGAGGACCTCGGGGATGACGTAGGCGTCCCGTTCGTCGGTCAGGCAGTCGAGCAGATCCCAGTGACGCCAGACCGTTTGCACACCGGATGCGAGGACGGCGAGACCGCCGACGAACAGCGGCACCGCGAGGGCCGGCCAGACGTGGGTGGCACCGATCGCGAGCCCGAACGCGACCACGCCGAGACCGAGGCTCTCCCAGCCCCTGTGCCCGAGCTCCCGGAGCCGGGTGCCAGCATCGTCGACGGCCCGCGCGTACATCTCGCCCGCATCATCGAACGTCCGGCGGCGGCCCGCATCCGCGAGTCGTCGGAACGACGTCGCGGGATTGCCGCAACGACCGCGGCTCAGGGCAGGAGCCGGTCGAGGCCGCGCGTGACGCCGACGCGGCCGGGCAGGGAGCGGATCGCCAGCAAGGTCCCTGCGATATACGGCGCCGGCGTGAGCCCAGCGTCGTGGTGGAGCGTGAGGCGCTCGCCGGCGGACGCGAACACCACCTCGGTCGAGACGACGAAGCCGGGCAGTCGCAGCGAATGGACCTGCGTCCCTGAAACCGTCGCGCCGCGCGCGTCGGGCATCCCGAGCACCTCGTCCAGCGGCACTCCGAGCGCCGGTCGGCGCACCGCACCGAGGCGCTCCGCCACTTCCCGCGACGTGCCGCTCGGCGCGTCCTCCTTGCCGGCGCTCCCGTAGTCGATCACCTCCCACGACTCGAACTCCGCCGCGGCCTCGGTCGCGAAGCGGACGAGCAGCGCGGCGGCGAGCGAGAAGTTGCCCGCAGCGATCACGCCGACGCCGCGCTCGCGGGCAGATGCGTCGAGGGCGTCGTAGTCGTCGGCGCTGAGGCCGCTCGAGCCGACGACGACGCCGACGCCGCGCTCGAGCGCGGCGCCCACGTTCCCCTCGACGGCGGCGGCATGCGTGTAGTCGACGAGAACGTCCACGTCGACGGCGTCGAGCGCCTCTGCGACCGAGGAGAAGTGCCCGGGCGCGGAGCGCGAGACGCCCGCGGCGAGCTCGAGGTCGTCCGCGGCGCGAACCGCCTCGGCAACCGGGGCGCCGGTCCAGCCCGTGATGCCCGCGACGCAGACGCGGATCACGTCACTGCGGCCTGCGACTTGACGTAGTCGATGTAGCCGCGGACGTCCGTCGCAGGCTCGCTGTACGCCTCGCCGAGCGCGGCCTCCAGCGAGCCCATGTACTCCTCCGCCCACACCGGCAGCTCGTAGTCGATCGCGCGCAGGAACTCGAGCGACGCCGCGAAGCGGATGTCGGCGATCGAGGGATGGTCGCCGCCGATGAACCGCCTGCCGTCGAGGAACCACGCGTGGTAGACGTCGAGCGGCCCGGCGAGCGCCGCCGCGGCGTCCTGCTGCGCCTTTGCCTTCAGCTCGTCGTCCGCGTCCGACGTGCCGACCTCGCCGGCGTACTGCGGAAAGCCGAGGGTGGGGTACGTGGCGCGAGCGAGGAGCGGATAGAGCGTGCCGACGAGGTAGAACATCGCGCTGTCGACCATCGCGCGCTCTCCCGGATCCGTCGGATAGAAGCGGTCGAGGCCGTGCTTGTTGCAGAGGTACTGCATGATCGCGCAGCTCTCCCAGAGCGCACCCCGGGGCAGACCCGTCTCCTCGAGAAGCGGCGTGAGGTCGGCCGGGTCCTTCGCGAGGAACTCCGGCGTCGACTTCTTCCCCCAGACGTCGACCTCGTCGAAGTCGAGCCCTGCGGCGCGGACGAAGATCCGCGTCGTCAGGTTGTTCACGCTCGGCTTCAAGATGCTCAGCGTGTGCGTGGCCATGTGACCTCCGGTCAGTAGGGGTTCTTCGGCGTGCGGTCGCCGGAGAGCGACGCCCGCGAGCGCTCGACGAGGCGCTCGATCGCATCGGCGAGATGCGCGCGATCGATGTTGTAGTCGCCGCGCTCGACCCGCAGCGTGTGCGCCTCGAGCAGCACGTCGGCGTGGGTATGGCCGAACGGCGGCTCGAAGCGGTACGAGGCTAGCTCGATCAGCAGGCCGAGCGGGTCGTCGAAGTAGATCGAGTCCATGAAGCCGCGGTCCTTCACGCCCGAGTGGCGGATGCCGCGCTCGTCGAGGCGCTCGACCACCTGCGCGAACGTCGCCTGCGAGAGCGAGAACGCGATGTGGTGCACCGTGCCCGGGTCGCGTGAGAGCCGGCTCGTGTCCGGCCCGCGCTCCTCGTTGGTGAAGATCGTGATCAGCCGGCCGTCGCCCGGGTCGAAGTAGAGATGGCTCTCGGACTCGTTGTCGAGGTTCGGCTGCTCGAAGACGAAAGGCATGCCGAGCAGGCCTTCCCAGAAGTCGATCGACGTCTGACGATCGGCGCCGACGATGGTGATGTGGTGCACTCCCTGGCTCTGGATCTTGCGCATCGGGCTCCTTCAGCGTTCGACAAGCTTCGACTTGTACTCGCTGCGCTGCAGCGTCCCCCACGGGACGAGCTCGACGCGAGTGGAGACGACGAGCACGCCGCGTAGTCTGTCGCGAATCGCCTCGGCGAGCGAGTCGTCGGCGTCGCGGCCGCGCGCGAGCTCGACGCGCACGGGAAGCGGGGGCTCCTGTTTCACGCCGGGGGCCTCCGGCCGCAGCAGGACGTGGCCGCTGACCTCCGGCGCGAAGGCACTGACCACCTCGCGCACGGCGGAGGGGAAGACGTTGACGCCGCGGACGATCAGCATGTCGTCCGTCCGCCCGACGCACCGGATGCGCGGGCCGGTGCGGCCGCATCGACAGGCGCCCGTCCGCACCTCGACGTGGTCGTGCGTGCGGAAGCGCAGGAGCGGGGCCGCGCGATGCCGCAGGTGCGTCAGCACGAGCTCACCCGAGGCGCCGTCCTCGAACGCTCGTGCCCCCCCGGCCTCGGGATCGATCAGCTCCGCATGGACGAAGCCGCGCGCGCCGAGGTGCATCCCGTCCTGCTCCTCGCACTCGCCCCAGAGGGATGGGCCGATGTCGCCGATCCCCATCGCCTCGGTGACGCGGGCGCCCCAACCGGCCTCGAGCATCGCGCGAAAGGCCGGCTCGCCGCCGCCCGGCTCGCCGGCGACGAGCACCCGCTCGACACTCGAGCCCACGAGGTCGAGCCCGCGGTCGGCGGCCGACTCGATCAGGTACGCCGCGTACGAGGGCGTGAGGACAGCCGCTCCGGGCCTGAGCAGCTCGATCGCCGTCAGCAGCCGTTCGGTGTTTCCCGTTCCGAGGGGGATGTGGCAGGCGCCGATGCGATCGAAGGCCGCGAGCGCGGCCCCCGCGACGAACGGCCCTGCGTCGTAGGTCGAGACGAGCCGCTCCCCGACCGCAATGCCCGAGGCCGCGTAGCTCCGAGCCGAGCCGGTCACCCAGTTGTCGAGGTCGCCGGCGGTGAGCGGGATGTAGCTCGGCGTCCCGGTCGTGCCGCTCGTCGAATGGATCCTGACGATCTCGGCCGGGGCCGCGCACACGTGCGAGCCGAACGGGCTCTCAGGGGTGACGGTGGCGCGCAGCTCCTGCTTCTCGGTCAGGGGCAGACGCCCGATGTCCGCCAGGCCCCCCGAGTCGGCGGCCGATCCGTACCCGGCCCCGGTGAGCTTCGCCCGGTAGAAGCCGGACCGCTCGAAGAGGTACGCGAGCTGCGAGCGGTACGCCGCGTCGTCGCGCGCGAGCTGCTCGTCCCAGGAAAGCGTCTCGATCTCGGGGGCGAGCATCACCCGGCCCCGTCGTCGCGGCGCTCGTAGCGGACTGCCTCCTCGGCGGCTGCAGCGAGGGCAAAGCCGATCGGCAGCTCGCGCTCCTCGGCGAGGTGCGCCAGCAGGCCGGCGGTGCGTGCGAGCACCGGCACGGCTTTCACGGTGTCCCGCGCGAACCCGAGGTCGAGGAGCACCGCCGCGATCGGCAGCGAGACGTTCATCACGAGCGGCTTCCCCCACGCCTCGGCGACGGCGGCGTCCAAGCTCCGCGCGAGCGCGACGTGCGGCCCGCTGACGCCGCGTGCATCCGCGAGCTCGAGGATCCGCTCGGCGCGGGGATCGACCGGCCGGTGGAGCGGGTGGCCGAACCCCGGGAAGCGCTCGCCCGAGTCGTACGTCCTCCGCGCCAGCTCCGCCGCGACCGTCGCGGGCGCGGCGCCGCCTGCGACGTCGCCCTGGCCCTCCTCGAGCAGCGCCGCGCACGCCTCGGCGGTCCCGAGGACGACCGGCCCCGCCCCGAGGATTCCCGCGGCGACGGCACCCTGGAGCGAGCCGGGGTCGGCCGCGAGCGTGGTCCGTGCCGCGACGTTCGTCGGCATCATCCCGTGCTCGGCGATCGCCACCAGCAGGAGGTCGAGGAAGAAGCGCTGGTCGTCCGTCGGCTCGCGGCCGGTGAGCAGAAAGTGGAAGTACTCGGTGAACGTCAACCGGCCCATGAGCTCGCCGCACAGGTCGCGCCCACGCACCTCGACCCGGTCGGGGTAGGCCTGGGCGATGTGCGTGACGGGCTCTCCTGCGCTTCCCATCTGCATCTCCTCGCTCCCGTCGACGTCGCCCCGATGCAGCGAGTGTCACACGGCGCGGACGGCCTGCGCGTCGCTACCCCGAGCCCGCGATGTGCCGCCCGGCTTCGAGGAGGACGCGCCCACCGTCCCCGAACAGCCGCACCTTCGCGATCGGGGGGCTCTCGCGCCGCATCCGGGTCGCCCCGGATCGCGTGTAAAGCCGTAGACCCGACTCAGAATCCGCGGTAGGCGTGCCCGGCCATGGCATCCGGGTCGAGCATCACGTTGACGATCGCAGCCTCTCCGGAGGCCAGGGCGCGCTCGAGCGCGGGCGCGAGCTCCTGGGGGCGCTCGACGTGCTCCGCGTGGCCGCCGAACACCTCGCACAGCCGGTCGTAGCGGCTCGGCGCGAGGCGCGTCGCGACCTCGCCCTCGGGCCCGTACATCCCGACCTGGGGCACGCGGATCTCTCCCCAGGCGCCGTCGTTCCCCACGACGAGCACCGCGGGGATCTCGAAGCGGACGAGGGTGTCGAAGTCGAGCCCGTTGAGCCCGAAGGCCCCGTCGCCCATGACGCAGACGACCCGCTTCCCGAAGCCGGCGGCGTGGACGCCGATCGCGTAGCCCGGGCCGACGCCGAGGCAGCCGAAGGGCCCCGGGTCGAGCCAGTGGCCGGGCCGGTGGATGCGGAGCACCCGTGACACGGCGGCGACGACGTCGCCGCCGTCGCCGATGACGACCGTGTCGGCGTCGAGCACCCGGTCGAGCTCGGCGCCGAGGCGATAGTGGTGGAGTGGGGCCGCGTCCGACTCGATCTCGGCGCGGTGCCGGTCCCACCACGCGGATTCGGCGTCCCGCAGCCGCTCGAGCCACGCCGAGCGGCCGTCGGCCCGCGGCTCGGCTGCGTCCGCGAGCGCGCCGAGCACCGCCGCACAGTCACCGGCGAGCGCGGCGTCCGGGACGCGGTTGCGGCCGAGCTCCCGCGGGTCGGCGTGGACGTGGATCAGCTTTCCGCTGCCGAAGCGCCCGTAGCGGAGGCGGAAGTCGAGCGGTGTCCCGACGACGCAGACGACGTCCGCCTCCTCGAGAGCGGTGCTGCGCGAGTGCTGGAAGAACAGCTCGTGCCCGGGCGGCAGCGACCCGCGTCCCGAGCCGTTCAGATAGACGGGCAGCCGTCCGCGCTCCACGAGGCGGGCAAGATCGGCCGCGGCGCCGTCCCACCAGACGCCGCTTCCGGCGACCACGGCGGGGCGCTCGGCCGCGCCCAGGAGGTCGACGGCGACCTCGAGCTGGCGCGGGTCAGCGAACGCCCGCACCCGCGGACCGGGGGCGAAGACGCCCGCGTCGCCGTCGGCGAAGAGGATGTCGGCCGGAAGCTCGAGGTAGACAGGGCCGCGCGGCGCCGCCAGCGCATGCCGGAAGGCGATCGCCACGTACTCCGGGATCCGCTCGGCCGCCGGGCAGACGGCCGCCCACTTCGTGATCGGCTTCATCAGCGACAGCTGGTCGAACTCCTGCAGGGCCCCCCACTCCGACTGGGCGAGCGGCCTCGCACCCCCGAGCACGACGAGCGGCGTCTGCGCAGCGAGGCAGTTCGCGACCGCGGTGACCGTCCCCGTGACTCCGGGGCCCGCCGTGACGAGTGCCACTCCGCAGGCGCGGCGGACGCGTCCCCACGCCTCGGCGGCGTGGGCTGCCGATTGCTCGTGGCGCACGTCGACGACCCGGACGCCCTCGTGACGAGCGCCCTCGTAGATCGGCATCACGTGGCCGCCGGAGAGCGTGAACACGCAGTCGACCCCCGCGGCCGCGATCGCGCGGGCCGCGAGCCTGCCTCCCTGGATCCGCTCGGCCACGGCCCGACTCTAGACTCGAAGCTGTCGCACCGTGTCGGGAGAGGAGGCGCAATGAAGTCCCTCGTCAGGATCGGCGTCGGCGTCGTCGTGGTGATCGTCGGGCTCGGAGCGATGGCGCAGGCTGTCGCCCGCCGTCGCACCGTCGGCGACGACACCAGCGACGACTTCGCGATCGCCGTCTACGTCGGCGGCGTGCAGCGCTCGTGCAAGGCGCGCGCCCTCAGGCGCGGCGTCGTGAGCGTCGTCTGCGGCGGGGTCGACCTCGACCTGCGCGAAGCGACTCTCGCCCCGGAGGGGGCGACGCTCGACCTCTCGGCGTCGTGGGGCGGCGTGAACGTCGTCGTGCCACGCGAGTGGCGCGTCACGGTCGAGGACCGATCGGTGCTCGGCGGCTTCGACGCCAAGGTCACGCCGCCGGAGGAGCTCCCCGACGACGCACCGCGCCTCGACGTGTCGGTCACCGCGCGCTTCGGGGGCGTCACCGTCAAGGCGGCCGAGCCCGCCGGCGAGGGGGCGGGCTCGAGCCACGAGCTGCAGGGCTGGGCGTCGACGTAGGGCGTTGCGTCACGCGGCCTCCCTGACCGGCTCCTCGCCGCGCCGGACCGCAGCGCGCGCGGACGCCTGCGCGGGCGCGAGCAGCGTCGACGAGAGGAGCGCCCCGACGAGGGCGAGCCCCGCCAGCACGAGCAGCGCGACCCGGTACCCGTGCGCGACGTCTGTGTCTGTCGTGGCACTCGCCGCAGCCCCGGCGGCGATCGTGTTGACGACGGCGAGCCCGACCGCGCCGCCGACCTGCCGGCTCGTGTTCAGCAGGCCGGACGCCGCCCCCGCGTCGGCAGGCATCACGCCGGCCAGCCCCGCGATCGTCACGGGGATGAAGCAGAGCGCGAAGCCGATCCCGTTCAGCACGAACGGGCCGAGCAGGTCGACGCCGTAGTCGCCGGGCACCGGCAGGCGCGCGATCAGCGCGAGTGACGCCGTGAGGAGAAGCAGCCCGGTGGTGAGGACCCGCCGCGGGCCGAAGCGGGTGACGAGCGACTGCGCGATGTTCGAGACGACGGCGATCGTCACCGCGATCGCGCTGAAGGCGAGTCCCGTCTCGACGGCCGAGTAGTGCAGGACGTCCTGTAGGTAGAGCGTCAGGATGAAGAACTCCGAGAACGCGATCGACGCGACGATGGTCGTGACGCCGTTCCCGACGGCGAAGCTGCGGACCCGGAACATCCGCAGAGGCAGGAGCGGCGCGGCCGCACGCCGCTCGATCACGAGGAACAGGAGGCCGAGACCCGTCGCGGCGGCGAAGAGCGCCAGCGTGAGCGGGTCGCCCCAACCGTGACTCACCGTCAGCGTCAGCCCGTAGACGAGCAGCATCACCGCGCCGGTGGCGGACGCGGCGCCGGCGAGGTCGAAGTGGCGCAGCCGGTCGCGGACGACGCTCTCGCGCAGGAAGCGCGGCGTCAGGACGACGAGCGCGGCAGCGACGGGTGCATTGATGAAGAAGATCCACGGCCAGCTGAGATACGACGTGAGGACGCCGCCGAGGAGCACGCCGACGGCGGCACCGCTGCCCGATGCCGCGCCCCAGATCCCGAGCGCGACGTTGCGGTCGCGGCCCTCCGCGAAGGTCGTCATCAGCAGCGAGAGGCCCGCCGGTGCGAGCAGCGCCCCGCCGAGCCCCTGCACCGCGCGAAAGGCGACGAGAGACCCCGCCGACCACGACAGACCGCAGAGGACGGAACTGGCGGCGAACAGCGCAATTCCCGCGAGGAAGATCCGGCGCCGACCGAGCAGGTCGGCCAGGCGGCCGCCGAGGAGCAGGAAGCCGCCGAACACGATCGCGTATGCGGTCACGACCCATTCGAGGGTCGACGGGCCGAAGCCGAGGTCGGTCTCGATCGACGGCAGCGCGACGTTCACGATCGCGACGTCGAGGACGACCATGAACTGGGCGACGACGATGAGGGCCAGGGCAGCCCAGCGGCTGGACGGCTGCTCGCGGCGGCGTATCGCGGTCGAAGACATCGATATTTCCCTTTGATCGTTTGTTGATACCATGATAGCAAGAAACAACTCTGGTACGGGCTACACTTCGTCCCGTGAGCGTCTCGTCCGAATCCCCGCTCGCGAAGGCCGGTGTGAGGCCGCCGCGCGAGCTCGTCTCGAGCCCGTCGTTCCTTCTCAAGCGACTCGGGTTCGCCGTTCGCGACCGGGTGACCGAGGCGTTCGAGGCGGCCGATGCGAGTGCGTACCACTACGCGATCCTGGCGGTGCTCGAGGAGGGCGACCGCGAGACGCAGGCGACGATCGCCGACGCGCTCGCGTACGACCGCAGCTACCTCGTCGGCCTGCTCGACGAGCTCGAGGAGCGCGGCCTGGTCGAACGGCGCCGTGACCCGGCCGACCGCCGCCGGCACCTCGTCAGGGTCACGCCGGCGGGGAAGAAGGCGCTCGCGCGGCTACGCGCCGTCCACGAGCGGGTCGACGACGAGTTCTTCGCACCGCTCTCGGCGGAGGAGCGCGCGACGCTCCACGCGCTCCTCCTCAGGCTCGCGGCGCATCACGACCCGCGCTACGGCACCAACGGGCACTAGAGGCCCCGCCCCTCACGTGTCCGGGCGCTCGAAGACGAGGATCGAGACGCCCTCGCCGACCGTCTCCGAGCGCACGAGGCGCAAACGCTTCTTGTCGCTCGTCTCCCCGAAGAGGCGCTTGCCGGTGCCGAGGACGACCGGGAAGACCATCAGCCGCAGCTCGTCGACGAGGTCGTGCTCGAGCAGGCCCTGCACGAGCTGCGGGCTGCCGTGGACGACGAGGTTCCCCTCGTGCGCGTCGCGCACCTTCGCGACCTGCTCGACGAGGTCTCCGCGGAGCACGGTCGTGTTGTTCCACTCCGGGCTCTCGAGCGTCGACGAGACGACGTACTTCGGCATCGAGTTGAACTTGTCGGCGAACTCTCCGTCGCGAGACGGCCAGGCCGCCGCGAAGCCCTCGTACGTCGTCCGGCCGAGGAGAAGCGCCTCGGAGCCCATCGTCTCCTCGAGCTTGAACCGATTACCCTCGTCGCCGCGATCGATCTCGAACGACCAGCCGTCGTGCCTGAAGCCCTCGCCTCCGCCCGGCGCCTCGACGACGCCGTCGAGCGAGACGAACTCGGTGACCACGATGCGTCCCATCTGCCTACCTCCCGGTTCTCGATTTCGACGCACGTCAGGACCGCGCACGACGGCGTGACTCATCGGTCGTAAGGAAACCGTACGGAAGGGAAACCATCTGGCCGTCGCGAACGTCTCCGTTCCTGTGAGCAGCGATCCGAGACCACTCGCCCCCGGGGAGACCGTCTACCTCCTGACCGAGGTGCGAGACGGTCTGCGCATCCACGAGATCGGAACGCGCGCCCACGTGCTCGAGGATCACGGCGCCGTCGTCGTGCTCCACCTCTTCGGCTCCGCGGCCGAAATCGTGACCTGCCCGAGAGACCGTGTCGCGGGGGCCGTCGAGCGCGACGTGCGTGCGCGCGTGCCGCGCGCCTCGGGCGGCTGGCTCCGCCCGACGGCGGCGTAGCTCAGCCCTCGGGGACCGTCACCCGGTCGCGCCCGTCGATCTCCCG
This sequence comes from Gaiella sp., assembly GCA_036265415.1. Taxonomy (GTDB): domain Bacteria; phylum Actinomycetota; class Thermoleophilia; order Gaiellales; family Gaiellaceae; genus Gaiella. The sequence continues at coordinate 14,355 of DATAPC010000019.1, forward strand.
CACCACTCGCGCCGGGACGCCCGCAGCGACGACGCCGGCGGGAAGGTCGCGCGTGACGACGGCGCCTGCACCGACGACGGTGTCCTCGCCGATCGTCACCCCGGGGCAGACGATCGCCCCGCCGCCGAGCCAGACGTTGTCCGCGATCTCGATCGGCTCCGCGGACTCCCAGCCGCTGCGGCGGGGCTCGGGGTCGATCGGGTGCGTCGCCGTGAGGAGCTGGACGCGCGGCGCGAGCTGGCAGGCCGCGCCGATCCTGATCGGCGCCACGTCGAGCAGCACACAGTCGTAGTTCACGAACGTGCGCGCACCGATCGAGATGTGGCTGCCGTAGTCGCAGAAGAACGGCGGCCGCACGACGACGCCCTCGCCGACCTCGCCGAGCAGCTCTCGGAGCAGGCGGTCGCGCCCCTCCGGGTCGGCATGCGGCGTCGTGTTGTAGCGCTCCTGCAGCTCCTGGGCGCGCGACTGGGCGGTGGCGATCTCGGGGTCGTCGGCGAGATAGAGCTCGCCGCGGAGCATCCGGCGCATCATCTCGGACATCGCGACGACCCTAGCGTCCGGCGCCGGGGGAGGAGAGCACGACAGCTCTCCTCCCTCCGGAGCTGGGCGGGCTAGCCGGCGCAGCCGTGCGCCAGGGCCGTGAGCTTCGCCCCGAGCGCAGGCTTGTCGGCGTGCCCCGCGTCCCAGGCGGCGTTCTTCGCCTGGCCGTAGGTCGTGCCGAAGCACTCCTGGATCGCCTCTCCGTACCCGTTCCCGGCACCCGCGGCGGCGGGAGCGGCGAGGGCGGCGGCTGCGGCGAAGGTGACGAACAGCGTCTTCACAGCATGTCTCCTCTCGCTCAGCTTGCGGGGATGAGGACGCGATTGATCACGTGGATGACGCCGTTCGAGGCCATCACGTCCGTCTTCGTGACCTGGGTCGACCCGTTGAGGTAGACCTTCCCGCCGCGGACCGAGACCTTGACGCCCTGACCCTCGAGCGTCTTGACGGACTTGCCGTTCAGGGTCACGACCTTCGCGGCAGGCGCCTTGCCCTTGACGACGTGGTAGGTCAGCACCTTCTTGAGCAGCGCGGGGTCCTTGCCGACCGCCGCGAGCGTCGACTTCGGCAGCTTCGCGAACGCGGCGTTCGTCGGCGCGAACACCGTGTACGTGCCCGTCTCGAGCGCGCCCACGAGACCGGCCTTCTTGAGCAGGGAGACGAGCGTCGTGAACTGCGGAGAGGACGCCGCGACCTGGGCGATGTCCTTCTGACCTGCCGCGGGCGAGCCGACGGCGGGAGCGGCGATTGCCAGAGCGGCGACGAGAGTCGCTCCGAGCATGGTGACGAGCGTGCGCATCTGAGACCTCCTGTATAGGGTATGCATCATTACTGTATAGATTTAGCACAGATGATGTTCTCAATGCAACCCCATGTCGCAACGATCACCTGTCCTGTGTATAGAATTCGTCCAGATATGACTGTCACTCGTCCCAACGTCCTGGCCCGGCTCGTCGTCGGCCGCAGGCGCAGGTTCGCCGCGGTCGGCGCCTGGGTGCTCGCCGCAGCCGCGCTCGGGCCGCTCGCAGGCCGCTTCGAGGGGGCGCAGCAGAACGAGCCGTCGACCTTCCTCCCCGGGGGGGCCGAGTCCGTGCAGGTCCTCGAGGCGGCGAAGGGGTTCCCCTCCGGTCAGCAGACGCCGGCCGTCGCCGTCTTCCGTGACCCGGACGGCCTCGGTCAACGGGGCCTGGCGGCCGTCGAGGGGACGCGCGCCGAGCTCGGCGCCGCGGCGATTCCCGGCGTCTCCGGCATCTCGCCGGTCGCGTGGTCGCCCGACGGGACCGCCGCGGTCGTGAGTGTGCCGATCCGCGCCGGAGGCGACTCCGACCTCCTCGTGTCGGCCGTGGAACGAGTGCGCACCACTGTCGACGAGGGCCTCCCGCCCGGACTCGAGGCGAAGGTGACGGGGCCCGCCGGGTTCTCCGCGGACGCGACGAAAGCCTTCGAGGGGATCAACTCGACCCTGCTCCTCGTGACGGCCGGCCTCGTCTTCGTGCTGCTCGTGCTCATCTACCGCAGCCCGATCTTCTGGATGCTGCCGCTCTTCACGGTGTTGCTCGCCGAGTCGGTGGTGCGAGGACTCGGAACGCTCCTCGCCGAGGCGGGCGTCGTCATCAACGGGCAGACCGGCGGCATCCTCCTCGTCCTCGTGTTCGGCGCGGGCACCGACTACGCGCTGCTCCTGACCGCCCGTTACCGAGAGGAGCTCCAGCGCGTCGAGGACAAGTACGAAGCAATGCGCGTAGCGCTCCACCAGGGCGGGCCGGCCGTCGTCGCCTCGGCCGGGACCGTCATCGCGGCGCTGCTCTGCCTCTCCCTCGCCCGCGTGAACTCGACCGCGGGGCTCGGGCCGGTGGGGGCGATGGGCGTCGCGATCGCCGCCGTCGCGATGCTGACGCTGCTTCCTGCGCTCCTCCTGATCGGGGGTCGGCGCGCGTTCTGGCCGTTCGTGCCCCGCGTGGGCGCTGACCACCGGACGAGCCCCGGTTTCTGGGGGCGGCTCGGCCGGACGATCGAAAAGCGTCGACGCATCGCCTGGATCGGCACGACGCTCGCCCTCGCCGTCCTCGCGCTCGGCACACTTGGTCTCGACGACGACCTCACGACCGCGAATGCCTTCCGCGGCTCGGTCGAGTCGGTGCAGGGCCAGCGCCTCCTCTCGCAGGCGTTCACTGCCGGCGAGAGCGCCCCGACCGTGGTCCTCGTCACCGACCCGCAGAAGGTCGGGGCGGCCGTCGCGGCTGCCCGGAACGTCGAGGGCGTCACACGCGTCGGGCCGCCGGAGCGTGGTGAGCCCGGAACGCGCTTCCCGGTCATCCTCGCCGCGGATCCGTTCGGCACGAGCGGCTTCGCGTCGATCGGCCCGCTCCGCCACGAGCTGCGGTCTGCGGTCGGGAACGCCGCGCTCGTCGGCGGCCCGACCGCGGAGGAAGCCGACCTCCGTGCAGCGGTGCAGCGGGACACCAAGCTCCTCATCCCGCTCGTCCTCGCGGTCGTGCTCGGGATCCTCGTCCTGCTCCTGCGCTCCCTGGCCGCACCGGTGATGCTCATCGCGACCGTGGTGCTCTCGTTCGCAGCGGCCCTCGGCGGCAGTCTCCTCCTCTTCGACCTCTTCGCCGACTTCCCGGGCGAGGACCCGAGCTACCCGCTCTTCGCGTTCATCTTCCTCGTCGCGCTCGGGGTCGACTACAACATCTTCCTGATGGCGCGCGTGCGCGAGGAGGCGCTCGTGCGTCCGACCCGGGAGGCAATGCACCACGGGCTCGCCGCGACCGGC
>DATAPC010000020.1:0-16775 GCA_036265415.1 Gaiella sp.
CAGGCGCTCGCGGAGAAGCCGCTCACCGTCTACGGCGACGGCTCGCAGACGCGGAGCTTCTGCTACGTCGACGACCTCATCCGGGGCTTGATCCTGCTCGCGGAGTCGGGCGAGCACCTGCCAGTCAACATCGGCAACCCCGGCGAGTACACCATTCTCCAGCTCGCCGAGGCCGTCCTCGCGGCCACCGGCTCGACGAGCCAGATCGTGTTCGAGGCGCTGCCGGTCGACGACCCGCAGGTGCGGCAGCCCGACATCACGCGCGCGCGGCAGCTTCTCGGCTGGGAGCCCGAGATCCCGCTCGACGAAGGCCTGCGTCGGACGCTGGCATCCCTCGGGAGGAACCCGACGCGTGCCTAGGGCGGCTGCGGCGCTCGCCGCCGTTCTCGTCGCCGTCGCTGTCGTCCTCGCGCCGAGCGCCTCGGCGTCGACGTCGCTGCGGGTCGGCATCTTCGACGACGGGGTCGTCCTGTACGGCGAGCCCGATCTCGTCTTCCCGCAGCTTGCGAAGACCGGCACCCAGCTGCTCCGGGTCAACCTGTGGTGGTCCGGTCCGTCGATCAGCGTGGCGACGCGGAAACCGAAGCGCCCCGCGGACCCCACCGACCCCGCCTACAACTGGGACACGTACGACCGCACCGTCAGGTTCTCGATCGTCAACAACATCCAGCCGATCTTCTCGATCATCGGCACGCCGCCCTGGGCGAACGCGGCGAAGGGCTGGAACGTCGCCCCGACGAACGCGCGCGACCTGCGGCTGTTCGCGGCCGCCGCCCAGAAGCGCTACAGCGGCACCTTCGTGAACGCCGACGGGGTGACGCTGCCGCGCGTCGGCCTCTGGATGGCCTGGAACGAGCCGAACAACCCGGTGTTCCTCAAGCCGCAGTACCGACGGACTGGGAAGACCTGGGCGGTCCAGTCGGGGCGCGACTACGCGAAGATCTGCAACGCGATCGTCCAGGGCGTCAAGTCGGTGCAGCGGACGTCCAAGATCGCCTGCGGCGCGACCGGGCCGCGCGGGAACAACAACCCGAACTCGAGCCGTCCGTCCGTCTCGCCGCTCCCCTTCCTGCGCGCGATGAAGGCGGGCGGCGCGAAGGGCTTCGACGCCTACGCCCACCATCCGTACTACCTCTCACCCGTCGAGACGCCCTCCACGAAGCCGAGGCCCGGGCCGAAGAGTCAGCCTCCGACCGCCGTCACGCTCGGGAACTTCGACGTGCTGATCAAGGAGCTCGACCGCCTCTACGGACGCCGCATGCGCGTGTGGGTCACCGAGTACGGCTACCAGACGAACCCGCCGGACACGATCGTCGGCGTCACGTTGTCCAAGCAGGCGAACTACCTGGCGCAGGCCGTCTCGATCGTCCGTGCCAACCCGCGGATCGACGTCTTCCTGTGGTTCCTGCTCCGCGACGAGGAGCGCCTCGGCGGCTGGCAGTCCGGCCTGACGACGTTCGACGGCAAGCGGAAGCCGAGCTTCAACGCGTTCCGCAACGCGGTGCTCGGGTAGCGCGTCTCTAGACTGGGATCGTGGCGAAGGGCTATGCCGAGGGGCCTGCGGCCGAGGAGGCCGAGCGGCGCCGCGAGGAGCTCGCATCCGGCGAGGTGGCGCCGGAGCCGACGACGCGGGTCGCCGTCGAGGGGTGCACCCCCGACCGGCCCGAGCGCCACTTCCTCGGCTGGGACGGCGAGGTCGACGCAGACGCGCTCTTCGCCTCCGGCGCCGCGTGGGGCATCCGCCGCGTGCGGCGGTCGGCCTGACGCCGGAGGCCCGAGACCACCGCATCCCCTCGCGCTACGCTGCATGCGGTGAGCACCAAGAAGGTCGAGCCCCTCGAAGGCGTGATCATCCGCTTCGCCGGTGACTCGGGCGACGGGATGCAGCTCACGGGCGACCGCTTCACGAGCGAGACCGCGGCGCTCGGCAACGACCTCGCGACCTTCCCCGACTTCCCGGCGGAGATCCGCGCTCCAGCCGGCTCGCTCCCCGGCGTCTCCGGCTTCCAGGTCCACTTCGCCGACCACGACATCCTGACCGCGGGCGACCGGCCCGACGTCCTCGTCGCGATGAACCCGGCGGCGCTGAAGACGAATCTGCGGGACGTGCCCAAGGGTGGGACGATCATCGTCAACACCGACGCGTTCAACGACCGGACGCTGCAGAAGGCCGGCTATCAGGAGAACCCGCTCGAGGACGGCTCGCTCGCGGACTACCACGTCCACGAGGTCGCGCTCACCTCGATGACGGTCGGTGCGCTCAAGGGGATCGAGGGCGTCACGCCGCGCGAGGCAGAGCGCTCGAAGAACTTCTTCGCGCTCGGTCTGATGTCGTGGCTGTACCACCGCCCGACCGAGGGGACGCTCGGCTTCATCTCCTCGAAGTTCGCGAAGCGCCCGGAGATCGTCGAGGCGAACACGCGCGCCTTCCGCGCCGGCTGGAACTACGGCGAGACGTCGGAGGACTTCGCCGTCTCGTACGAGGTTGCGCCCGCCCCCCTCGCCCCCGGGACGTACCGTCAGATCACGGGGAACACCGCGCTCTCGTTCGGCCTGATCGCCGCGTCGAAGCTCTCGGGCCTGCCGCTCTTCCTCGGCGCGTATCCGATCACGCCCGCGTCGTCGATCCTCGAGGAGCTCGCCGGCCGGAAGGAGTTCGGCGTCGTGACCTTCCAGGCCGAGGACGAGATCGCGGCCGTCGGGGCGGCCGTCGGCGCATCGTTCGGCGGTGCGCTCGGCGTCACCGCGTCGGCCGGCCCGGGCGTCGTCCTCAAGGCCGAGACCGTCGGGCTCGCGATCGCGCTCGAGCTCCCGCTCGTGATCCTCGACATCCAGCGCGCAGGGCCGTCGACGGGGATGCCGACGAAGCCTGAGCAGGCCGACCTGCTCATGGTGCTGTTCGGGCGGAACGGCGAGAGCCCCGTCCCCGTCGTCGCGGCCTCGACGCCGTCGCAGTGCTTCGACGCCGCGATCGAGGCCGCGCGGATCGCGCTCAAGTACCGCACGCCCGTCTACCTGCTCTCCGACGCGTATCTCGCCAACGGCTCCGAGCCGTGGCTGATCCCGGAGGTGAGCGGGCTCCCCGACATCTCGACGAGCTTCGCGGAGGCGAACGGCGACGCGTTCGAGCCCTACCGACGCGACCCGACCACGCTCGCGCGGCCGTGGGCGATCCCCGGCACGAAAGGGCTCGAGCACCGGATCGGGGGCCTCGAGAAGGCAGACGTCACCGGAGCGATCTCGTACGACCCGGACAACCACGACCACATGGTTCGCCTGCGCGCACAGAAGGTCGCCGGCATCGCCGCCGACATCCCCGAGCTCGAGGTCGACGATCCCGACGGTGACGCGGAGCTGCTCGTCATCGGCTGGGGCTCGACCTACGGGCCGATCGTCGCCGGCGTCCGCCGCGTCCGAAAGCACGGGATCAAGGTCGCGCACACGCATCTCCACCATCTGAACCCTCTGCCGCGCAACACCGGGGACGTCCTCCGGAGCTACCGCAAGGTGCTCGTGCCCGAGATGAACCTCGGACAGCTCGCGATGCTCCTGCGTGCGGAGTTCCTCGTCGACGTCGTCTCGTACACGAGGGTGCGTGGCCGGCCGCTCGGCGCGCGCGAGCTCGAGGAGGCGATCGCGGCAATGGTGGAGACGTCATGACGCCCGGCAACGGCCTCGTCCAGCTGACCGCGAAGGACTTCAAGTCCGACCAGGAGGTGCGCTGGTGCCCGGGGTGCGGCGACTACGCGATCCTTGCGGGCGTCCAGTCGTTCCTGCCCGAGCTCGGCGTGCCGCGCGAGAACCTCGTGTTCATCTCGGGGATCGGCTGCGCCGCCCGGTTCCCCTACTACGTCCAGACGTTCGGCATGCACTCGATCCACGGGCGGGCGCCCGCGATCGCAACCGGCCTCGCCACGTCGCGGCCCGACCTCTCGGTCTGGGTCGTCACCGGCGACGGCGATGCGCTCTCGATCGGAGGCAACCACCTGATCCATGCGCTGCGCCGGAACGTCGACATCACGATCCTCCTCTTCAACAACCGGATCTACGGGCTGACGAAGGGCCAGTATTCGCCGACCTCGGAGCTCGGCAAGGTCACGAAGTCGACGCCGTACGGCTCGGTCGACCAGCCGTTCAACCCGCTGTCGATCGCGATCGGCGCCGAGGCGACGTTCGTGGCGCGGGCGATCGACACGGACAAGCAAGGCACCGCCGAGGTGCTCCGGGCGGCCGCGCAGCACCGCGGCGCCGCGTTCGTCGAGATCCTCCAGAACTGCAACATCTACAACGACGGGGCGTTCGACGTCGTGCGCGAGGAGAAGGAGAACCGGCTCTATCTCCGCGCGGGCGAGGAGGTGCGCTGGGGCGAGAAGGGCGTCCGGATGCGCTCCGACGGCACCCTCGAGATCGTCGACGCATCGGCGGGCGGGCTGCTGCGCCACGATCCGCTTCGCGACGACCCCGGGCTCGCGTTCGCGCTCGCGCGCCTCACGTGGGAGAGCGCCGGCGGGGTGCCGCTCGGCGTCTTCCGCTCGGTCAGTCGGCCCGTGTACGAGGAGCTCGTGCACGACCAGGTGAGAAGCGCCGTCGAAGGGCGCGGCGAGGGCGACCTCGCCGCACTGCTCCAGGGCGCGGACACCTGGACGATCGGCTGACGCCGGCTAGCCGCGGGCGAGGAGCGACTGGAGCTCTGCGAGGGCGGCCGCCACGCGCCGCGCCTCGTCGTGCGACAGGTCGCCGAGCGCTCTCGCCGCGAGCCGCTCGAGCCTCCGGCGGCGCCGCCGGACCTCGGCCTTGCCCTCGGGCGACGCCTCGACGACCACGCCGCGGCCGTCTCCCGGATCGGGTCGGCGCATGGCGAGGCCGTGCCCCTGGAGAACGTCGACGGTTCGCGACGCGGTGGCGTCCGTCGTCCCGAGCGTCTCGGCGAGCGACCGGAGTCGCATGCTGCCGCGGTCGACGATCGTCGAGAGCGCCACCGCCTGGAAGGTCGAGAGCTCGCCGGGCTCGGGGTCGCTGGCGGCGCGCCGCTGACGGACGAGCGTCGCCACGAGACCCTCGACGGCGCCGGCGACGAGACTGGCGTCGGAGGCCGTCACGCGCTTCGGGCTTCCACGGCCACGCGCGAGCGGGCGCGGCGGAGGCGTGGGGGCGTGACGAAGACGGCGATTGCGGCGGCGAAGGCGGCCGCCGCTGCGGCCAGGGCGAAGGCCGTCACGTAGGCCCCCTCGGTCGGCACGCTCGTCCCCTCGAGAGTCGTCGCCGTGAGGATCGCCGCACCGACCTGAGCGCCGACGACCGCTCCGACGGTCCGCATGACCGTGTTGATGCCGGTCGCGATCCCCGTCTCCGTCGGCTCGACCGCCTCGGTGATGAGCGCCGCCATCGCCGCGAACGCGAAGCCGACGCCGACGCTCAGCCCGGACATCGCGAGGACGATCTGCCACGGCTCGTCGTGGAGCACCGCAAGACACGTCGCCGACAGCGCGACGAGCGTCATGCCGAGCGCGAGCGGCCACTTCGACCCGACGACTCGTCCGAGGATTCCGGCTGCAGGGCCGGCGAAGAGCATCAGCAGCGACCCCGGCAGGAGGTAGAGGCCGGTGGTCGTCGCCGTGGCTGCGAACCCGTAGCCGAGCCGCTCGGCGATCTCGGGCGGCAGCCCGCCCGGCGCCTCGACGAAGCGAGGCACGAGCACGAACGAGCCGAACATCGCGAAGCCCGAGATCAGCGCCGTGATGTTCGTCAACAGCACCGGACGCTCCGCGAGGACGCGGATGTCGATCAGCGGCTCGTCGACATGGAGCTCGAGGAGGACCCACGCCACCGCGCCGAGCGCGGACAGGGCGAACAGGCCGAGCACGGCAGGGGAAGTCCAGCCCCAGCCGCCTCCCTCCGACAGCGCCAGCAGCAGCGAGACGAGGGCGAGGGACATGAGCAGCGCCCCGGGCACGTCGATTCGGGACGTCGAGCGGACCGGCGACTCCGGGACGAAGCGGTGGACGAGGACGAGCGCAACCGCGACGCCCAGCGCCCCGACGACGAAGAGCCAGCGCCAGCTCGCGTTGTCGATGATCAGACCCGAGAGGACGAGCCCGAACCCGCCGCCGATCCCGAACACGGCGGAGAGGAGCCCGATCCCGACCTTCATCCGTTCGGGTGGGAACTCGTCGCGGATGATGCCGAAGCTGAGCGGAAACACGGCACCCGCCGTCCCGGAGACGATGCGGAACAGAATCAACGTCCAGATGTCGGGGGCCGCCGCACAGCCGATGCAGCCGACGAGGAAGATCGCCAGCGAGAGGGCGAGTAGGCGCTCCTTGCCGAACCGGTCGCCCAGCTTCCCGAGGATCGGTGTGCAAACAGCCGCTGAGAGAAGGAAGCCGGTCAACACCCAGGTGACCCACGTGGTCGAAGCATCGAGCTCGTCCTGGAGCGCCGGCAGGGCGGGGACGACCATCGTCTGCTGGAGCGCGTACGCCGCCGCGGCGAGCGTGAGAATGCCGAGGGTGAGGCCGTAGTGCTGGCGGGGCTCGCTCAAGTCGTTACGCAGCGTAACGATCCGCCTGACGGGCGAGCCCGGACCGAGCGCGAAGCGGCATCGCACGTCCGGGATGCCGCGGCGGCGGCGGGGTCACGTCCGTGCGATGCCACCTGACACGGTATCGCAGCCGGGGCCGGGCGCTAGGCGCCGGCGCGCGCAGGCCCGAGCCGCTCGCCGAACAGCTCGCGCGCCGCCCATGCGATCGTCACGAGCCCGGCCGCGCCCGCGACGCCGAACGCGAGTGGTGTCCCGCCCTCCTCGGCGAGCCAGCCGGCCACGATGCCGCCCACGGGCGCGAGCCCCGCGAATGCGAAGAGGTAGAGGCTCATCACGCGGCCGCGCAGGTGCGGCGGCGAGCTCAGCTGAACGAGCGCGTTCGCGCTGGCGGTGAAGAGCGAGAAGCAGACGCCGAGGCCGAGCAGGAGCACGAGCGCCGCCGTGACGCCGTGCGCCAGGGCGAGGCCGAGCATCGCCAGGCTGAAGCCGACCGCGCCGCCGACGAAGGCGCGCGGGCTGGCCTCGCGAAGCGTGGCGGTGGCGAGGGCACCGACGAGTGCGCCGAGCCCGAAGGCGGCCGACAGGACGCCGAACATGCCGGCGCCGACGTCCAGGGTCTGCGACGCCAGCAGCGGCACGAGAACGTGGAAGTTGAAGCCGACCGTGCTGACCACGGTGACGACGACCAGCACGACGCGCGCGACCGGCGAGTGCACCGCCCAGGCGAGCCCCTCCCGGATACCCGCGACGACCCGTGTGTCCGGCCGCTTCTCCACCGCGTACAGCTCGTCCTCGCGGATCATCCGGAGCGCGACGAGCACCGAGAGGAAGCTCACCGCGTTGACGACGAAGCAGACGCCGGTTCCGACGACGGCGATCAGGAGGCCGGCGAGCGCGGGGCCGATCACGCGGGAGGCGTTGAACAGGCCGGAGTTGAGCGCGACCGCGTTCTGCAGCTCGTCGTGGCCGACCATCTGGAACGTCAGTGTCTGGCGACCGGGTGCGTCGAAGACGAGCACGAGCCCGCCGAGCGCCGCGAGCGCGTACACCACCGGCAGGGTCGCGACACCGGCGAGCGTGACGGCCGCGAGGGCGATCGAGACGAGCATCGCGGCCCCCTGCGTCGCGAGCAGGAGCCGGCGCGTGTCGATGCGGTCGACGACGACCCCGGCGACCAGGCCGAGGAGGAGAAACGGGACGAACCGGCAGAACGCGAGCGCGCCGACCGCCAGGGGCGAGCCCGAGAGCTCGATCACGAGCCACGCGAGCGCGATGTTCTGCATCCACGTGCCTGCGACCGAGACGATCTGGCCCGTGAAGAAGAGCCTGTAGTTCCGGTGGCGGCGCAGCGAGCGGAACGTTCGTCGACGCAGCGCGATGGACAGCATCCTCACGGGCGGGCTTCCAGGAGCGCGTGCAGCGCCGGGAGCGCGCGCTCGACGAGCTCACGGTCGTCTTCGGAGAGACGGCCGAGCCGGTCGGCGAGCCAGGTGGTGCGACGCGCACGGATGCGTTTGAGGATCGAGCGGCCCTCTGGCGTGAGTTCCAGTCCGACGCGGCGGCGATCGTCGGTCGAGCGGACGCGACGGAGGAGGCCGGCCGCCTCGAGCCGGTCGACGTGGCCCGAGAGCGACGGTGGAGAGATACCCTCCCACTCCGCGAGCTCTCGGAGGGACAGGCCCGGCTGCGACGACACCTGCGCGAGCAGCGTCGCCTGGTGTGCGGTGACGCCGAAGAGCTCGGTGTCGCGACGAAGGTTCCGCGCGAGGCGCAGGATCGCCGGCCGGAGCTGGTCGGCGATCGCGAGCGGAGAAAGCGTAGCCTCACTAATCATTCGTGAGGCTAACTATAGCGGAAGCGATGCTCCGGGCTGCCGTCGTGCCGAGTTCGCGGCCGAAGGCCCGCTTTGCCGGCCCGGGGCCGGCAGCGCCGGGCCGGGTGGACGCGAGGAAGGAGGGGCCGGCGGGTGAACCATGCGGTTCCCCCCGCCGTCTACTTCGGTTCAGCCTCGAGCTTGTAGCCGACGCCGTAGCGCGTCTGAAGGAACGTGTGGCGCGGCGCGTGCGCGTCGATCTTCTCACGCAGCTTCCGGACGAACACGTCCACCGTGCGGTCCCGGTGCGAGGCACGGCGGCCCCAGACGCGCTGCAGCAGCTCGTCGCGCGTCAACACGCGGCCGGCCTCGAGCGCGAGGGCGTAGACGAGGCGAAACTCGGTCGGCGTCAGGTCCGCGCTCTTCTCGTCGACGTACGCCTGGACGTTCCGGGGGTCGAGTCGGAGCTCCTCGATCACGATCTCCTCCCCGCGCCTCGGGTCCTGCGCGCGTGTCCCGCGCCTGGCGGCCGCGCCGACGCGGGCCACGAGCTCCCGCATCGAGAACGGCTTCACGAGATAGTCGTCGGCGCCGATCTCGAGGGCATGGACGCGGTCGTGCTCGGTCCCGCGGGCCGAGACGACGACGATCGGGGTGCCGATTCCCTCGCCGCGCGCCTGCTCGATCACCTTCCAGCCGTCGACGCCGGGGAGCATCAGGTCGAGCACGCAGACGTCGGGTCGCTCGTAGCGCAGGCGGGCGAGGCCGGTCTCTCCGTTCGCGACGCCGACGGCGTCGAAGCCGGCGGCGGCGAGATGGCGCGACATCCCCTGCGCGATCACGTCGTCGTCCTCGATGATCAGGACTCTCGTCATTCGCTCACCCGCATCGTGGGGACGGGACGTCGCTCGTGGGGGCGGCGACTGGTGAACGAATGGTATCCGGGTGGTGAAGGCGATCGAGAGGCGCCGTCCAGGCGGCGCCCCTCGTCGCCCTCGATCTCTCGTTACTCCGCCTCGGCGTCGCGATCGGCCTCGGAGGCGTCGTCGTCGGCCGTCGGAGCGACGACCACGACGATCGTCTCGCAGCCGCGGAAGCGCGTCGTCGGGCGCTCCGAGCCGCGCACCTTCGCCGTGTCGCGTCCCGGCCCGCAGTCGAGCACGTCCGGGTCGCCGTCGGCCGCCAGCGCATGCAGGACGTCGTCGCCCGCTCCGCCGTGGACGACGTCCCGTCCGGGCCCGGCCCAGAGGCGGTCGTCACCCGGGCCGCCGCGAACCACGTCGTTGCCGGAGCCGCCGTGGAGCTCGTCCGGGCCGTAGCCGCCGTCGATCGCGTCGTCGCCCGAGCCGGCCCACGCGACGTCGTCCTCGCTCCCCGTGTCGATCCGGTCCGAGCCGGTGCCGCCGAAGACGATGTCGCTGCCGCCCGCGGCATGCACCCGGTCGTCGCCGGCCCCGGCGCGCACGAGGTCGTTCCCGTCGCGCGCGTTCACGACGTCGTTCCCGGCGAGCGCGCGGATCACATCCGCCTGCATCGTCCCTCGCAGGCGGTCGTCGCCCGGTGTCCCGTCGACCATCGCCGCGAGGGCGCCCGAGACGACGACGAGCGCTCCGATCGCCGCGACTGTCGCCAGCATCCCCTTCATCGCCACTCCTTTCGCCGTTGACCCGCCCATTCACCGACGTCGGGATGAAGCGCCCGTGTGGCGTGCGCAAGGCGCGCGTCAGGCGTCTGTTAGAACGCCGTGAGCATGGACGACGACGCCGCCCGCGCACGGGTGCTGCTCGAGGAGAGCCGCGAGTCCGTCGTCGTCCTCGACGCGGACGACCGCGTGGTCGCGGCCAGCCGGCGCGCGCGCCAGTCCGTCGCCGGGCTCGCCGAGGGCGAGAGGCTCCCGGACGGCCTCCTGTCGGGCGAGGCGGGGATCGTGCCGCTGATCGTGCCGTACGACGTGAGGGGCCGGCGCGAGCGGCTCGTCTACCTGACGACCGGCGGCGACCTCGCCGCGTACGAGGAGCTCCGCACCGGGTTCACGGCCGCCGTCTCGCACGAGCTCCGCACACCGCTCGCGCGCCTCCTGTCGCTGCTCGAGACGGCGACGCTTCCGGGCGAGGACGTGGCCGAGCTCGTCGACCGGGCGCGGGCCGAGGTGGAGCAGATCCGCGAGCTGATCGACGAGGTGCTCTTCCTCAGCGAGCTCGAGTCGGGGACGCGGATCGTCTCGCTCGGCGCGGTCCCCGTGCGTGAGGAGCTCCAGGCCGTGGCCGACGAGCTCGAGGAGCGGGCGAGCCGCGCCGGCGTGGCGCTCGTCGTCGAGGGCGACCCTGCGATCGAGCTGGCGATCCGGCCGCGCATGATCCGCGTCCTCGCGCAGAACCTGGCCGAGAACGCGATCCGCTACGCGGGGCCCGGGGCGACGTTCACGCTCGCCGTCGAGCGGGAGGCGGACACGATCGTGCTGCGTGGCTCGGACGACGGGGTCGGGGTCGAGGAGGCGCAGCTGCAGCGTCTCTTCGAGCGGTTCTTCCGGGCCGACCGGGCCCGGGCCTCGCGCGGCACGGGACTCGGCCTGGCGATCGTCAAGCATGTCGTGACCCAGGCCGGCGGCACGATCGAGGCGCTCGGCGGCCTCGGCGCGGGCCTCGAGATCCGCGCGACCTTCCCGGCGTAGGACGCGGCGCCGACCGGCGCCTCGGGCCGCCGGCTCGGCAACCACTTCTTCACCGGACGGTCACCGTTCGGCGGCCCACCGGGCGGGTGCCTGCCGTGACACTCCCGCCCGAGTGGCCGTGAAGACGCCCGAGATCGACAGCGCACGGATGGCGCAGCTGACGGTCGCCGCCGGAACGGACGATCCTCGCGGACGCGAGGCCGTGTTCGAGGTCGACGGCCTCGACGTCTCGTACGGGGGGAAGCTCGCCCTCGAGGGCGTCAGCCTGGAGGTCCGGAAGAACTTCGTCACCGGCTTCATCGGCCCTTCGGGCTGCGGCAAGTCCACGTTCATCCGGGGCTTCAACCGGATGAACGACCTGATCCCGGGCGCGGTCGTCGCCGGCCGGATCCTCTACCACGGAAGGGATCTGTACGGCTCGAACGTCGATCCCGTCGAAGTCCGCCGGCGGATCGGGATGGTCTTCCAGAAGCCGAACCCGTTCCCGAAGTCGGTCTACGACAACATCGCCTTCGGGCCGCGCGTGCTCAAGCTGACGAAGGACCTCGACGAGCGGGTCGAGCGGACGCTCCGCCGCGCCGCGCTCTGGGACGAGGTCAAGGACCGACTCAAGGACAACGCGCTCGGCCTCTCCGGCGGCCAGCAGCAGCGGCTGTGCATCGCCCGCGCGCTCGCCGTCGAGCCGGACGTGATCCTGATGGACGAGCCGGCGTCCGCGCTCGACCCGATCTCGACGTCGCGCATCGAGGACCTGATCCACGAGCTGAAACGCCACTACACGATCGTGATCGTCACGCACAACATGCAGCAGGCCGCCCGCGTCGCCGACATGACCGCGTTCTTCAGCGTCGAGGTTCGGGGGGACGGCTCCGGTCGCCACGGCACGCTCGTCGAGTACGACCAGACGGCGAAGATCTTCACCAACCCGTCCGACCAGCGGACGGAGGACTACGTCACGGGCCGGTTCGGGTAACCCGGTGGCGCGCCTCGAGTACCAGAACAGGCTCGAGGCGCTCGAAGCCGACCTCCAGGAGCAGGGAGCCGTCGTGCTCCGTGCCGTGCGCGGCGCGATCGACGCCCTCGAGACACAGGACGTCGAGCTCTGCGACGAGGTGATCGCCTTCGACGACGAGATCGACGACCGGTACCACAGGATCGAGCGGTCGATCGGGGAGCTGCTCGCGCAGGAGGCGCCCGTCGCCACCGACCTCCGCCTCGTCCTCGCCGTCCTCCACAGCTCGATCCACCTCGAGCGGATCGGCGACCAGAGCGTCACCATCGCGAAGCTGACGAAGCTCTCGGCCGCGCTCGAACAGCACGTCGAGCTCGTCGAGGGCCTCCGCGAGATGGGAAGCCGCGCAGAAGAGATGGTTCGGGTGGCGCTCGACGCGTTCGCCACACGAGACGTTCTGCGCGCGCGCAGCCTCGTCGACCTGGACGAGCTCATCGACAGGACGAACCGGGCCGTCGTCGACACGGTGCTCGCGATGGCCGCCACCCCGGACATGCAGGAGTGGGGGATGCGGATGATCGTCGTGGCTCGCTGCATCGAGCGGATCGGCGACAACGCCGTCGACATCGGGGAGCAGACCGAATACCTCGTCACGGGCGAGTTCCACGAGTTCTCCGATGCATCGCATTGACGCGCCCTCGTTCACCGATGCGTCACCGATCGGATACCTCCGCGAAGCCCACGCTCCGGGGGTGTGCGGGCACCGTGCCGCCGGTAGCGCCAGACATCGAGACCAACGGAGAGGTGGAGAGACGATGAAGAGAGCATCACTGGCGACGCTCGCCCTCGTGGGCGCGCTCGCCCTCGCGCTCGTCGCGGGTCAGGCCAAGGCGGCCTCGTCGGCGACGAAGGACACGCAGCTGGTCGGGACGGGAGCGACCTTCCCCTTCCCGCTCATCTCGAAGTGGATCCCCGAGGTCGGCAACGCGTACGGGATCAACATCACGTACTCGCCCACCGGCTCGGGCGCGGGGATCGCGGCGATCACCGCCCGAACGGTCGACTTCGGGGCGTCCGACGCGCCGCTGTCCGAGCAGCAGCTCACCGACTGCAAGGGCTGCGTGGTGATCCCCTGGGCGCTCGCGGCCGTCTCGATCCCCTACAACCTGCCGGGCGTCAACGGCCGCGTGCACCTCAACGGGGCGACGCTCGCGAACATCTATCTCGGCTCGATCACGCGCTGGAACGACCCGGCGATCAAGAAGCTGAACCCGAAGCTCGACCTGCCCGACACGAAGATCACGCCGGTCTACCGCTCGGACGGCTCGGGCACGACCTATGCGTACACGAACTACCTCTCGGCGGTCAGCCCGCAGTTCTCCAGGCGCGTCGGCGTCAACACGAGCGTGGACTTTCCGACGGGCGTCGGCGCGCGAGGCAGCTCGGGCGTGGCGGGCGTCGTGAAGAACACTCCCGGCGCCCTGACGTACGTGGACGCCGCGTACTCGATCCAGAACAAGCTCCAGTTCGCGACGATCCAGAACCGGGCAGGGCGCTTCACGACGCCGGGGATCCGCGGGATCTCACAGGCCGTCTCGCAGCTGCCGAAGAAGGTCACCTCGCTGTCGCAGCTGAAGATCGTCGATCCGCCGAAGGCGGCCGGGCCGCTCGCATACCCCATCTCGACCTTCACGTACGTGATCCTGCCGCTCAACTCGGGCAAGGCGGCCGAGCTCCGGAAGTTCGTCTACTGGGCGGTGACGCAGGGCCAGAGGTTCGGCCCGCCGCTCTTCTTCGTGCCGCTGCCCACACCCGTCAAGGCGTTCGCGTATCGCGAGCTCGCCAAGGTGAAGTCCTCGGCGTGACGCGATGAGCTCGCTCGGCTACGACCCCGCGGCGCCCGGCGCCGACATCGAGCGCCGCGGGGTCCGGCTCGGCGACCTCGTCTTCCAGGGAGTCGCGGTCGCCGCGTCGGCCGCGGCCGCCTCCCTCCTCGGCCTCATCGCGTACCAGGTGTTCTCGGACGCCTGGCCCGCGATCGAGGAGTTCGGGCTCTCCTTCGTCTGGACGGAGGCGTGGAACCCCGTCACGGACGTCTACGGCGCACTGACGTTCGTCTACGGCACGGTCGTGACGTCGTGCATCGCGCTGCTGCTCGCCACGCCGCTCTCGATCGCGATCGCCCTGTTCCTCACCGAGATCGCGCCGCGGCGCGTCGCCGCGCCGATCGCGACGATGATCGAGCTCCTCGCGGCGATCCCGAGCGTCGTCCTCGGCCTCTGGGGGATCCTCGTCTTCGGGCCGTGGGTGCGCGACACGCTCGAGCCCTGGCTCCAGAGTTTCCTCGGCTGGTGCCCGCTGTTCTCCGGCGACCCGTCACAGGCGGGAATGCTCCCGGCGGCGCTCGTGCTCACGATCATGATCATCCCGATCACGTCTGCGATCTGCCGTGAGCTCTTCTCCCGGACGCCGCGTGAGCTGATGGACGGGGCGATGGCGCTCGGGTCGACGCGCTGGGAAGCGATCCGGGGGGTCATGTTCGCGTACGCCGCTCCCGGGATCGCGGCGGCGGTGCTGCTCGGACTCGGACGGGCGTTCGGCGAGGCGATCGCGGTCAACCAGGTGATCGGCGGCGCCAACTCGATCCACATCTCGCTCTTCGCGCCGGCCGACACGCTCGGCTCCCGCATCGCCGCCCAGTACCAGGGAGCGACGTCCGAGCTCCAGGTGGGCGCGATCCTCTACCTCGGGGCGATCCTGATGGTCATCTCGCTCGTCACGAACGTGGTCGCGCAGGCGATCGTGACGCGGTTCGAGCGATCCCGGAGGGCGTATTGACGACCATCCCCGAGGACGCCCGCTACGACATCACGGCGCGGTCAGGGGGGCTGCGCCGCCGACGGATCACGGAGAAGGCGTTCGCCGGACTCGCCGTGGCGAGCGCTCTCGTGGCGGTCGGCATCCTGGCGCTCGTCCTCGGCACCGTGATCCACAGGGGGCTCAGCCAGCTGAGCCTCGACTTCTTCACGAAGCCCCGCCCGCTGTTCGGCCAGGCCGGCGGCGTCGCCGACGCCCTGGTCGGAAGCGCCCTGATCGTCGGCATGGCGATGCTGATGGCCATCCCGTTCAGCATCCTCGTGGCGATCTTCATGTCGGAGTACGCCGGCCCGAGGCTCTCCGTCGCCCTCCGGATCGTGCTCGACGTCCTGAACGGCGTCCCGGCGATCGTCGTCGGCATCTTCGTCTTCGGGCTGCTCGTCGCCGGCCACGGGCAGAGCGCGATCTACGGTGCCTTCGCGCTCGCCGTGCTCATGCTCCCGATGGTGGCGCGCGCGACGCAGGAGGTGCTCGAGATCGTCCCGCGGAGCCTGCGCGAGGCGAGCCTCGCCCTCGGCGTGACGCGGTGGCGCACGACCGTCAGCATCATCCTGCCGACGGCGATCGGCGGCATCCTCACGGGCGTCGTGATCGCGGTGGCCCGCGTCGCCGGCGAGACGGCCCCGCTGCTCTTCACCTCGTCGATCGCGGCGAATCAGATCTCGACGGACGTCACCCACGCCCTGCCGACGCTGCCGGTGACGATCTTCGTGTTCTCCGAGTCGCCCGATCCGGGCGAGCAGGCGGCAGGGTGGGCCGCGGCGCTCGTCCTGATCCTCTTCGTGCTCGTGATGAACGTGCTCGCGAAGGTGTTCGCGGGCCGCACGCAGCGGCGCGTCAGCGGACGCTAGTAGAGCGCCGTCAGGCGGCCACGGCCGTCGCCCGGCTCGGCGGGGGAGCGAGGCGCCGCCGCTCCCGGCGCCGTCCGAGGAACGCCGTCGTCGCGATGACCACGGCGAGCACGAACACGACGACGTCGCCCTCCGGGAGCCGGGTGACGTACTCCATCCCTGCGCCGACGAGCGCCGCCGCGGGAATCGTGAGGATCCACGCCACGAGGATGTTCCCCGCGACGCCCCAGCGCACAGCGTGGAAGCCGCGGATCGCGCCCGCCCCGAGCACGGAGCCGGAGATCGTGTGCGTCGTCGAGACGGGGTAGCCGAGGTGGGCGGTCGCCCACAGGATCGACGCGCAGGCGCTCTGGGCGGCGAAGCCCTGCGGCGGGTCGATCTTCGCAATCCGCTGACCCAGCGTCTTGATGATGCGCCACCCGCCGACGTAGGTGCCGGCTCCCATCGCAAGCGCGGCGCTCGCGATCACCCACGTCGGCGGGCGCTCGAAGTCGGGGCTGAGGTGCCCAGACGCCACGAGCGCGAGTGCGATGATCCCCATCGTCTTCTGGGCGTCGTTCGTCCCGTGCGTGAAGGCCACGAACGCGCCCGAGACGAGCTGCGCCCGCCGGAAGCCGCGGTGCACCTTCGTCGGCGGACGGCGCGCGATGAGCCACGTGATCGCGAGGATGAGGACGAAGGCGATCGCGATCCCCAGGAACGGCGCGAGCAGCGACGGGATCAGCACCTTGTCCTTGATCCCCTGCCACTGGACGACGTCGGCGCCCTCGGCGGCCATCGCCGAGCCGATCATCCCGCCGATCAGCGCGTGGCTCGAGCTCGACGGCAACCCGATGAACCACGTGATGAGGTTCCAGGTGATCGCACCGACGAGGCCCGCGAGGACGATGTTCAGGGTGATCGCCTCCTGGTCGACGATCCCCTTCGCAATCGTCGCCGCGACCTCGATCGAGACGAACGCGCCGAGGAAGTTCAGCACGGACGCGCTCGCCACCGCCGCCCGCGGGCTGAGAGCGCGGGTCGAGACGCTCGTGGCGATCGAGTTGGCCGTGTCGTGGAATCCGTTCGTG
>DATAPC010000021.1:0-30289 GCA_036265415.1 Gaiella sp.
AGAGGAACTCATGAGTCGAATTGCATCGCGTTGGCGCCTCGGCGCCCTCTGCAGCGTCGTGGCGGTCGTCACGGCGGCCGTCGGTGCCGGCGTCGGACAGTCCGCATCGGGCGACGCGGCGGCCGGCGGCACGATCGTCGCCGGGACGACCGACACCGTCACGAACCTCGACCCGGCCGGGAACTACGACTACGGCTCCGCGACGCTCGGTTACAACATCTACGAGCATCTCTACGACGCGCGGAACGGGGCGAAGGTCGTGCCGTCGCTCGCGACGAAGTGCGCTCCCGTGGGCACTGTCAAGACCTGGCGCTGCACGCTGCGTCGCGGCGTCACCTTCACCGACGGCTCCGGGTTCGACTCGGCGGACGTGAAGCACTCGTTCGACCGCGTCATCAAGATCAACGATCCGTCGGGCATCTCGTCGCTGCTCTCGAACCTGAAGAGCGTGAAGACGAACGGGCAGTACGCGGTCACCTTCAACCTGAAGGCGCCGCAGTCGACGTGGCCGCTGATCCTCGCGTCGGGCGCGGGCGGCATCGTGCCGAGCACGTATCCGGCCGACAAGCTCCAGGCGAACGACCAGCCGCAGGTCGGCACGGGGCCGTACAAGCTCACGAAGTACACGCCCGGCCAGCAGGCCGTCCTCGAGCGGAACGACGCCTACTGGGGGCCCAAGTCGAAGAACGACGGCCTCATCGTCCGGTACTACTCGAAGTCGTCGACGATGAAGCTCGGGCTCGAGCGCGGTGAGATCGACATGGCGTACCAGACGTTCACGCCGACCGAGCTCGTGTCGCTCGCAGAGAACAAGAACCTCAACGTGTTCCAGGGTCAGGGCGCGGCGATCCGCTACCTCGTGATGAACGTCCAGCGGCCGCCGTTCAACAACATCGCGGTCCGCAAGGCGGCCGCGTACCTGATGCCCCGCCAGTCGATCGCGCAGCGGGTGTATCGCAACACGGTCAAGCCGCTCTACTCGATGCCGCCTGCGGGTCTCCCGGGGCACGTCGACGCGTTCGCGTCGGTGTACGGCCGGGCGCCGAGCGTGGCGAAGGCGAAGGCGGCGCTCCGGGGCGCGGGCATCGCGATGCCGATGCCGATCGAGCTCTGGTGGACGCCGACGCACTACGGTGACGCCTCCGCGGACGAGTACGCCGAGATCAAGCGCGGCCTCGAACGGGGCGGCGTCTTCAAGGTGACGCTCAAGTCGGCGGAGTGGGCGCAGTACAGCGATGCGCTCGGGAAGCAGTACAACGCCTTCCAGCTCGGCTGGTTCCCGGACTATCCGGACCCCGAGAACTACGTCCTGTCCTTCTACCAGAAGGACAACTTCACCTCGAACGGCTATGCCACGCCGAGGATGACGGCGCTGCTCAAGGCAGAGCAGGCCGCGAAGACGGAAGCCCGTCGGATTGCGATCATCCGCCAGATCCAGCAGGTCGCCGCGCGCGACGTGCCGATCGTCCCCGTCTGGCAGGGCAACATGATCGCGGCGGCGCGGAAGAACGTGCGCGGCATCCCGACCACGCTCGACGCGGCGTTCATCATGCGGTACTGGAAGCTGTCCAAGTCCTAGGCCGAGCTGGGAGGAAGGGGTGCCCCCGCGGCGTCCCTTCCTCCGTCGGCCGGCGAAGTTGGTCTAGGGTAGGCGGTCGGCGCCGCCTGGCCGGGGCCGACGAGGCACGAATGGGCGTCCATGGCTGGTAGCAAAGGGACCTCGCTTCGACAGTACGCACTGACGCGCCTCGCGCTCGTCCTGCCGATGATCTTCATCCTCCTGACCCTCGTCTTCCTGCTGATGAGGGTCGCCCCAGGGGATCCGATCACGGCCTCGCTCGGCGGCCACGTCCCGCCGGCCGTCGTCAACCAGATCAAGGAGCAGCTCGGCTACGACCGGCCGATCTACGACCAGTACGGCTCCTACCTCTCAGACATCGCGCACGGGGACTTCGGGACGACGATCACGGACCGGAGACCGATCGGCGACATCATCGTCCAGAACGGAATGGCGACGGTCGAGCTGACCTTCTACGCGATGATCGTCGCGATCGTCGTCGGCGTGACCTTCGGCCTCCTTGCGGGCCGCTACCGGGACACGTGGATCGACGGCGGCAGCCGTCTCTTCGGGATCCTCATCTACGCAACGCCCGTCTTCTTCCTCGGGCTGATGGCGCAGCTCTTCTTCGGCTCGTACCTCGGCTGGCTCCCGACGTCCGACCGGGCCAGCCCGCTCGTCGAGGCGACGCTCGAGACGCACACCCACATCTACACGATCGACACGCTCTGGAACGGCGACTGGGACGCCTTCGTCGACGTCGTGAAGCACTTGATCCTGCCGGCGGTCACGCTCGGGCTCGTCACCGCGGGCGTCTTCATACGCCTCGTCCGCGTCAACGTGATCCGGACGATGAAGGACGACTACATCGAGGCCGCACGTGCGCGCGGCATCGACGAGCGGTCGGTCGTGTACCACCACGCGTTCCGCAACGCGCTCGTCCCCGTGATCACCGTGGTGGGGCTCACGGTCGCGCTTCTCCTCTCCGGTGCAGTCCTGACCGAGACGACGTTCAACTGGCCGGGGATCGGGAAGACACTGATCGTCTACC
Source organism: Gaiella sp. (assembly GCA_036265415.1). Taxonomy (GTDB): domain Bacteria; phylum Actinomycetota; class Thermoleophilia; order Gaiellales; family Gaiellaceae; genus Gaiella. Next base: position 2,610 of record DATAPC010000021.1, read on the forward strand.
TCCAGAACCGCGACTACGCAGCCGTGCAGGGGATCATCGTCGTCTTCGCGCTCGTGGTCGTCGTCGCGAGCCTGATCATCGACTTCGTCAACGCCTACATCGACCCGCGGATCAGGTACTAGCCGTGGCGACGACTGCCGAGCCGGTCGCCACGCGCGCACCGCGCCGCCTCGGCGGCGTCCGGCGGGCGCTGGCGCCGGTCACCGAGGCACGCGGCATGGCGCGCGCGATGCTGTGGATCGGAGCGGGGATCACGCTCGCGTTCGTGCTCATCGCGCTGCTCGCACCCGTTATCGCGCCGTACGACTTCGACACCTTCCGCGCCGACGGCAAGCGCTTCCCGCAGCTCGCTGCGCCGTCCTCCGACCACTGGATGGGCACGAACGTGCAGTCCACCGACGTCCTCTCGCGGCTCATCTGGGGCACGCAGACCGAGCTCAAGGTCGTGATCGTCTCGCTCTTCTTCTCGATCGCGATCGGTGTCCCGCTCGGCCTGCTGTCCGGGTACTTCGGCGGCAAGCTCGACCGGATCCTCGTGCTGATCATGGACGCGCTCTTCGTCTTCCCCTTCCTCCTGCTTGCGATCGTCGTCGCGTTCCTGCTCGCGGACAAGGTCGGGCAGGGGATCGTCAGCGCGGCGATCGCGATCACGGTCGTGTACGTACCGCTCTACTTCCGCGTCGTCAGAAACCACACGATCTCGATCCGCGAGGAGCCGTTCGTCGAGGCGGCGCGTGCGCTCGGCGCCAAGCCGTTCACGATCGTCCGCAAGTACGTCTTCTTCAACGTCGTGCAGAACGTGCCGCCGCTGGCGACGCTGAACGCGGCGGATGCGATCCTCACGCTCGCCGCGCTCGGTTTCCTCGGCTACGGCATCCAGCCGACCGACGGCGCCGAGTGGGGCTACGACATCAACCGCGCCGTCTCCGACGCCTCCTCGGGCATCTGGTGGACGGGGCTCTTCCCCGGGCTCGCGATCGTGCTGCTGGTGACGGGGCTGACCCTGCTCGGCGAGGGATTGAACGAGACCGTGAACCCGGTGCTGCGCAAGCGGCCCAGGATGAAGGTCGACCTCGAGCCCGTGCCGCTGGACATGGAGCCTCTGTGAGCTCCACCCCCGTCGTCTCGGTGCGCGACCTCCGCGTGTACTACGGCACGCCGCGAGGTACGGTGCGCGCCGTCGACCGCGTGTCGCTCGACATCGGCGAGGGAGAGGTGCTCGGGCTCGTCGGGGAGTCCGGCTGCGGCAAGTCGACGCTGGGCCGCGGCATCCTCGGGCTGCTGCCCGACGGCGCCGTGTCGGACGGCGAGGTGCTCTACGGGGGCCGGAACCTCGTCGGCATGGGAGCGAAGGACCTGCGGCGGCTCCGAGGTCCGGATCTCGGGCTCATCTTCCAGGAGCCGATGACGCGCCTCAACCCGTTGATGCGGATCGAGGACCACTTCCGCGAGACCCTCGAGCAGCACGAGTCGGGCCTCTCGGATCGAGAGATCCGCACGCGCTCGCTCGAGACCCTCGGTCGGATGGGCATCCCGCCGACCCGTTTCCGCCAGTACCCGCACGAGTTCTCCGGAGGGATGCGCCAGCGCATCATGATCGCCCTCGCCCTCGTCCTCCGTCCCAAGCTGCTCGTCGCCGACGAGCCGACCACCTCCCTCGACGTGATCGTCGAGGCGCAGATCCTCGGCATCCTCTCCGACCTCCGCCGCAGCTTCGGCACCGCGCTGCTCCTGATCACGCACAACCTCGGCATCGTCGCGGAGGCGTGCGACCGCGTCGCTGTGATGTACGCGGGGAAGATCGCCGAGGAGGGCGACGCGAGGGACGTCTTCGGCGACCCCGCTCACCCGTACACGCGTGAGCTCCTGCGCTCGACGATCTCCCTGGAGACGGACGAGCTCCATTCGATCCCCGGTGCTCCGCCGAATCTGATCGACCCTCCGCGGGCCTGCAGGTTCCATCCGCGGTGTCCGAGCGTGATGGTGGTGTGCGCCGACCGCGATCCGATCGAGCAGCGAATCGACGACGGCCGGCGCGTGCTGTGCTGGCTGCACGGCCCAGAGGAGCGCATCCCCGAGGGAGGGACGGAGCCGCTCGAGCGCGAGGAGATCGCGGTTGCAGACGAGGCCTGAGGCCGCTGCGGACGACCGCCCGCTCCTCTCGGTCCGCGGGCTGAAGACGTACTACTCGCTCCGCGGGAGCTTCGCCCAGCGCCTGATCGGTCGCGAGGCAGGCTCGGTCAGGGCGGTCGACGACGTCACGATCGAGCTGCGCCGCGGCGAGGTGCTCGGCCTCGTCGGCGAGTCCGGGAGCGGCAAGACGACGCTGGGCCGCACGATCCTGGGCCTCGTCCCCGCGACCGAGGGAAGCGTCGAGTTCGAGGGGCGCGAGATCACGCGGTTGTCGGAACGAGAGCTGCGGTCGGTCCGCCGTGAGATGCAGATCGTCTTCCAGGACCCACATGCCTCCCTGAACCCGGCGATGACGATCGCCCAGCTCGTCGAGCACCCGCTGCAGATCCACGGCATCGGCTCGCGGGCCGAGCGACGGACGCGGGTCGCCGAGGCGCTCTCCACGGTGGGGCTCGACCCGCCGGAGCAGTTTCTGGACAAGTTCCCGTCCGACCTCTCCGGTGGACAGAAGCAGCGTGTGGTGATCGCCAGGGCGATCATCCTGAACCCGTCGCTGCTCGTGGCCGACGAGCCGGTCTCCATGCTCGACATGAGCGTTCGGGCCAAGATCCTCGAGCTCATGCTCTACCTGAAGCGCGAGCTGAACCTCGCGTTTCTCTACATCACCCACGACCTGGCGACGGCGAAGTTCTTCTGCGACCGGATCGCGATCCTCTACCTCGGCCGGATCGTCGAGATGGGCCCTTCCGAGGCCATCTACGCCGAGCCGAAGCACCCGTACACCAAGGCGCTCCTCCGGGCGATTCCCGACCCCGACCCGCGCCGGACCGTCCCGCGGGACCTGCCGCCCGGTGAGGTGCCCGACGCCGCGCGGCCGCCGCTCGGATGCCACTTCCACCCGCGCTGCGCCTCGGCGTTCGAGGTATGCGGCTGGGAGACGCGCGACCTGCGAGAGGTCCTCGAGCGCCGCTGGGCGTTTCAGGCGCAGGAGCGTTACGAGGCGGAGCAGGCGTTGATGGGCGACATCACGGCCCTCGACACTCCCGCGACGCGCGTCCGGCTGAAGGCGGGTCAGGGGCGCACCGGAGCCGAGATGGCGGCGCTGCTCGAGGAGGTTCGCCGCGACGCGCCGGACGAGCGGTTCTGGACAGGGGTGAGCCGGATCGCCGCCGACGGCGAGCGCCTCGACGTCGAGTGGTTCGAGCCGGTCGTCCCGCGTCCGCTCGACGCCGGCTCCACGACCGTGGAGTGCCACCTCTACGACGAGGCGGCGCTCCGCGAAGCCGAGCGTCGCCGCGCCGAGCCGTCGGCGGACGAAGAACCGCTACGCAGCGAGTGACGCGAGCTCGCGCAGCGCCGCGAGCCGGCTGAGCGCCTGGCCCTCGAGCTGACGTACCCGCTCGCGGGTCAGGTCGAGCTCGTGCCCGATCGCCTCGAGCGTCCAGGGCTCGCCCTCGAACCCGAAGCGAAGCTCGAGGATTCGCCGCTCCCGCTCCGGAAGCGCGTCGAGCGCGCGCCGGACACCCTGTCGCCGGAGCGACTCCTCCGCCTCGTCGAACGGATCGGCGGCCTCGCGGTCGGCGAACAGGTCGCCGAGCTCGCCCTCGTCGTCGGCGCCCACCGACTGGTTGAGCGAGACCGACGCGTGCGCCGCGCCCAGCGCCTCCTCGACGTGCTGGATGGGCAGGCCGGTGGCCTCCGCGAGCTCCTCCTTGGTCGCCTCGCGGCCCAGCTCGACCTCGAGCCGGCGGGCGGCGCGTGAGAGCTTCTGCTGGCGCTCGACGACGTGAACCGGGACGCGGATCGTGCGGGCGTGGTTCGCCACGGCGCGCTGCACGGACTGGCGGATCCACCACGTCGCGTACGTCGAGAACTTGAACCCGCGACGCCAGTCGAACTTCTCGACGGCGCGGTTCAGGCCGAGCGTCCCCTCCTGGATGAGATCGAGGAAGGGCACGCCGAGCCCGCGGTACCCCTTGGCGATCGACACGACGAGCCGCAGGTTCGACTCGATCATGTGCCGCTTGGCGACGGGGTCGCCGCGCTCGATGCGCTTCGCGAGCTGAACCTCCTGCGCCGCGTTCAGCAGCTTGTGCCGGCCGACGTCGGCGAGGAAGAGCTGGAGCGAGTCCGCCGCGCCGGAGAGCGACTCGCTCGCCCAGACGGCGGCCTCGGCGGCCTCCTTGGCCTTCTCCTCCTCGTTCTCGACGATCGGGGCACCGATCTCGAGACCCATCGCCTCGAGCTCGCGTGTGACCTGCTCGATCTCCTCGGCGGCGAGCTCCTGCTCTGTCACGAAGCCCTCGAGTTCCGCTGGATCGACCCATCCGCGCTCCTCGGAGCGCTCCACGATCGACTTCAGCTGGTCGGTTTCGAACAGTTCGATGAGCTGGTTCTGCGTCAAGCCTGCGGCCAGTCCTTTCGCAATCTCGGAGCACAATCTCCCTGACTCTACGTGCGCTTCTCCGTTCTTTCCACGGGATCCGGACGGCAAACCGTGTCACGAACCCGCAACGACCGTGCCGGACCTCGTATTTCACTCGTCTCCGGGACGGCCACCAATGCGGTCAACCGTACTTCTGACATGCTACGACGCGTCGTGCACGCGCGAGGTTAGGCGTTCGTGACGCCCTATCCCCGCGTCCGGGCCCGCCGTTGGGGCTTGGCAGGGCCTTTCGCCCGCCTCTCGGCGAGGAGCTCGAGCGCCCGCTCGAGCGTGAGCCCGTCGATGTCGTCGCCCCGGCGCAGGCTCGCGTTCGTCTCACCGTCGGTCACGTACGGCCCGAACCTTCCATCCTTGACGACGAGCGGCTTCCCGCTTCCGGGATCGGGGCCGAGCTCCTTGAGCGGCGGCTTGGGGGCGCCGCGGCCGCGCCGCTGCTTCGGCTGCGCGAGGATGGCCTCGAGCTCAGGCACGGTGAGCGTCAGGAGCTGCTCCTCCGAGCCGAGCGAGCGGGTCTCGCTGCCCCGCTTCACGAACGGCCCGTAGCGGCCGTTCGACACGAGGATCTCCCCGCCGTCGGAGCCCTGGAGCGTCCGTGGCAGCGTGAGCAACCGCTCGGCGTCCTCGCGCGTGACCGTCTCGGGGCTCATCGAGGAGAACAGCGAGGCCGTGCGGGGCTTCGTCTCGTCGCCCTCCGGCAGCACCTCGGTCACATACGGCCCATAGCGGCCGACGCGGACGACGAGCTCGTGCCCCGTCTCGGAGTGGGAGCCGAGCGAACGGTCTGCGCCGGCCGGTGTGGCGAGCAGCTCCTCTGCCCGTTCGGCGGTCACCTCGTCTGGCGCGAGGTCGTCGGGCACACTCGCGCGCTCGTCGCCCCGCTCGAGATACGGCCCGTAGCGGCCGACCCGGACGACGATGTCCGAGCGGGGAATCGCGATCGAGTTGACTTCGCGCGCGTCGATTCCCTCGAGGTGATCCGTGACGAGCGCCCGGAGCCCTGGGTCGCCGTTGCCGAAGTAGAACCGTCTGAGCCATGCGACGCGCTCCTCGTCGCCGGCGGCGATCTTGTCGAGGTCGTCCTCGAGCCGCGCCGTAAAGTCGTAGTCGACGAGGCGGTCGAAGTGCTTCTCGAGGAGTTGCGTCACGGCGAAGGCGAGGAACGTGGGCACGAGCGCCGTGCCCTTCTTGTAGACGTAGCCGCGGTCGAGGATCGTGCCCATGATCGACGCGTACGTAGAGGGGCGGCCGATGCCGCGTTCCTCGAGTGCCTTGACGAGGCTCGCCTCCGTATATCGCGCGGGGGGGCTCGTCTCGTGGCCCTGCGGCTCGAGCGACGAGGCGGAGAGCTGCTGGCCGACGGCGACGGCCGGAAGGCGGCGCTCCTCGTCGTCGTCGGCCGGCTCGTCGCGGCCGGATGCGTACGCGAGCATGAAGCCGGGGAACGTGATCACCGTGCCGCTCGCGCGGAACGTCGCGTCCGTGTCGTCGGCGGTCGTCGCGCCCAGCTCAATCGAGACGGTCTGGCCGACCGCGTCCTTCATCTGCGAGGCGATCGTCCGCTTGAAGACGAGGTCGTAGAGCGCCAGCTCGTCGCGGCTCACCTCGCGCGCGAGCTCGGCCGGCGTGCGGAACACGTCGCCGGCGGGGCGGATCGCCTCGTGGGCCTCCTGCGCGTTCGCGACGGCCCGCTCGTACCGCCGGGGCTCGCCCGGCACCGTCTCGGGCCCGTGCTCACGCGCCGCGTGCGCGCGCGCGGCCTTCAGCGCCGCGTCCGAGAGGGTCACCGAGTCCGTGCGCATGTACGTGATGTGGCCGTTCTCGTAGAGCCGCTGCGCCAGGCTCATCGTGGTCTGCGACGAGAACCGCAGCTTGCGGCTCGCCTCCTGCTGCAGCGTCGACGTCCGAAACGGCGCCGCCGGGCGCCGCGTGTACGGCTTCTCGTCGACCTTCCGCACGGTGAAGGGGCGTGCCTCGAGCCCGGCCGCGAGCGATCGCGCAGCCTCCTCGTCGAGCACGCGCACGTCGTGGCCCGGAGTGCCGTCCTCGCCGAAGTCGCGTCCCTGGGCGATCCGCATCGCTGGACCGTCGCCGGTCCGAACCGCGACGAGGCGCGCCTCGAACGTGCCGGGCTCGAACGTGCCGAGGACGTCCCAGTAGCTCGCGGCGACGAACCGCATCCGCTCGCGCTCGCGCTCGACGACGAGCCTCGTCGCCACGGACTGCACGCGGCCCGCCGAGAGCCGAGGCATGACCTTCTTCCACAAGACCGGCGACACCTCGAAGCCGTACAGCCGGTCGAGGATCCGGCGCGTCTCCTGCGCGTCCACGAGGCGCTCGTCGATGTCGCGCGTCTCGGCGAGCGCCCGCTCGATCGCGTCCCTCGTGATCTCGTGGAAGACCATGCGCCGGACGGGCACCTTCGGCTTCAGCACCTCCCGCAGGTGCCACGCGATGGCCTCGCCCTCGCGATCCTCGTCCGTCGCGAGCAGGAGCTCGTCCGCTCCGCGGAGCTTCTGCCGCAGATCGGAGACGACCCGCTTCTTGTCCGCGTCGACGACGTAGAACGGCTCGAACTCGCGGTCGACGTCGACGCCGAGCTTGCCGTAGCGCTCGCGCTGTTCCTTGGGGACGTCGGACGCCCGGTTCGGCAGGTCGCGGATGTGGCCGACGCTCGACTCGACGACGAAGTCGCCCCCGAGGTAGCCGGCGATGGTCCGCGCCTTGGCGGGCGACTCGACGATGACGAGGCGGGTTGTCATATCGGCTCGACAGGGTAACGACCGCGTGCGGCGCCGTTGCCGGGCGGAACCGACGTATCCTGCCCGCCGATGGCGCGCCCGCCAAGGCCCAGCTGGCTCTATTCCCTCGTCGCCGTGCTGAGTTGGCCGGTCGTCCGCCTCGTCTACCGCCTGCGCGTGACCGGCCGCGAGCACGTCCCCGACGGTGGCTGCGTCGTCGCCGCGAACCACTGGTCGAACTTCGATCCGTGGCCGCTCGGGCTCCCGCTCTTCCCCCGCCGGTTCCTGCGCTTCATGGCGAAGAAGGAGCTCTTCTGGCTGCCGCTCGGTTGGATCGTGCGGGCCGGCGGCGGATTTCCCGTCGACCGCGGCGTGCGCGACACCCAGGCGATCGAGACCGCCGTCGCGCTGTGCCGCGAGGGGCACGCCGTGGTGATGTTCCCCGAGGGCACGCGTCGGGAGAAGGGACTCCGGAAGCGCCACGAGGCCCGCTGGCACACCGGAGCGGCCCGCATCGCGCTGAGCGCCGCTGTCCCGCTCGTTCCTGCGGGGATCGCGGGCACCGAGCGCCTCGGCCGGCTCGGGCCCCTGCGGGTCGCGTACGGGCCGCCGATCGAGACGGCCGACCTGGCCGGCCTCGACGACGGGCAGGCGGCACAGCTCGCGACCGACCGGCTGCGCGAGGCGATCACCGCGCTCGAGCGGGTCGCGCGCGGGAAGGTCGCGTGACACCACCCCGCACACGGGGCCGGGCGAAACCGCCCGCGTCGCTGCTCGTGATCGACGGCGACTCGTTCGCGCACCGGGCGTTCCATGCGCTGCCGCGCTCGATCCGCCGTGCGAACGGGGCGCCCGGGAACCTCCTCACCGGGCTGACCTCGATGGTGCTCCGCCTGTGGCAGGCCGAGCGGCCGCGCGCCGTCGTCGTCGGCTGGGACACGCTCACGGTGCCGACCTACCGCCACGAGCTGCTCCCTGGCTACCAGGCCGGCCGGGTGTTCGACCCCGAGCTCCTCGAGCAGCTCGACCTCGCGCCCGGGCTGCTCGAGGCCGCGGGGATCGTCTGCGGGAAGGCGGCCGGGTACGAGGCGGACGACTTCCTCGCTGCGGCCGTCGCCTCGGAGCGGGCGGCCGGGGGCACGGCGCTCGTGGCAACGTCCGATCGCGACGCCTTCCAGCTCGTCGCCGACGACGTGACGATCCTCCAGCCGGTGCGCGGGGTCAGCGAGCTCGCGCGCATCGGTCCGGCCGAGGTGCGCGAGCGCTACGGGGTCGAGCCGGAGCAGGTACCCGACTTCATCGCCCTGCGCGGCGACCCGTCGGACAAGATCCCCGGCGCCCGGGGCGTCGGCGCGAAGACCGCCGCGTCGCTGCTCGCGGGGAACGGGAGCCTCGAGGCGCTGCTTTCGGCCGGGCGCTTCTCGGCGGAGGCGGAGGTTCTCCGCGCGTACCGCCACGTCGCCACGCTCGACCCGACCGCGCCGCTGCCGGAGCTCCCGGACCGGGAGCCGGACTGGCGCGCGACCGCGGCCGCCGCCGAGGCGCTCGGTCTCGGGCGGCTGGCGGGACGGCTCGAGGAGGCCGCATCGAGCTGATCTCGCATCCCGCGATGGCCCACCTGCACCCGACCGGCCATCACCACCACCCCGAGCGCCCCGAGCGGCTCGAGATCCTCCTCGAGGCGCTCGGCGGAGCGACCCGCCACGGCGGTCGCGCGAGCCGGGCACAGATCGAGCGCGTCCACGAGCCGGCCTACGTCGAGTCGATCGCCGCGCTCGACGCGGAGACGTGGCTCGACGGCGACACGCTGGGCGGGCCGACCTCCTGGGAAGCTGCGCGGCTCGCTGCGGGCTGCGCAATCGAAGCCGCCGAGGTCGGGGGCTTCGCGCTCGTCCGGCCACCCGGCCATCACGCACTTCCCCGCCACGCGATGGGGTTCTGCCTGTTCGGCAACGTCGCCGTCGCAGCACGTCACGCGCAGGACAGCCTCGGGATCGAGCGGGTGGCGATCGTCGACTGGGACGTCCACCACGGCAACGGGACGGACGTGATGTTCCGGGACGACGACTCCGTCCTCGTCGTCTCGCTCCACCAGTGGCCGTTCTACCCCGGAAGCGGCGGGCCGGGGACGAGCGACGAGACGACGCTGAACGTCCCGTTGGCCGCCGGCTCGGGAGATGCGGAATATCTCGAGGCGTTCTCGACGCTGGTCGAGCCGACCGTGCGCGCGTTCGAGCCGGGGCTCGTTCTGATCTCGGCGGGATTCGACGCGCACGTCGCGGATCCGCTCGCGGGCATGGAGGTCACGGAGGACGGGTTCCGCGAGCTCTCGCGGCGCTCGGCCCAGCTCGCCCCCCGCGTCGGGGCCGTGCTCGAGGGCGGTTACAACCTCGCGACGCTGCCGCGCCTCGTGGAGGCGGCGATCGAGGGACTGGACTCGGCCTAGGCGGTCATGCCCCGCGCGCGACCGACGTCGGCTGCGAGATCTCCTCGACGACCTTTCCGGTCTTCGACTCCTTCGCTCCGAGCGCGACGTCGGCCTGGCTGATCACGCCGACGAGCCGGCCGCCGGAGACGACGGGAAGCCGTCGGACCCGGTGGTGCGCCATGAGCTCCATCGCCTCGTCGAGGTCCTGATCCGGCGCGACCGTCACGGGGTCACGTGAGGCGACGTCACCGACGCGGCAGACGGTCGGATCGAGGCCCTCGGCGACGCCGCGCACGACGATGTCGCGGTCGGTGAGAACACCGACCAGACGGCCCTCGTCGACGACCGGCATCGAGCCGAAGTCGCCCTCGCGCATGATGCGCGCCGCGTCGCGCAGCGCCTGCGACGAGGTCGTGCTCTCGACTCCGGGTGTCATCACTTCGGCAACGGTCGTCATGGCTCCACCTCCGCTCGTGGGTCGCTCGGTCTGTTCCCCCGAAGGCGTGGCGTGAAACGCCCGCCGCCGGAGGCTCAGACGGAGACGCTGACCGGGGAGGAGACGATCCACGCGAGGGTGGCGACGAAGACCACGATCCCCATCGTGAGCATCGCGATCCGGAGGCCGCGCGCGGGGAGCTTCGTGCTCATGCCGGCGAAGAAGAGCGCCGCCGCGAAGAGCACGACGCCGAGCACGTAGTTGGTCGAGCGCTGGATGTTCCTCCGCCCGATCGCCGCCCATCCGTCCGCCTGCGCCTCGAGGCGCGCGGCCTCGTCGCCCGCCGCGGAGCGGTACTGCGGCATCGCGAACGGCGTCAACGGCGCGTTCGGGTTCTTGATGGGCCTCGTCGCGAGCCATGCGACGACCGCGGGCTTGAACTCCTTGCGAAACCGCTCGAAGTAGAAGTCCCGGAGCCGAGCCTCGCCTTTCGCGTAGGCGTCGACCCACTGCGTGAAGACGGCGACGTCGACCTGCGCCTGGGCGTTTGCGAGATTCGAGGCACGCGTCGACTCCAGCCGGGCGGCGGTGCCCTTCATCGTCGCCTTCGTCGCCTCGCCGCTCCAGCGGCTCGCCTGGTAGCCGCTCCACGCGGTGGCGACCGTCGCGAAGGCGAGGAGGATCGTCGCGACGAGTGCGACACGGTCGACGCCGTCGTCGCTCAGAGCGGCTTCCCGTCGGCGTCGCACGGCGCCACCACGTCGGGCGCGACCGACGGCAGCACCGAGTCGATGACCCGCATCGTCCGTTCCATCGCGACCGGTCGCAGGCCGCCGACGCCCGCGTGGAAGGGACTGTCGAGGAACGACAGCAGCAGGAGCATCGTCACGATCACCGAGGTGACCGCTCCCATGAGGAGGCCCTGCGTCACGGCACCCTCGCCGCTGTCGGCGAAGAACAGCATGTACACGAAGATCACCGCCGAGATGAAGAAGAGGACGACCCAGAGCGGCGACGGGATCACCCCCACGGCGCCGTGCACCCGGTCGCGGCGCGCCTCCTCCCGTGTCGACGTCTGCTCGAGCCACTTGTCGTAGGCGGACTGCTCGCTCGCGCTCGCCGGCTGCACCTGGCGAACCGTCGCGAACAACTCGAGCGACCACGGGTTCACGGAATCCCTCTCCGTGCCATTCTCCATCCGCGGCCACTCCTCGTGCACGACGGAGCGCGCGTAGCAGAGCAGCTGCCCCGTGAGCTTCTTGCCCGCTGCCGGCGGGAAGAGCTGTGCGTTCTCCACCTGCTGGATGACGACGAGCGCCTCGGTCTCCGCGCCCGTGCGCGACTGGTCGTAGCTCTCGAACGCGAGGAAGATGATGAACCCGAGCAGCACCGAGAACCCCGTCGCGAGGACGCCGAACACCCCTGAGGCGCGGTCGCCGTCGGAGAAGTAGCTGCCCTCCGGCGCTCGGCGCCGGACGAGGAGCATCGTCGCAACCGCGAGGGAGGTCGCGGCGGCGACGACGACCGCGCCCCAGACGAGATTCACGCCGCGAACCTAACCCCACTCACGGCGGTGCGCGCCCCGTGGGCGCCGTTCCACCCGGGTGATTCGACGCCGGCTCCTCGCAGGACAGTCGTCCCACTCGAGGTGCGGGATCCGCCTGCCGAGCCGTCGCCGGGCGCCGTGCCCGCCTGACGACAACCACGCGGCACCGGTCGTGAGAGAGTCCGGGGTCTGACCGGGCGCGCTCCGCAGACCGAGGACCTCACGATCGCCCCGCTCGCACGGGACGATCTGGCCGAGGCGGACCACGTCTTCAGGCTTGCGTTCGGCACGTTCCTCGGGCTCGCCGACCCGTTGGCTTTCGCCGGGGGTGCCGAGCCGATCCGCAGCCGCTGGACGGCGGCGCCGGATCATGCCTTCAAGGCGGTCCTGGACGGGGAGCTCGTCGGCTCTGCATTCGTTGCCCGGTGGGGCAGTTTCGCGGTCTTCGGGCCACTGACCGTTCGCCCCGACGTCTGGGAGCGGGGCATCGGCTCACGCCTCTGGGATGCATGCCTCCCGGTCGTCGACGGATGGGGGGTCTCCCAGACCGGTCTCTTCACCTTTCCGCAGAGCACGAAGCACGTGCACCTCTACCGGAAGCACGGATTCTGGCCTCGCTTCCTGACGGCGCTCACGGAGAAGCCCCTCGCAGGCGCCGCGTTGCCGTTCGAGACCGTGCCCGCACTCGAGCGTTCGGCGCGCAGGGAGGCGCTCGAAGCATGTCGCGAGGTCGCCGGCGCGATCTTTGCGGGCCTCGACCTGACCAGCGAGATCGAAGCGGTGGCGACGCAGGGTGTCGGCGACACCGTGCTCGTGCGCGACGCGGCCGCCGTCGCCGGCTTCGCCGTGTGCCATGTCGGAACGGGGTCCGAGGCGGTGCGGCAGACCTGCTTCGTGAAGTTCGCGGCCGTGCGTCCCGGCAGCGACGGCGAGCCGCTGCTCGGGGCCCTGCTCGACGCGTGCGAGGGGTTCGCGATGGCGCGCGGGGCAGCCCGCCTGGAGGTGGGCGTGAGCCTCGCGCGCGAGCGTGCCGCGCGCGTGCTCGCGGAGCGCGGTCATCGCACCTTCCGTCAGGGAGTCGCCATGCACCGGCCGAACGCGGAGGGCTTCAACCGTCCTGACGCGCTCGTCCTCGACGACTGGCGCTGAGGCGATTCAGTCGGGGAGGAGCGGCATCTCGAACCCGCGCGCACGGCCGAGCAGGACGGCCCGCGTGATGGCGGTGGGCCCGAACCGCTCTCGGATCTCGTCGACGACGGTATCGAGCGCAAGGCCTCCGGCCGTCGCGAACGGCAGCACGAGCTGCACGCCGTGGTCGCTCTCGAGGTTCGAGACGGCGATGCCGACGAGCGTCAGCCCGCGGCGCTCGATCGTCGCCAGCTCGGCCGCGAGCAATCCGCGCGCCGTCGTCAGGATCACGTGCGTCTCGGCCGTCGCCCGCGGCAGAGTGTGCGAGCGGGTGGCCCGGGTGAAGTCGTGGAAGCGGAGCCGCAGCACCACCGTGCGGCCGGTCCGCCCGGCTCGACGCATGCGGCCGGTGACGCGATCGACCAGGGCGACGACCGTGGCGTCGAGCTCGGCGAGGGATCGCGGCGTCCGCCCGAGCGCGCGCTGGGAGCCGATCGAGCCGCGACGGCGGCCCGGCTGGACGCGGCGGCGGTCGCGGTTGTGCGCGAGCGCGTGGAGCTGGCGTCCGGTAGCAGGCCCGAGCATCGAGACGAGTGTCGTCTCGGCGAGGCCCGCGACCTGCCCGACGGTGAGGAGGCCTCGCGCACGCAGCTTCTGCGCCGTGACGGGGCCGACGCCCCAGAGACGCTCGATGGGCAGCGGGTGGAGGAAGCCGAGCTCGCGGTCGGGCGGGACGACGAGGAGGCCGTCCGGCTTGGCGACGCCGCTCGCGACCTTTGCGAGGAACTTGGTCCGCGCGACGCCCACCGTGATCGGCAGGCCGACCCGCTCGCGGACGTCTCGCCGCAGCCGTACGGCGATCTCCGTGGGCGTGCCTGCGAGCCGCCCCATGCCGCGGACGTCGAGGAAGGCCTCGTCGATCGACAGGCCCTCGACGAGCGGTGCCGCCTCCGCGAAGACGCGGAACATCTCCTTGCTGGCCTCCGAGTACGCGGACATCCGGGGGGAGACGACGACGGCATCGGCGCACAGGCGGCGCGCCTGGCGGCCGCCCATCGCCGTCCTGACGCCGGCGGCCTTCGCCTCGTAGCTGGCGGCGAGGACGACGCCGGCCCCGACGATGACCGGTCGCCCTCGGAGCGTCGGGTCGTCACGCTGCTCGACCGACGCGAAGAACGAGTCGACGTCCGCGTGGAGGATCGCCGCCTCGTTCATACGAACGTATGTTCGCATATTCGGCTGCCGGAGCGTTCGCCCCGCCGCATGGAAAAAGCCCCGTTTCCGGGGCTCTTTCGGTAGCAGGCCTGTAAGCCGGATTCTGTCGTGGATGGCCATCCATCTGGGCCTCCGATCTCCCGGAGGCTCGAGCGGCGTACCCGGTCCCTCGGCGGGCCACCTCGGCGGGACCTGCTTCGCCTTGCACCGGACGGGGTTTGGCGAGCCGGCCGTGTCGCCACGGCCGCTGGTGGGCTCTTACCCCACCCTTTCACCCTTACCGGTCGTGCGACCGGCGGTCTCCTCTCTGTTCCACTTTCCGTCGGCTTTCGCCGCCTGGGATTTCCCCAGCGTCCTGCCCTTCGGTGTCCGGACTTTCCTCGGACGGCGGGAGCCGCCCGCGGCCATCCGGCCTGCATCTGGAAACGGTAGCGCGCGGCACGCGTCGCGCCAAAGGTGCCGAGACCCCAGCTCACGGCGACGCCGCCTCGCGTACTCTCGCGGGGATGGCGAGCCCGAGGGACATGTTCGGCTACGCGAAGACGGTCGGGAGCGGCAGCCCGGTCGACCGCCCGTGGTCGACCGCGGGCGTGCTCTGGTCGATGGTGAGGCACGGCCGACGGCTCGCGCCGAAAGACTCGCCCCTGACGCTGCAGGATGTGCTCGCGAGCCCCGAGTACCGCGACCTGACCCGTCCGAAGGTCGCCGAGGGCGACGTCGCGCCGGACTTCGAGCTCGAACGGGTCGACGGCGGCGGGACGATCCGGCTGAGCGCCCTCCTGCGCGGGACGCCTGTCGCGCTCGTCTTCGGCTCGTACACCTGACCGCCGTTTCGCGCCCAGGTTGGGACGCTCGAAGAGCTCGCAGAGCGGTTCCGCGGCCGTGTCTCGTTCCTCGCGGTCTACATCCGCGAGGCGCACCCCGAGGACGGCTGGATCCTCCCGGAGAACCGACGCTCCGGCGTCGCCGTGCTCGAGCCGACGACGAGCGAGGAGCGTCTCGCGGTCGCGACGTCGTGCGCCGTCGGGCTGAAGATGGAGATGCCGATGGCCGTCGACGGGCTCGACAACGCGGTCGCTTCGACCTACGGCGGCTGGCCCGATCGGCTCTACCTCGTCGGCCGCGACGGCCGGATCGCCTATCAGGGCGGAGACGGGCCGTTCGGCTTCAAGCCCGCGGAGCTGGAAGAGGCGATCGAGACGCTGCTCGCACGCGGCTGACGCCGCCCCGCGCCGTCGACGTCACGCTGCCCCGGCGCCGACCTTCGGAAGCACGACCTGCGGAACCTCGCGGCCGTCCGCCAGCAGCGAGCGGCACTCCGGGCAGGCGAGGACTCCGCGTAGCCGCATCACGAACTCGCCGCAGGAGAGGCACTCGAGGCTCGCCCCGCGCGAGAGAGCGAGGAGCTCCTGGTCGAGCGTCCTCGCGATCGCTGTCACGTCGGCGCTCATCGCAGGCTCCGGAACACCCCCACGACCCTGCCGAGGATGCTCACGTGGTCGGCGAAGATCGGCTCGAGCGCCGCGTTCTCGGGTTGCAGGCGGACGCGGCCGTCGGCCTCGCGGTAGAAGGTCTTGACGGTCGCCTCGTCCGCCGATTCGTCGTCGCCGACGAGCGCGACGACGACGTCGCCGTTCCGCGCGTCGTCGCGACGCTGGACGACGAGCGTATCGCCATCGAGAATGCCGGCCTCGATCATCGAGTCGCCGTGCACCGTGAGCAGGAAGTCCGCCCCGCGGCCGATGCTGTCGGGTACCGCGACGACGTCCTCGACGTTCTCGTCGGCGAGGAGCGGCAGGCCCGCGGCGACGCGGCCGAGGAGCGGCAGGCGCTCGACGTCGCGCGCAGGCTCCGGCTCGACCCGCCGATGGCCCGTGAGCTCGATCGCGCGCGGCTTCGTCGGGTCGCGGCGGATCAGCCCGACCCGCTCGAGGTTCGCGAGGTGGGCGTGCACCGTCGAGGGCGAGGCGAGGCCGACCTCCTCGCCGATCTCGCGCACGGTGGGCGGGTAGCCGTGGCCGTCCACGTAGGTGACGAGGAACTGCCAGATCTCCTGTTGACGGGCGGTGAGCGGGGTCTCGGCCGGCACGGGGCGCCTCCTGGTCGATTCGGACGAACGTATGTTCGCCAGAAGAGTAGACCTTCCTTCGGACGGCGTCAACGCGCCCCGGCGCTCGACGCGAACGGGCCCGCTCGGGGCCCGTTCCGTGCATGCGCTGGAGAGGACTTGAACCTCCACGACCGCAATGGCCACCAGGCCCTCAACCTGGCGCGTCTACCAATTCCGCCACCAGCGCGTGGAGGACGGATGATAGCTGTCCGCGACCGGCCGTCCCGCCTCCGGGCGACGGAGCGCGCCGCCAAGGTCGGGCCGCGACGCTAGGCGAGCAGCCGGTAGAGGACGACCGTGTTGACGCCGAACAGGACGGCGATCACGACGGTCAGGCGCGTCAGGTTGCGCTCGACGATGTGCGTCCCGCCCTGCGAGGTCGGCGTGAAGCCGATGCCGCCGAACCCTGCGTCGCGCCCCGAGTGCATGAGCACGAGCGTCACGAGCGCGGCGCCGAGGAGCACCTGGAGGACGGCGAAGAAGGAGACCATCGGGGCCGCCATGGTACCGGCGCTAGTCTGCTCTCATGGCGGCCGGAGACGACGCCCACGCGAAGATCCAGCGCCTGCTCGTGACGGGCGACAACCGGCTCAAGCAGGGCGTCGCGCCGGCGAAGGTGCGCGAGAGCTACGAGCAGGCGCTCGCGCTAGCGCGGGAAGCTGGGCTCGAGGACGCGGTCCGGCCGCTCGTCGAGATCCGCCTCGCGGACCTCGACGCCGACCGCGCCTAGCGCGCCGGGGGCCGTTCCAGCCGACCGGTTCGCCAGACTTGGCGCGTCCCTCGACCTCGCACACAGGGAGCCCAACCCATGGGGAAGACCCAGACCTACCTCGCGGAGGCGCTCGGAACGTTCGCCCTCGTGGTCGTCGGATCGTTCGCGATCCTGTCCGCGTCCGCGGGCGGCGCGCCGCTCGGAATCGTCTCGATCGCGCTCGGTTTCGGACTCGCGCTCCTCGTGGGGCTGTACGCCTTCGGAGAGGTGTCCGGCGGGCACTTCAACCCCGCCGTCTCTCTCGCCGCGTTCCTCGACCGCCGGATCGCGATGAACGACATGTTCGCGTACTGGATCGCGCAGGTGGCGGGCGCGATCGTCGCCTCCCTCGTCGTGCTGATCGCGTTCAACGACGACGCCGTCGCCGCGACGACCACCCACTCGTCGGACAACTGGGCGGGAATCGTGGTCGAGGTCGTGATGACCGCGCTGTTCGTCTGCGTCATCCTCCAGGTGACGAAGAGCGGCGCGTACGGGCCGACGACCTTCCTCGCCATCCCGCTCACGCTCCTCGCGATCCACGTCGCGATCATCCCGATCAGCGGCTCGTCGGTGAACCCCGCGCGGAGCCTCGGGCCTGCGATCGTCGGGACGGACTTCGGCGACATCTGGATCTACCTGATCTTCCCGCCGGTGGGCGCGATCCTCGGCTGGGTCATCCACAAGGTCGTCGTCGAGGGCGACACCAACCTCCGCGACGACATCGAGGCCGCCCGCCGCGGCGGCGCTGCCGCCTAGCTCTCTCCCCGCACCGGGACGCCCGCGGCGGCGGGCGTCCCGGCCGCCCGCTCGAGCAGCGCCTCGATCCGGGCGGCCTGGACGCGGAGGTCGTGGGCCTCGGCCGCGGCACGTGCGGCGGGATTCGGGCGCGGCAACGCAGCGGCGCGCTCGAGCGCTGCCACGAGCCCGTCGTCGTCCTCGGGGTCGACGAGCACGCCTGCGCCGGCGGGGACGAACTCCGGCGGACCACCGACGCGCGTCGCGACGACGGGCCGTCCGCAGGCGAGGCCCTCGAGCGTCACGAGGCCGAACGGCTCGACGAGGCTCGGCTGACAGACGACGTCCGCCGCCAGGAGCCAGAGGCGGATGGCGTCGTGTGCGACGGCGCCGGCGAGGTGGATGTCGGGGCGACCCTCGAGCGCCGCGCGTAGCGGTCCGTCGCCCACGAAGGCGAGCGACCCCTCTCCGCGGCGCGCGAACGCCGACGCGAGGCGGAGCACGTTCTTGCGCTCGCTCAGCGAGCCGGCGCAGACGAACGCGGTTCCCTGCGTCCGCCAGCCGAGCGCGCCACGGGCGGCGTCCGGGTCGCCCGGCGCGAACCGGCCGAGGTCGACGCCGCAGTCGACCACTTCCACCCGCCCCCGCGACTCCGGCGCGACCGTCTCGAGCCGTGACGCCAGCCACCGGGAGACGGCGACGACGCCCGCGGCCCGTCGGACGGTGAGCCTCGTCGCCGCGCGGACGACGCGCGAGCGGACGGCGTTCTCGACGTCCTGGCCGTGGGCGGTGACGACCGCCGGGGCACGCCCGCCGAGCACGGCAAGGAGGCCCGCCGGGACGAGGAAGTGGGCGTAGACGACGTCGGGATCGAAGCGGTGCGCCGTCGCCACGACGTCGCGCGCGAGCGCCGCGTGGCGCACGCGTCCGCCGCGCGCGTCCACCACGGCGCGGGCGAGCTCGTGCCCGCGCGCGGCGAGCGCGCTCTCCAGGTCGGCGACGAAGGCGCCGAGCTCGGACGCGTCGCGTCCGGGGTACATCTGCGAGACGAGCAGGATCCGCATGGCGCTACCGCGGCGTGATCTGGACGATGCCGAGGCACATCTCGTCCGTCGTTCCCTCGCCCCAGAGGACGTAGCGCGGTGGGCCGCGGCGGAGGCTCGTGTCGTGGCGGCAGGTGACGCGGAGGACGTCCCCCGGCCCTGCTGCGACCGGGTGCTGGAGCGCGTATACGGCCTGCCAGTGGAAGTCCCATCGCGGGATCTCGAGGAGGCGCTTCGCCCGCGCGGTTCCGGGGTTCAGCCACACCTCGATCGAGCGGCCGAGCAGGTGCATGTGACCACCGACGGCCTGGATCGTGACCGCGCGTCCGAGCGGCCGGTCGCAGCTCGTGACGGGGCTAGGAACGGGGTGGGCCGCATCGCGGCCGCAGATCAGGAGAAGGCCGGTCGGGACGACCGCCGAATCTGCTCCGAAACGGTCGACCTGGTCGAAGACGGCGGCCGTGCGGTCGCAGAGGGGGCCGTGCTCTCCCGGCCGGCACGCGAGCTCTACGGGGGCGGGCAGGAGCATCGTCTCGACCGGCGTCAGCCGGGTCGTGGCGGGAACCGTCGTCAAGACGGCGCGAGAGCGATCGCTGCGCCGTCCGTTCAGGAGGTTGTAGTGGACCTGCATCACGATCCGGCTTCCTGCGGGCAGGGCGACGCCCGTCCCGGGCCGGAAGCGGTCCGCGCCTGTGCCCGGCGCCCAGGCGGCGATCCAGCCCGCGTCGTCGAGCACGCCGCGCGGGTCGCTTCTCGTCCCGGCGCCGACGCCTGGCCCGCCGAAGCACGTCCAGCCCGGTCCTGCGCTCTTGCGGTCGAGGGCGGCGGCCTGCGGGACGGAGGAGCCGGCGATGCGGTAGAGGATCACGTGGTGCACGAGCGAGCCCACGCCCGGGACGATCTCGGCCGAGGTCACGAATGCGTCGCGCGCGAGCTTCGGGTCGAGGAGGAAGCAGCGGTAGTCGTCGGTCGCGCCGTTCGCCGCCGACGGCAGGTACGGGCGCGGCATGCTGACCTGGAGCCGCGACTCGCCGGGGCGAAGCGCGTTCGGCGCGGACGGGGGTGCGCCGACCGGCGTGCCACGACGCGCGCCGCCGGGCCGTACGGTCTGGGACTCCGCCCAGCGGATCAGCGTGTCGCGCTCCCGGTCGTCGAGCGTCCTCCGCGCCTGGTCGACGTAGCGCGGCGACCGCGCGGACGGAGGCCACGGAGGCATCCGCCGCTCCTCGAGCGCGGCGACGATCAGCGGTGCCCGGCTCGCGAGGTCGCGTTCCGTGCGGAAGGCGAACGGCGCGATCCCGCCGTCGCGGTGGCAGCCGAGGCAGGTCTGCCTGACGATCGGCGCGACGTCCCGCGCGAAGTCGGGCGCGGAGCGCCCCGAACCGAGTGCCGGGAGCGTGGCGGCGGCCGCGACGGCGACGACCGCCCCGGTGACGGCGAGGATCGTGCGGATCGGAAAGCCGCTCGGCACGGGCGTCATCGTAGGCAGGGCATCGGTACGCCGCGCTTCGCGTGCTGTCCGACCGACGTCGGACACCGAACGCCCCGCCCTCAGCGCTGGTCGTACGTGCCCCAGAGCTCGCCGAGCGCGCCGCAGACCTCTCCGATGGTCGCGCGCGCGGCGAGCGCCACGCGGAGCGAGGGGACGAGGTTCGCCCGCGAGTCGGCGACGCGGCGGACGTCGGCGACGGCCGCTTCGACCGAGGACGCATCGCGACGTGCGCGGAGCGCCTGGACACGATCGCGCTGGGCGCGCTCGATCGCCGGGTCGAGCCGGTGCAGCTCGACGTGCTCCCGCTCGTCCGTCGCGAAGCGGTTAACGCCGACGATCACGCGCTCGCCGGTCTCCACCTCACGCTGCCAGCGGAACGCCGACTGCTCGATCTGCTCCTGGATCCACCCGGCCTCGATCGCCGCGACCGCGCCGCCGAGGTCGTCGATCCGCGCGATCAGCTCCGACGCCCGCCGCTCGAGCTCGTCGGTGAGCGCCTCGACGTACCACGAGCCGCCGAGCGGATCCGCCGTGTCGGTCGTCCCGGCCTCGTGCATCAGCACCTGCTGCGTGCGGAGCGCGAGCGTCGCCGCCCGCTCGCTGGGGAGCGCGAGCGCCTCGTCGAAGGCGTTCGTGTGGAGCGACTGCGCGCCGCCGTAGATCGCGGAGAGCGCCTGTGCCGTTACCCGGACGAGGTTGTTCTCCGGCTGCTGTGCCGTGAGCGTCGACCCTCCGGTCTGTGCGTGGAAGCGGAGCGCCTGGGCCTTCGGGCTCGTTGCGCCGAAGCGATCGCGCATGATCCGCGCCCAGAGTCGTCGAGCGGCCCTGAACTTCGCGACCTCCTGCAGCACGTCGTTGTGCGCGTTGAAGAAGAACGAGAGCCGGGCCCCGAAGCTGTCGGGCGACAGCCCCGCCGCGACGGCGGCGTTGCAGTACGCGATCCCGTTCGCGAGCGTGAACGCGACCTCCTGGGCCGCGGTCGAGCCCGCCTCGCGGATGTGATACCCGGAGATCGAGATCGTGTTCCAGTGCGGCAGGCGCTCGGCGCAGTAGGCGAAGAGGTCGGTCGTGAGCCGCATCGACGGTCGCGGGGGAAAGATGTAGTTCCCCCGGGCGACGTACTCCTTGAGGATGTCGTTCTGCACCGTCCCGCGGAGCGCCTCGCCCGGGACGCCCTGCTCCGCGGCGACGAGCTCGTAGCAGAGGAGGAGGAGCGAGGCGGGTGCGTTGATCGTCATCGACGTCGAGACGTCGCCGAGCGGGATGCCAGCCGTCAGGCGGGCCATGTCCTCGACGGAGTCGATCGCGACGCCGGTGCGCCCGACCTCGCCGTCGGCGACCGGGTCGTCCGAGTCGTAGCCGAGCTGGGTCGGAAGGTCGAAGGCGACGGAGAGGCCCGTCTGGCCGCGGTCGAGGAGCGTGCGGAAGCGGGCGTTCGTCTCGTCCGCCGAGCCGAACCCCGCGTACTGGCGGATCGTCCACGGCCGGCCGCGGTACATGTCGCGGTACGGGCCACGGGTGAACGGGAACGCGCCGGGCGCCTCGGACGGCCCCGAGGCGTCGTCCGGCCCGTAGACCGGCTTCACCTCGATGCCGGCCTCGGTCTGCCGGCGATCGGCGGGCGCGTCGGCCATGCCCGCGATCCTACGTGGGCGCCGCGGCGGCCCCCGGCGCGTCCCCTACAGCGCGCCGCCCGCGCGCTCGACGGCCTCGAGCGCGATGCGCCGCCCCGACTCCACGTGGCGTGTGATCGCCTCGCGCGCGGCCCGGCGGTCGCGCCGCTCGAAGCCGGAGACGATCCCCTCGTGCTCGGTCACGAGATGCTCGTGCCGCTCGACCCGACCGCCGCGGATCACCTGCATCATCAGGTTCACCGAGAGCTCGCGGTAGAAGCGGGAGAGGAGCCCGTTCCCCGCCAGGTCGACCTGCGCCTCGTGGAACGCCGCGTTGGCCGCGTCCCACTCCTCGTGGGAGATCGCGTCGACGGTTGCCTCGTGGCGTCGCCGCAGGCCGGCGATCTGCTCGTCGGATGCGGTGTCGACCGCGACGTCGGCGGCGTGGAGCTCGAGGGCGAGCCGCACCTCGTAGCCCTCGACGAGCGCGTGGGCGTTCACGGGCGTGACGAAGTAGCCGCGGCGCGCCTTGACCGAGAGGAGGCCCTCCGACACGAGCCGCGTGAGCGCGTGGTGCACGGGGCTGCGCGAGACCCCGAGCTCGGCAGCCAGCTCGTGCAGGCTCAGCTTCGCCCCAGGCCCTGGATCGCGCGTCAGGATGCGCTGCCGCAGCGTCTCGTAGACCTGGTCGTTGAGGTTGGCGCGGGGGAGCAGGATGGCCATGGGAGACATGTAACATGACACCGCCCGGGGCGCCAACCGCCGGATACGCTCGTGGCGTGAAGGTCGCCGTGAAGCTCTTCGCCGCGCTCCGGGAGCGGGCGGGCACCCGGGAGCGGTCGCTGGAGCTCGCCGACGGCGCCTCGGTCGACGACGTGTGGCCCGCCCTCGGACTCGGCGACGAGCCTCGCGGTCTCGTCTACGCCGTCAACCGCACGTACGTCGAGCGCAGCCATGCCCTGTCGGACGGCGACGAGATCGCGCTCATCCCGCCGGTGTCGGGTGGCGCATTTCTCCTGAGCGAATCGCCGCTCTCGCTCGAGCGCGTCGCCTCGGAGGTCGCCACGGACGACGCGGGCGCGATCGCCACGTTCGTCGGCACGACACGTGCGCACTCGCGCGGCCGCGAGGTGATCCGCCTCGAGTACGAGGCGTACGAGGGGATGGCCGAGGCAGAGATGGAGCGCATCGCCGGCGAGCTGCGCGAACGCCACGAGGTGATCGACGTCGCGATCCACCACCGCGTCGGCCCCGTCGAGATCGGCGAGACGAGCGTCGTCATCGCCGTCTCCGCGCCGCACCGCGCGGCGGCGTTCGACGCATGCCGTGAGGCGATCGACACGCTGAAGCACACCGTGCCGCTGTGGAAGAAGGAGCTGTACGTCGGGGGTGAGGAATGGATCGGACAGGGCAGCTGACGACCTCGTGAGCAACCGCTACGACACCGACTACGAGCCGGTCACCGCCCCGGAACCGGCGACGCTCCCCTCCGAGCACGACCGCTCGCGCCGGTCGCTTCTCGGCCGGCTGCTCGCGCCGCTCGCGGTCGTGTTCGGCGCCGCGGTCAAGTTCGGCGCCTTCTTCCTCAAGTTCTTCGGGATCTTCCTGGCGGTCGGCGGCTACGCCCTGATCTGGGGCTGGTCGTTCGCGATCGGCGTCGTCCTCCTGATCCTCGTCCACGAGCTCGGCCACTACGTCGAGGCCCGGCGGCTCGGGCTGGATCCGCAGCTTCCGGTCTTCATCCCGTTCCTCGGCGCCTACGTTGCGCTCCGGAACGTGCGCTTCGACCCGTGGGTGAACGCGCGCGTCTCCCTCGCCGGACCGGTCGCGGGCGGGCTGGGGGCGGGCGCCTGCCTCGCCGCCGCGGTCGCGGTCGACTCCGACCTGCTCCGCGCGCTCGCGTACGCCGGCTTCCTCCTCAACCTCATCAACCTCGCCCCGATCGGGATCCTCGACGGGGGCCACGTCCTGCGCTCCTGGCGCGTGCTCCGCGCCGGCGGAGGATCCGTCGACCCGAGCCGCGCGCGGCGCCTCTCGAACGTCGTCGCCGTCGCGTCGCTGCTGACGGCCGCGGCGCTCGTCGTCGGGATGGTCGCGGCGCACGTCCCGCAGGACCGGCTGTGAGCACGAACAGCGAGCTCGACCGCCGCCTCCTGCGCCGGACGCACGAGACGATCGCCGGCGACATCTCGCTGATCGCGTCCGAGTTCCTCGCCGGGTTCCAGGAGGTGGAGCGCATCGACCGGCCCGCCGTGTCGATCTTCGGCTCGGCGCGCGTGGCGGAAGGCTCGCCGACCTACGAGGCGGCGCGCGAGACCGCGCGCCTCTTCGCGCAGGCAGGCCTCGGCGTCGTCACCGGGGGAGGGCCCGGCGTGATGGAGGCGGCGAACCGCGGCGCGAGGGAGGGCGGCGGACTCTCGGTCGGCTTCAACATCCTGCTCCCGCACGAGCAGGGCCTGAACGCGTACTGCGACATCGCACGGACGTTCAAGCATTTCTACGTCCGCAAGGTGATGTTCGTGAAGGCCGCCGAGGGCTTCGTCATCTTCCCGGGCGGCTTCGGGACGATGGACGAGCTCTACGAGGCGCTGACGCTCATCCAGACCGGCAAGATCGGGACGTTCCCCGTCGTCCTCTTCGATCGCGACTACTGGGGCGAGATGATCGACTGGATCCGCGAGGAGATGCTCGCAGACGGCCTCGTCTCCGCGGAGGACCTCGACCTCCTCTACCTCACGGACGACCCGCAGGAGGCCGTCGACCGGATCGTGACGAAGATGCCGTCGCGGCTCCGTGAGGGGACGGTCTGAGCGAGCTCCTCGACGAGGCCGTCGCCGCGATCCGCGATCGGATCGAGCACGAGCCGAGGGTCGGCATCGTCCTCGGCAGCGGGCTCGGGCCGTTCGCGGATGCCGTGCGCGAGCTGGTCGAGCTGCCGTACGCCGACATTCCGGGCTGGCCGCGCGCCACCGCCGTCGGTCATGCGGGCGCGCTCGTCGTCGGCATGCTGGACGACGTCCCCGTCGCCGTGATGAAGGGACGCGCCCATCTCTACGAGGGCCACGCTCCGGCCACCGTCGTGTTCGGCGTCCGGGTGCTGGGCCGCCTCGGCGTCCGGAGCCTCGTGCTGACGAACGCGTGCGGCGCGATCGACCCGTCCGTCGAGCCGGGCCGTCTCGTGGCGATCTCCGACCACCTGAACCTCCAGGGCTCGTCGCCCCTCGTCGGGCCGAACGACGAGACGCTCGGCCCGCGCTTCCCGGACATGTCCGACGCGTACGACCCCGAGTACCGGCGCCTCGCACACGAGGCGGCCGGACGGCTCGGGCTGCCGCTCGGCGACGGCGTCTACGCCGCCTGGCTCGGCCCCGCGTTCGAGACACCGGCCGAGATCCGCATGCTGCGGGTGCTCGGTGCGGATCTCGTCGGCATGTCGACCGTGCCCGAAGTGCTCGCCGCGCGGCACATGGGCATCCGCTGCCTCGCGCTGTCGTGCGTGACGAACGCCGCCGCCGGTGTGCGGCCAGAGCCGATCGAGCACGAGCGGGTGCTCGAGGTCGGCGGCCGCGCCGCGGGCGACCTCGTGGCGTTGCTGCGCGAGGTCGTGCCGCTCCTAGACTGAGACGCACATGGAGCTCCGCGACCTTCCGTCGGTCGACAGGCTGCTGGCCGACGAGGTGCTGGCGGCGGCGCCGCGCTCGCTCGCCCTCGAGGCGGCGCGTGCGGCGCTCGAACGTGCGCGCGCGGCGATCGCGGAGGGCAACGAGCCCGACGACGTCGCGGCCTCCGCGCGCCACGAGCTCGAGCGCCTGCAGACGTCGTCGCTGCGGCGAGTCCTGAATGCCACCGGCGTGATCGTGCACACGAATCTCGGCCGAGCCCCGCTCGCGGCGTCGGCCGTCCGGCGCCTCGCCGAGCTCGGCCGCTCGTACACGAACCTCGAGCTCGACCTCGAGACTGGCATGCGCGGCTCGCGGCAGGACCACGTCGCCGGCCTCCTCGAGCGGCTCACCGGCGCCGAGGCGGCCGTCGCCGTGAACAACAACGCCGCTGCGGTCCTGCTCGCGCTCGCCGCGCTCGCAGAGGGGCGCGAGGTCGTCGTCTCCCGGGGCGAGCTCGTCGAGATCGGAGACGGCTTCCGCATCCCGGACGTGCTGGCGCGCTCGGGCGCCCGCATGGTCGAGGTCGGGACCACGAACCGCACACGAGTCGCCGACTACGAGCGCGCGATCGGGCCGGAGACGGCGGCCATCCTGCGCGTCCATCAGTCCAACTACCGGATCGTCGGCTTCACCGCCGCGGTCGCGACGGGCGAGCTCGCCGCCCTCGCCCGAGCGGCCGGGCTGCCGCTCGTCGACGACCTGGGCTCGGGCTCGCTCCTGGACGTCGGGGACGAGCCGACCGCCGCGGCGAGCGTGGCAGCCGGTGCCGATCTCGTCTGCTTCTCCGGCGACAAGCTGCTCGGCGGTCCGCAGGCGGGGATCGTCGTCGGCCGCGCCGACCTCGTCGAGCGTCTCCGGCGCCATCCGCTTCACCGCGCGCTCCGCGCGGACAAGCTGACGCTCGTCGCGCTCGAGGAGACCCTCGCGCTCTCCGCGGACCCCGACCGGGCCCGCCGGGAGATCCCGGTGCTGCGGATGCTCGACGAGCCCGTCGAGGCGGTGCACGAGCGGGCCGAGCGCCTCGCCGGGCTCATCGGCGGCGAGGTCGAGGAGACTGTTGCCCGCGTCGGCGGAGGTGCCCTGCCGCTCGCGGAGCTTCCGAGCGCCGCCTGCGCGATCGAGGAGCGTCTCGCTCCGCTTCTGCGCGCCGGGTCACCGCCCGTCGTCGGCATCGTCCGCGACGGGCGTCTGCTGCTCGACGCCCGCACGCTGACCCCGGACGAGGTCGACGAGGTCGCCCGAGCGGTGCTCGCGGCACGGCGGGCGTCGATCCCGGCCTGATGCCGCTCACGGTCGGGACGGCCGGGCACGTCGACCACGGCAAGACCGCGCTCGTGCGGGCGCTGACCGGCAAGGACACCGACCGGCTGCCGGAGGAGCGTGCACGCGGGATCTCGATCGACCTCGGCTACGCGCCGCTCGAGCTGCCGTCGGGCGGCACGCTGTCGCTCGTCGACGTCCCCGGCCACGAGCGGCTCGTCCGGACGATGGTCGCCGGGGCGACCGGGCTCGATCTCTTCCTCGTCGTGATCGACGCCGCCGAAGGAGCCCGGCCGCAGACGCACGAGCACCTCGCCGTTCTGCGCCTGCTCGGCGTCGAGCGCGGCGTCGTGGCCGTGACGAAGGCGGATGCCGTCGATCCCGAGACGGTGGAGCTCGCGGTCGAGGAGGCACGCGAGCTCGTGCCCGGAGTCCCCGTCGTCGCGGTCAGCGCGGTGTCCGGCGCGGGCCTCGACGAGCTGCGTGCGGCGCTCGACGCGGTGGCCGCGGAGACGACACCTCGGCGCGCCGACTTCCCGGCGCGGCTCTACGTCGACCGGGTCTTCACGCTGCGCGGCATCGGCACCGTCGTGACCGGGACGCTCTGGTCGGGAACCGTCGGCGAGGGAGACCGCCTCCGGCTCGAGCCGTCGGGCCGCGAGGTGCGGATCCGCTCGGTTCAGGTGCACGACCGAGCGGTGACGCGCGCGGAGGCAGGACAGCGGGTCGCCGTCAACCTCCCCGGCGTCGAGCGCAAAGACGTGCGCCGCGGGGACGCCCTCGTCGCTCCAGGCGCCTTCCCGCTGTCCTACCGGCTCGAGGTCGAGCTCGCGCTCGAGGAGGCACGCGAGCTCGTGCCCGGAGTCCCCGTCGTCGCGGTCAGCGCGGTGTCCGGCGCGGGCCTCGACGAGCTGCGTGCGGCGCTCGACGCGGTGGCCGCG
>DATAPC010000022.1:0-18936 GCA_036265415.1 Gaiella sp.
CGCCCGTAGAAGTCCGCCTCGGCGAGCCCGTCGACCATGCTCGTCACCGAGCCGCCCGTGAGGGTGTACGCCTTGCTCACGCGGTCG
This sequence comes from Gaiella sp., assembly GCA_036265415.1. Classification (GTDB taxonomy): domain Bacteria; phylum Actinomycetota; class Thermoleophilia; order Gaiellales; family Gaiellaceae; genus Gaiella. Next base: position 88 of record DATAPC010000022.1, read on the forward strand.
GTGTCGTAGCGGTCGATCAGCTCGAGCGCCTCGAGCACGTCGGCGACCGGCTTGACGCCGGTGTACGGCCGGCCCTCGCGCTTGTGCTGGCGCCAGTTGTGGTTGATGTCGCAGAAGCCGCACTCCTCCTTCGCGCCGAAGTACTGGCAGAGCCGCAGCACCGTGAGGTAGACCAGGTAGCCCCACTGGATCGTCGGCGCGGTCTCCATCACCGTCTTGCCGTTCGCGAGCGTGTGCCGGTAGTACTCGGGCATCGGCGGGAGGCCGACCTCGGCGACCGCACGCCCGTCGAGCTGCAGCTCGAGCCCGCCGTTCTCGCCGACCGTCACGCGGTACGGCGAGCCGGGGTTCACGCGGACCGAGACGATCGTGCGGCGGAGCGCGTACGGCCCACCCGTCAGGGCGAGCTCCTCCGGAGGCCGCCGGCGCGCCGCCTCGCCCAGCTCCGCGAGCGGCTTCTGGTCGAACGAGAAGATGAAGTACGACTTCGGCTTCACCTCTCCGTCGAGGTTGTCCGAGAGCGCCGGGTCGTCGAACGCGATCCCGGTGCGGAGGAGATCCTCCTTGAGCACCGCCTCGCGCGGGACATGCGGGTAGCGCCCCATGAGCGACTCGACGAGCGTGCTGCGGGTCGCGATCGTGGTGCCCACGACGTGCACGGTATCGGCCGCCGGGCGCGGGCGCGCCCGGTTGAGGGCTACGCTGCGGTCGATGCCGACGCTGACCCGGACGATCCCCGCGCTACCGGTCCGCGACGCGGCAGCCGCCGTCGGCTTCTACCGCGACCGGCTCGGGTTCGCGGTGCTGCACCACGACGGCGTCGACGAGCTCTACGAGGAGCTCCGAGGCGCCGGCGCGCTGCACCCCGTCTCGCAGACGGGCGTCGACACCGACTTCGGCACGCGCGAGTTCGCGACGCTCGGCCTCGACGGCAACCTCGTGACGTTCTTCCGCCGGGTCGACCGGTGATCCGGCTCGGCCGCATCTCGTACGTCAACATGGCGCCGGTCTTCCACCGGCTGACGGCCGAGGTGGAGGAGGTCACCGGCGTCCCGACCGAACTCAACCGGATGCTCATGGCCGGGGAGATCGACATCGCGCCGATCTCCTCGATCGAGTACGCGCGGAACGCGCCGCGCCTGCGGCTGCTGCCGCGCCTCTGCGTCTCGTCCGAGGGCGCGGTCGACTCGATCCAGCTGGTGACGAGGGTCCCGCTCGGACGGGTGCGGACGGTCGCCGTGACGCCGGAGAGCGCAACGTCGGTCGTCCTCACGAAGGTGCTGCTGCCGCAGGCCGACCGGCTGCCGCTGGAGGCAGCCGCCGAGGCGGATGCGAAGCTGCTCATCGGCGACGCGGCCCTGAAGAGCGCGTTCGAGGACCCGACGCCGCACTACGACCTCGGCCGCCTGTGGCTCGAGCGCACCGGCCTCCCCATGGTGTTCGCCGTGTGGGCCGCGCCCGAGCCGGTCGTCGACGGGCTGCTCGAGCTCCAGGACGCGCTCGTCGCATCGGTGCGCCTCGCGCGCTCCGAGCCGGAGCGGCTCGCCTACGAGGCGAGCGAGCGCTACGGCTACCCGCCCGGGTTCCTCGCCCGCTACTTCGAGAAGCTCCGATACAGCTTCGGGCCGCGCGAGCGCGCGGGCTTCTACACCTTCCTCGAGATGGCGCGCGACGTCGGCGAGCTCGCTCAGGTGCCGGAGCTGCGGTTCTTGAAGGACGAGGTCAGGGTCGCCTGACCGCCGTGCTCGGCCGAGAGGCCTAGCAGTCGAAGGCCGAGGAACCCGACCCACAGGAACCACACGACGCTGCCCGCGCGCGTGGCGGCACCCGCACCGACGGCGCCGAACACGGCGCTCGCGAAGACGACGGTGGGCGTCACGAAGAGCGTCGGCAGCCACGCCGGGCGCCAGTCGGGGAGCCGCCGGAACGCGAACGCCAGCACCAGCGGCGTGACGAGGATCGCGGCGGCCGTGATGCCGGACTCGACCTTGTGGGCGGAGGCGTGCCACGACGTGTTGTCGCAGCGCGTGTCGATGCCCTGGCAGTCGAGCCGGAAAACGCCGTCCAGCACCAGGCCCGTGCCGGCGACCACCAGCCCTAGCGTCCCGACGCGCGCGAGCCGCCCGGAACCGAGCACGCGCCAGAGGCCGAGAGCGAGACAGACGACCAGCAGGCCGCTCAGGTTCGCCGCCACCTGGTTGTAGAGCCACGGGCTCGATGCGGTGAGCGCGCCGAGGTCGCTGATGTCGTCGTCGACGGGGCTGAACGCGTCCGGCTGTGCGAGGTCGCCGAGGAGGACGCCCACCACGAATGTCACGGGCGCGGCGAGACCACAGAGGGCTGCGAGCCGCGTCGGCACGGCCGGAGTCTCTCAGGAAGCCGGCGTGTACGAAAACCGTGAGGATTCGAGTCGGCGGCCGGGTGCTCCACTACCCTCGGCCCCGGTCGATGCGCCGCCTGCTCTCCACGCTCGCCGTCTCGTCGCTCGCCGCCGCGCTGCTCGTTCCGGCCGGGCCGGCCGCGCCGCGGGAGCTCTGGCCCGGCGTCACCTTCGAGCCGGGTGTCCAGTTCACGTCGCGCGGCCCCGTGGCGATCAACGTCCTGCGCGGCCCGAAGCCGGGCGGGCTGACGACGCTCGCGCCCGTGCTCTCCAACGACACCGTCGTCGGGCGCGAGACGCTCACGTCGATGCAGAAGCGCCTGCGGCCTACGGCGACGGCCGCCGGTATCAACGGCGACTACTTCACGCTCGCAACCGGCCGGCCGTCGGGCGTGCTCGTGCGCGACGCACAGCTGATCAGCCAGCCGAACGGGGGGCGTTCCTCCGCCGGGATCCGCAGCGACGGGACGCTCGACGTGCGTCGGGTCGCGTTCGCCGGGACGTGGCGGGCGTCGGTGACCGCGCGGACGCTGGGCGCGCTCAATACGGCTCCCGCCGCGAACGGCGCCGCCCTGTACACCGACTCCTACGGGCCGAGCACACCGCCCCTCGCGGGGAGCGCGGCCGTGGTCCTCTTCCCGTTCCCCGCCGCGACGCCGGAGATCGGCCTCTCGGCGCCGATCGTCGAGGCGCGTGCCGACGGCGGCGCGGTGGCGATCCCGGCGGGCGGCGCGGTGCTCGTGGCGCGCGGCACGGCCGCTGCCGCGCTGCGGGCGGAAGCACCTCCGGGGGGAACGATGGCCGTGACTCTCGGGCTGCGGCCGTCGTGGCCGAACATCGTCGGAGCGATCGGCGGCGGGCCGCAGATCGTCCGGAGCGGCGCGCCGATCTTCCGGGCCGGCGAGGTGTTCACGACGAAGCAGCTCGGGCCGCGGGCCCCGCGCACCGCGGTCGGCCAGCTCCGAGACGGCCGCATCGTGCTCGTTGCCGTCGACGGCCGGCAGCCGGGGTACAGCATCGGCCTGACGAACTTCGAGCTCGCCCAGGCACTCGTCCGGCTCGGGGCCGTGACGGGCATGGCGCTCGACAGCGGCGGCTCGACGACGATGGCGTTCGACGGGACGCTCTTGAACCGCCCGTCCGACGGCACGGAACGGCGCATCTCGACCGCCTTGATGTTCCTCTACCAGGGCGTCTTCGCCCCGGAGCCTCCCGCGCGCGTTTCACCCAACGGCGACGGGGTGGACGAGACCCCGGGCCTCCAGTACCGGCTGGTGCGCCCGTCCGCCGTGAGCGTGACACTGCGCGCGCCGGACGCCTCGACGCCGGTCTCGACGGAGGCGCAGCAGGCCGCCGGCACGTACCCCGTCGCCTTCCCGGCCGCGGCCGGGACGGGCGCTGCGGCCACCGGCGCCGGTGCGGTCGCCGGAGCGTGGACGTTTGAGGTGAAGGCCGTGGACGACGTCGGCCGGGCGTCGTCGATCACACGCACCTTCGTCGTCGACGACACGCTCGGCTTCCTTCGCGTGCCGAAGCTCCGCGCCGTTCCTCCCGCCGGGCGCGACATCCCCATTGCCTTCAGGCTCTCCCGCGAGGCGCGGGTCGCCGTCACCGTGCTCGACGGGGCGGGACGGGCGGTCCGCCGCGGGCTCGCGCAGCCGGCCGTGCGCGACGCAGGCGACCAGCACGTGACGTGGAACGGGCTCGGGGCAAACGGCCGTCGGCTCGAGGGGCGCTTCGCCGTCGAGGTCGTCGCGACGAGCGCGCTCGGGCGCTCGGTCTTGACGGCGCCGATCGCGCTCCGCGCGGCCCCGGCAGCGCCGTAGGCTGCCGCGGCTAGCATCCCGCGATGCCCGTCGCCAGCGTGCTCAGCGACATCACGACCTGGGTCACCGACGCGATCGGCAACTACGGCCTCTACGCCGTCTTCCTGCTGATGCTCGTCGACGCCGTGTTCCCGGCCGCGAGCGAGGTCGTGATGGTCTACGCGGGGGCGGTCGCCTCGGGCGCCTTCGCCGGCCAGGCGATCACCCTGTTCGGCTACCACTTCGACAGCGGGCTCCCCGCCTATCTCGCAGTCGCGATCGCGGGCACGACCGGCTACCTGATCGGCTCGATCGGCGGCTGGGCGCTCGGCGACCACCTGGGGCGACCCTGGCTGGAACACCACGGGCGCTGGCTGCACCTGAACACCGAGAAGCTCGACCGCGCCGAGCGCTGGTTCGACCGATGGGAGGAGTGGGCCGTCTTCCTGGGGCGGATCACGCCGGTCATGCGGTCGTTCATCGCCGTGCCCGCGGGCGTCTTCCGCGCCCGGTTCGGGCCGTACGTCTGGCTGACGCTGCTCGGGTCGGCTCTCTGGTGCTTCGCGTTCGCCGGCGCCGGCTGGGCGGCGGGAGCGAGCTGGGAGCAGTTCCACGAAGCCTTCCGCTTCGTCGACTACGTCGTGGCGGTGCTCGTGGTCGGGGCGGTCGCCTGGGTCGTCTGGCACGTCCGCAAGCGGCGCCGGCAGCCGCGCGCCGACCGCGCAGACGAGGTGATTTAGCCCTGTTTGCGGCGGATACGCCGCAGACGACGCGGGTACACTCGTGCGGTCGTGATCCCCCTCGTCGACGTCAAGGCGCAGTACGCGCCGTTCATCCCCGAGCTGCAGGCCCGCTTCGCAGAGATCCTCGAGTCCGGACGGTTCATCTTCGGCCCCGAGGTCGACGCGTTCGAACGAGAGGCCGCCGCGTACCTCGGCGTGCCGCATGCGATCGGCGTCGCGAACGGCACAGACGCGCTCGTCCTCGCGCTCGAGGCAATGGGAGTCACCCGCGGCGACGAGGTCGTCTGCCCCGCGTTCACGTTCTACGCGACGGCGGAGGCGATCGCCCGCGTCGGCGCGACCCCGGTCTTCGCCGACATCGATCCCGCGACGCTCAACCTCGACCCGGCGGCCGTCGGCGCGGCCGTCACCGAGCGCACGAGGGCGATCGTCCCGGTCCATCTCTTCGGCCGTCCTGCGGCGCTCGCAGACCTGGCGGAGATCGGCCCGCTGCTCCTCGAAGACGCAGCGCAGGCCTTCGGCGCGCCCGGGATCGCGACCACGGGCGTCTGCTCGACGTTCAGCTTCTTCCCGACGAAGAACCTCTTCGCCCTCGGCGACGGCGGCCTCGTCGCCTGCGTCGACGACACCGTCGCGGAGACCGTGCGCAAGCTCCGCTTCCACGGGTCGCGCGACAAGCAGACGTTCGAGCTCGTCGGTGCGAACTCCCGCCTCGACGCGATCCAGGCTGCCGCGCTCCGTGTCTTCCTGCCGCACCTCGCGGGCTGGAACGCGGGGCGCCGCGAGGCGGCGGCTCGCTACGCAGACCTCGGCCTCGGAGAGGTCGTCGAGCTGCCGGCCGACGAGCCGGGCCACGTCTACCACATGTACGTCGTCCGCACGCCGGAGCGGGCTCGCATCGCCGAGGCGCTGCGCGACGCGCGGATCGCGTCGGCGTCGTACTACGTCACGCCGTTGCATCTCCAGCCGGCGATGACCCACCTCGGCTACCGGGCCGGGTCGCTGCCGGAGACCGAGCGTGCCGCAGCGGAGAACCTCGCGCTGCCGATGTGGGGCGGGATCGGCCCCGACGATCAGGCCGCGGTGGTCGCTACCGTGAAGTCTGCCGTCGGCGTCGCCGTCTAGAGCGAGGAGCCGGAGCCGTGCGCAGCCCCGTCAACCGCCATTCGATCTGGCCGCTCGGCGTCGACGCGCTGCTCGTCGCCGGAGCGTGGTGGCTCGCGTGGAGCCTTCGCTTCGACCAGGTACGGCCCGTGTACTACGACCGCTACCTCGAGTGGCCAATCGTCCTCCTCGTCGTCGCGATCAAGCTTCCGGTCTTCGCGCTCTCCGGCTTCTACAACCGCTGGTGGCGCTACGTCTCGACGCGGGACATGTGGGCGGCCCTCAGGGGCGTCGTGCTGGCGTCGATCGCCGTCTTCCTCGTCTTCACGCTGTTCGACGTCCACCGTGTGGCCGTGCCGCGCGGCGTGTGGTTCATCGACCTCCTGATCTGCATGGCCTTCGTGGCCGGCTCCAGGCTGCTCGCGCGCACGATCATCGAGCGACCGCTGCCCGGCCGGATCGTCAGCCGGGGCAAGGAAGCCGTCATCGTGGGCGCCGGCGACGCCGGCCAGCTCGTCGTGAAGGAGATGCAGCGCAGCCCGGCGCTCGGGTACAGCCCGATCGGGCTGCTCGACGACGACCCGCGCAAGCGCAACCTCCGCCTGCACGGCGTCCGCGTGCTCGGCACGACGGCCGATCTCGAGCACGTCATCCGCGACCGCAGGCCCGACGAGGTGCTGATCGCGATACCGACGGCCCCGGGCGATCTCCGTGCGCGGATCTTCGAAACCGCCCGCGCGCTCGACGTGCCGGTCAAGACGCTTCCGAGCCTCTCCGACCTCGTCTCCGGCGACGCGGACCTCGCCCGACAGCTGCGCCCGATCGAGGTCGAGGACGTCCTCGGCCGGGAGCCGGTCGAGGTCGACTTCGCCTCGATCGCCGAGTACCTCCAGGACGAGGTGGTGCTCGTGACGGGTGCGGGCGGCTCGATCGGATCGGAGCTCTGCCGGCAGATCGCGCGCATCGGCCCGGCCAAGCTCGTGCTCCTCGACCATGCCGAGCCCGCGCTCTTCGAGATCGAGCGCGAGCTCGTCCGGGAGCGTGGCTTCCGCGCCGCCGCGGCCGTCGTCGGCGACGTGCGCGATTCGGCGAAGCTGGGCCAGGTGTTCGACAAGTACCGCCCCGGGGTCGTGTTCCATGCGGCCGCCTACAAGCACGTCGCGATGATGGAGGCGAACCCGATCGAGGCGGTGCGCAACAATACGCTGGGTACGAGGGTGGTCGCCGACGCCGCCGTCGAGTTCGGCGCGAAGCGGTTCGTCCTCGTCTCCACCGACAAGGCGGCGAACCCCAAGACGGTGATGGGGCAGTCGAAGGCGCTCGCCGAATGGATCGTGGAGACGTGGGGCCACCGCGCGGACGTGACCACGCGTTTCGTCGCCGTTCGCTTCGGCAACGTGCTCGGCTCCTCCGGCTCGGTCGTGCCGATCTTCCGGCGGCAGATCGCACGCGGCGGCCCCGTCACCGTCACGCACCCCGAGATGACGCGGTTCTTCATGACGATCCCCGAGGCCGTGCAGCTGATCGTCCAGGCGGGCGCAATCGGCGGCCGGGGGCAGGTCTACGTGCTCGACATGGGTGAGCCGGTGCGGATCGTCGACCTCGCGGAGAAGATGATCCGCCTCTCGGGCAAGCAGCCCGGCCGCGACGTCGCGATCGAGTTCGTCGGACCGGCGCCGGGCGAGAAGCTGCACGAGGTGCTCGTCGGCGACGGCGAGACCGTCTCGCCGAGCCGGCATCCGAAGATCGACCTCATCACCCGGCCGCCCGTCGATGCGGAGTGGCTCGAGACCGAGCTCGCGCTGCTCGAGAAGCTCGTCGAGGACGGCGAGACGCTGGATCTCGTGGGCGAGCTCAGGCGCCTCGTCGGCGAGCCGCGTCGCGAGCACGCCCGCGTGCCCACCGCGGTCGAGAACTCGGGACCGGTCCCGTAGCCGCCGATCCGCCCGTCTTCGTCGTGGGCGACGTCCACGGCCATCGCGACGTGCTCGTGGAGCTCCTGCGGAACGCAGGGCTCGTCGACACGTCGGAGCGCTGGTCGGGCGCCGACGCTCGCGTGTGGCTCGTCGGCGATCTCGTCGATCGCGGTCCGGACGGGATCGGCGCGATCGAGCTCGTCCGCCGGCTCGAGCACGAGAGCGAGGGATCGCTCCGCTGCCTGCTCGGCAACCACGAGGTCCAGCTCGTCGCGGTGTACCGGTTCGGAGGCGAGGAGACGAGCATCCCGGGCCAGACCTTTCGCGACATCTGGCTCTTCAACGGGGGCGTCGAGTCGGACCTGCAGGCGCTGACGCCGGAGCACGTCGACTGGATCACGAGTCTGCCGCCGCTCGCGCGAGACGGTTGTTGGCTCGTCGTGCACGCCGACACGAGCGCGTACCTCGAGCTCGGCAGCTCGCGCGCGGAGCTCACGGCGGCGACCGCGGCGACCCTCTCACGCGGTTCCGCCGCGTCCGTGGACGAGCTGCTCGCGATCGTCTCCGACCGCATGCGCCTCACCGAGCCAACGGCCGTGGATGCGCTCCTCGACGCGTTCGGCGGCGAGCTCGTCGTCCACGGTCACACTCCGATCGCCTCGGTACGCGGCGTCGATCCGCGCGAGGTTCGCGAGCCACTCGTCTACGGCGAAGGCCGCGTGATGAACGTCGACCACTGCCTGTTCGCCGGGGGGCCAGGCTTCGTGACGCGGCTGGAGAGCGGGTCGGGCGCGGGGGCCCGACCCGCTCTCGAGCGGTGACGCTCTACGCCCCCGGGATCCTCAGGAGCACGAGCTGGCCGCCCTCGCGCTTGTAGGTGAAGTCAGGGCCTGCAGGCGGGACGTTGTCGTCGCCGGGCGCCTTGGCGACCCAGAGCGTGTGCGCCTGAACGGTGACGAGGAACGCGCCCGAGCCGAACGCGGAGGAGGCGTCGACGACCCCGCTCGACTCCCACGCACCGAGGTTCCCCTTCGACGCGGAGTCGACGTCGGCCGGGCCCTCGTCGGCCGACTGGTCGACCTTGGCCACCACCTCCGGGGCGCCGCCGGAGAGCGGCACACGCCAGAGCCGCGCGGTCGTCGCGTTCGCCGAGGTGTCGGTCGGCGCGAACTGCTGGCTCGAGCCCGGGTCCTCCGTGACCAGCAGGCTGTTCGGGGTCGTCTCGATGTTGTCGGGCTGGTGGATCTCGCGGAGCGTCTTGACCGGGTTGTCGTCCCCTTCGACGAAGATCGACAGGGAGGTCACGTGCTTCGGGTTCGTCGGGTCGAGCACCATCTTCCAGACGCGCCCGTTCGTCGACTTGCCCGGGCCAGGATCCCCGGTCGTGCCTCGTCCGGAGTCGATGACGTAGACGACGTTCGACATCCCCGGGCGCTTGTCGTATGCGATGTCCTCGACCCGTACGAAGCTGAAGACGTGGTTCGTCCGCGACCAGTGGTCGAGCACCCACTGCGGGCCGTCGATCCCGACGCCGGCCGGGTCGCGCTGCCACGTGCCGTCGTTCGGGGGCGCCGGGAACCCGAAGTCGGAGGCCTTGACCTCCGTTCCGTCGGCCTTTCGCCCGGTGGCGATGGCCCGCGGCACCTCGATGAAGTGGCCCGCGACCGATTGGGCGCTGCCGGGGGCGAAGTCCTCGTACTTCTGGAACGACGGGTTGTCGGAGACGAACGCCCAGAGCGACCCCTCGTCGTTCCAGACGGCGTCCGCGTCGTCTGCGATGTACGCGTAGACCTGCGACTGCGACGGGTTGTTGGTGAACGTGTCGTCACCGGTCAGCAGCACGAGGTCGTCGAAGCCGGGCACGGCGACGGTGTTCTCGTGGTTCAGCCGTCCGAGGCCCCAGATCGGCCGGTTCTCGCCCGACTTCAGGTCGTGGGCGACCACGACGCCCGCCTGTCTCGCCTCGGGGGCGCCGATCGTCGCGGGCCATGCCTTTCCGGCCCGATTGACCCAGTCGACGGCCTCCTCGTTCGTGAAGAGGAGCGCGCGGTCGAAGCCCTGCTCCGTCCAGGCGAGGAAGCTGGAGCAGAAGCGCTGGAAGTTCTGGTCGCTCGTGACCGCCTTGCTCGAGGTCAGGACGCCGGCGCTGTGCTGGTTGAGCGCCAGCATGCTGACCTCGGCGTTGGTGAAGTCGTTCTGGGAATTGGCCTCGGTCGGTGCGGCCGGGGTGTACGGGAAAGGGACGAGCGACGTCTCGTGGTTGACGTACACGTCGACCCGGCCGTTACCGCGCGTCCGCAACGCAATCCCGTCCGGAATCGACTCGAAGCGCGTGTTGCCCGGGAGCATCTCCCCGACGGTCGCGATGGGCGTGAACGTCACGTCCGACCTGTCGCCGGTCGTGAGCATCGAGGGCTGCGACGTCTTGAAGCCGCTGTCGTTGTCGCCGGCGAGCGCCACGGCAGTCAGCACGGCGGCTGCGGCCACGGCGACGCTCAGCATCAGCAGTTTTCGCATCTGAGGTCTCCCCTCCCTTGGTCGACGGCAGGACAATACGCCCTCCCGGCGTAGGGGGCTATCCCCCGAGCGCCGAGAGCAAACAGTCGAGGAGCAGCTCGGGCGGCCGCGTCTCAGGGGGTGGCACCGCGGCCCGTCGCTCGATGCGGAGGTCCCCCGCCGTCTCGAGCGCGCGCAGCCGGCGCTCGCTCACGAGACGCTCGTCGACGGCCCCCAGGCGGCCCGAGAACGTCGTGTAGACCGGCGTGCCGAGCGCGACCGCCTCACGGTTCATCGTCCCCCCGGCGGAGACGACGAGGTCCGCGAGCGCGACGAGGCTGAGGGCGTCGACCGCCCGCCCGGGGACGACGAGCGAGGGCAGGCCCGCGGCGCGCAGGGCGTCTCGCTGGCCGGGCGTCCGCGGCAGAACCACAGCGCACACGTCCGGATCCCCGCCGAGGCGCTCGAGGACGTCGGTGAAGAGCGGGTTCCCGTGACGGTGGTAGAGCGACACCTCGGGCGGCGTCCGGACGACGGCGAGGACCCGCGAGCGGTCGATCCCGAGGTCGTCCACCACCTGCCGGTCGGGCACGAACCCGTGGAGGTAGTACTCCTCCTTCAGCCCGGGATACCGTCGTACCTTGCGGGCCGGCGCACCCAGCCGGTCGAGCCGCTCCTGGGGGATCGCCTGCGGGACGACGACATGTGTCGCCGCACGGCAGCCGAGCCCGTGCTGGGTGAGCGCGAACTCGTAGTCGAACGCGTACGACGACGGCACGCCGAGCGACCGCGCGGCCAGGGGCAGCTCGTGCGAGGCGTGCGAGAGCGCGAGGTCGAATCCCCGCCCGCGCGCGAACCGGCGAAGCGCCCACAGCCGCTGCGCCATGGCCGATGCCTTCGCGGCTCGCGAGACCCCCCCGTGCGGCGGCCCGACCACCACGTGCTCGAGCGCTGCATCCTCGAGCAGCTCGAGCGTCTGCGCGAAGTCGCGCGCCGTCAGCGTCACGTCGTGGCCACGCTCGCGGAGGAGGCGGACGAGCGGCAGGAAGAAGACGACGTGCGGCGAATTCGTCACGTCGATCCAGACGCGCATCAGACCTCCTCGCCGCTGCCGATCCGCTCGCCGGCTCCGCGGTCGAGCGACTCGCCGAGAAACGGCGCCGCGACGTTCGGAAGGGTCTGCGCGGAGGCCGACGAGAAGCAAGCGCCGCCGCCGTCGGCGGGGTCAACCTCGACCGTCGGGTTCACGCGCAGGCGACGCACGACCGCGCCGGCGCCCTCGAGCAGTCGCTGCACGCGTGAGAGCAGGGGTCGGCGCGGCGCTGCACCCGTGCATCATGCACAGGCGCATACGCCTCCGGCGGGCGAGCGGGTCTATAAGATCGACTTATGGACACGCGTCAGCTCGCCGCGTTCTGCGCGGTCGTGGAACGTCGCTCGTTCTCGCAGGCAGCCGACCAGCTCGGGGTCACCCAGCCCGCAGTCTCGCTCCAGGTTCGGGCGCTCGAAAAGCGCCTCGGCACGCAGCTGCTCGACCGCTCGGGTCGTCGAGTGGAGCCCACCGAGGCGGGTCTCCGTCTCTACCGCGGGGCGCAGCGACTCCTCTCCCTGGAGCGGCAGGTCCTGGACGAGGTCGTCTCGGAGGGCGTCGGCGACCTCGCGGGCTCGTTGTCGATCGGAGCGTCGACCGGCCCGGCCGCGGTCGTCGTGCCGCAGCTCCTCTGCGAGTTCCAACGGGCACACCCGCGCGTCCGGGTCGCGCTCGAGGTGCACGACACGCGGACCGTCGTGGAGCTCGTCGCCGACCGCCGGCTCGAGCTCGGGATCGTCGGCGCGGCGCCGCGGCACCGCGCCGTGCGGTTCGACCCGTTCGCATACGACGAGGTGGTGCTCGTCTGCCCGCCGGGCCACCGGTTCACCGGACGGGCGCTCGACGTCCACGAGCTCGCCACGGAGACGCTCGTCGTGATGCAGGAGGGGGCCGGGGTCAGACGCATCGTGGAGGACGAGCTGCGACGCCTCGGTCTGCGTCTGCGCGACCTCGACCTGCGGCTCGAGCTCGGCCTGCAGGAATCGGTACGGAGTGCCGTGCTCGCGGGGTACGGCGTCACCTTCATCTCGCGCGCCGCGGTCGAGTCCGAGCTTGCAGCCGGGACGTTGGCCGAGGCGCGGATCGAGGGGATGGACGGGAGGCGGGCGATCTCGCTCGCACGGGCGACCGGTCGAGCGCAGTCGCGTGTGACGGAAGCGTTCGCGGGCTTTGCGCGCGAGCGGATCGCGACTCTCGGCGGGCTCGGCCTCTTCCCCGCCGAGGACGTCGAGCGATGACCGACGAGCGGCCGGCGCGAATCATCCGCTTCGGGGCAGGATCGTTGTCGGAGCTGTCCGACGTGTGCGCGGAGGCCGAAATCACGACACCGCTGCTCGTCGCCTCGCGGCGTGGTGCAGCCGCTTCGAAGCCGCTCCCGGTTGCCGGCGTCTACGACGGTGTCGCCCCGCACGTCCCGGTCGAGACGGTCCGCGAGGCGGCGGCGCTCGTCCGCGAGGCCGGGGCGGACGGTCTCGTCGGCCTCGGCGGAGGCAGTGCGATCGACACGTGCAAGGCCGTCGTGGCCGAGCTGGCAGAGACCATGCAGAAGCCTCCGCGGATCGTCGCCGTGCCGACGACGTACGCCGGAGCCGAGTGGACGTCCTCGTTCGGAACGCTGCTCGCGCCCGGCCGGAAAGGCGGCGGCCGCGACGAGCGCGCTCGCCCCGTCGCTGCGATCTACGACCCGGAGCTGTCGCTCGGCCTGCCGCTCGAGGCGACGGTGGGCACGTCGCTGAATGCGCTCGCACACTGCGCAGAGGCCTACTACCACCCTGCATGCACCGACGCCGCGGCACGCCACGCCGACACGGGCGCCACCACGATCGCGTATGCGCTGCCGATCGTCGCGGACCGCCTCGACGGCATCTACGGGCGGACGCGCCTCCTCGAGGGCGCCCTCCGCGCCGCGCTCGCGCTCGCGGAGTCGGGCCTCTGCCTCGGCCACGCGATGGCGCAGGCTCTCGGCGGCCGCTACGGGCTCCCGCAGGGCTCGATGAACGCCATCTGCCTTCCCGCGGCGCTGCGCTTCAACGCCCGGGCGGTGCCCGACGCGATCGCGCGCTTCGCGCGGGCGATCGGGACGGACGACCCGGCCGGCCGCGTGGAGGAGCTCGCCCGGCTCGGCGGATTCGAGCGGCTGAGGGACTTCGGCGTCCCCGAGGCCGATCTCGATCTCGTCGCGGCGGCGATCGTGGAGCGCCCGGGCGCACAGGCGAACCCCCGACGCGCGAGCGCCGCAGAGGTCGTCCAGCTCCTCCGAGCGGTGTGGTGAGCGTCACGTGAACCGTTCGCCCTCGTCGCGACGGTAGCCGAGCCACGCTGCTGCGAACAACACGGCCGACCAGCCGGCGAGCGCCGCGACGTGATGGAGGGGGAACGGCCGGTCGGCCGTGGCGACCGAGTCGAGGACCTCCATCCAGCTCCGCGTCGGGAGGGTCTGGGACGCGAGGTCGGCCTCGTGCGGGAGGCCCTCCGGTCGCGCCCAGAGTGCGCCGCCGATCGCGAGGGGGAGAAACGCGAGGTTCGCGATCGGCAGCGCTGCGCGCGGGGGAAGCCAGTACCCGAAGGCGACGCCGAGCAAGGCGAACGGGATGCATCCGATCAGCAGCGCGACCGCGAGTGCGACGAACCGCGCGGGAGACATGCGAGCGCCGTAGACGGCGACACCGACGAGTGCCACGACGCCGACGGTGGCCGCCGCGAACACGAGTGCGGAGAGCACGCGTCCGGCGAGGCGCGTCGTGGCGTTCGCCGGAAGCGTGCGGAGGTAGGTCTCCCAGGGCGTCGTGCGGGCGGTCGCGATGCCGACGCCGAACTGGAAGAACGTCACGGTGAGGAGCGCCATCGCGGCGAAGCCGGCCAGCATGCGCTCCGGCTCACCGCGCTCGAAGCGTGAGCCGACGAGCAGCATCAGAATCCCGGGGAATGCGACGGTCGGGACGGCATAGGCCGGATAGCGCGCCATCGTCAGCGTCTCCGCCCGCGCGTGGGCGAGCGCCAGCCTCATCGCCCGCTCCCTCCGGCGACGGCGCCGGCGTCATCCGTCAGGGTGACGAATGCGTCCTCGAGGCTCACCGGGGCGACCTCGAGATCCCTGAACTCGACGCCCGAGCCGACGAGATCCACGACGAAGCGGTCTGCGTCGCCCACGTAGACGACATGGCGGTCGTGGAGGGAATGCACGGTGGAGACCCCGGCGAGCGGCGGCAGCACGCGCGCACGGAGCGTGACCCGCGTCAGCCCGGCGCGCGCCCGCACCTCGGCGACCGTCCCGTCGAGCACGATCCGGCCGCCGACGAGCAACGCGACCCGTGAGGCGATCTCCTCGGCTTCGGAGAGCTGCTGTGTGGTCAACAGCACGGAGCCCCCGTGCGCCGCGAAGGTCTCGAGATCCCGCAGCAGCGCGCGTCGTGCGTTCGCGTCCATCCCGGCCGTCGGCTCGTCGAGGAAGAGGACGCGTGGGCGGCCGGCGAGAGCGAGCGCGACGGCGAGCCGCCGCCGCTGACCGCCCGAGAGGCCGAGCGCCTGTCGGCGGGCGACATGCGCGAGGTCGAGTCGGCCGAGGGTCTCCTCCGCCGACTGCGCATCCGGGAAGTGCGCGCGGACGAGCGCGGCGAGCTCGTCGACGCGGAGTGTCTGCGGGAATCCGATCTCCTGCAGCACCGCGCCGACGTGTCGGCGCGCCTCGGGCTTCGTGGGGTCGAGCCCCGCGAGGAACGCGCGGCCGGCGTCGGGCCGGCGGAGGCCGAGCATGACCGCGACGGCGGTCGACTTCCCGGCCCCGTTCGGCCCGAGCAGTGCCACGATCTCGCCGGCGCCCAGGTCGAGATCGATCCCGTCGAGGGCGCGCACGCCGCCGAACGACTTCTCGACGCCGTCGAGGCGCGCGACGACCTGCGGGAATGCCGGCGGCATCGAGCCCTCCGCGGTGCTGGGAATCCGGAGGCCGTGGGGCCGGAGTGATGGTACGACCCGACCTCGACCGGCACCAGTGTCCGTAAGGGACATGTCTTCACGGGCAAGAGTGGCAGCACCGACGAGCACGTTGTATGCCCCGTGCGCGACGATCGGGGCGAGCAGGCGCCCGGTGAGGAGGTACACGAGCCCGAAGACGGCGCCCGTCGCTAGGTGCACCGTCGCCGCACGCCCCTGCGTTCGCACGTGGACGCCGGCGAAGAGGGTCGTGCTCACCGCAAGTGCCGCGGGACATCCGAGGGGCGCGACGAGGGCACCCAGCGCGAGTCCGCGCCAGAGGGCCTCCTCCTGGGCCGACTTGATCGTCAGGACGACGCTGCGCGCGAAGAGGCGCCGGCGGAGTCCGGGCCCTGCGAGCGCGGCTGGCGCAGCGCGCCGTGCGAGGACCGCGTACAGCGCGAGCGCTGCGAGGAAGCCGACCGTCGCCGCCTCTGCCGGCGGGGCGAGGCTGGAGTCGAACGGCGCCACGGCGGGCGCGAACGCAGCCGCGACGAGCGCGGCAGCCGACCACCATCCGAGCCGCACGACCGCGTCGCTCACGGGCGGTCGAGCCGCGTCCCCACCGGCAGGAGATAGAGCGACGCCTCGTAGAGGCCGTCGATGCCGAGGAACGCGTCGACGCGACGGTCGTAGAACCCACCGACGGGCACGGCCGCGAGGCCGATCGCCGCCGCGGCGAGAAGAAGGCCTTGCGCGACATGACCGGCCTCCATGAGCGTGAAGCGATAGGCGCGGGCCCCGTACTTGAACCGTGAGCGCCAGAACATGGCCGAAACGATCACGAGCGCCGAGCAGCCCCTGAGCAACTCGTCGTACGGGGTCAGCTGCCCGACGTCCTCGGATTCGTCGAGCAGGCGCAGCCGCTCGAGCGCGTGACGCGACGGGTCGTAGTGGTGCAGAGACGGCTCGACACCGTCGAGCTCGAGGGCGACGACGTACAGCTCGAGCGGGTAGAGGGCGCCGCCTGACGGTGCAGCCCGCGCAGCCTGGGCGGGATCGCCCAGATCCCCGGTCACGCCGTAGGCGGTGTGGAGCAGCGCCGACAACTCGCCCAGACGGAGCGGTCGTCCGCCGTCGCCTCTGGACGATCGGCGGCCCGCGACCGCGGCCGCCAGGGTGGCCCACCCGAGGTCGGACGGTGGGAGTGGGACGCGGGGCCTGCCGGGGTAGCGCTTGACCGCACGGGTCGTGCTCACGCGCATCTCGATGCTCTGCTCGAGGCGGGCGGCGCCCCCGACGAGCGGGTCGACGACGCCCGGATAGCTGCGCGACGCCTCGTGGTAGTCCTCGGTCGGATCCGGGAACCCGATCCGCTCGACATCGGTCACGTGGGCGAGCCGCACGGTGGGGACACGCTCGCACTGCACGACGCCGTCCACGTCAGCGGCATTCGCGGGCGTCGGAAGGTTCACGGGAAAGGATGGGGATCGGGGTTCAGCGCACCGACGTCGAGCGGCCCGGGAAGCACCTCGGCGGCGTAGGCGCCGGTCAGCAGGCGGGCGCTTCCGAGGAACCGCGCGGTGTGCGCCACGTCGAGTGCGCAGAGCTCCGGGCAGACAACGCGTACGACGTGCAGCCCGAGGCACCGAACGTCGGGCGAGGTCACGTCGACGGCGTACGCCGCCACGCCGTGGCGAGCAAGGCGCCCGACGACCTCTGCGATCAGCTCACGGGGCGTCGCGCCCTGAAGCATCGGCACATCGGCGACGAACGTGCAGTCCCGGGAGCCGAGGAGGAACGCCGCCCTCTCCGCGTGTTCCGCGGACGAGTAGAAGAGCATGTGGTCGTCGAACGTGCTCACGTCCTCGGCTCTCGGGACGGGGCGCTCGGGGTCCGTCTCGATCTGCAGGCCGAGCCAGCGGTGGACTCCGAATGCCTCGGACAGCGCCTTCAGCCAGGCATCGCGCATCGACGCGGCACATCCCGCGCCGACGGCGAGCGCGGCCCGTGACCCGGCCATCCCATGGACGATCCCGATCGCGACCGGTACGTCGAGGAATGCGCTCGCGTCGACGACGGCATGGGGCAAACCAGTCGCGCCGAAGTACCGGTCGTCGAGCACCTCCAGGTCATCGTCGCCGTCCCACCGGAGCAACGGCAGCGACAGGCGGTTGCTCCACGTCAGCATCACCGCGTCGCGCTCGACGAGCTCGAGCAGCGCCGCGAGGACGGCCTCGTCGTAGCTCGGCCCGCATGCGAGCCCGCTGCTCGTCGCGTAGCCGATCGGTCGCATGCCCGGGACGGGCGGCTGCAGGTAGACCAGCTCCGCCGGAAGCCACGCGGAGCCGCCGTCCGTCAGGGAATACCCCTCCACGAACGCGGTGGTCGTGTCCTCGTCGAACGGCACGAAGGGAAACTCCGGCCGCTCGAGCTGGGAGGCGTCGAAGAGACCGAAGCGCGACGGCCGTACCGCGCGGACGCCGAGCTTCCGTGCCGTCGTCGTGCGCAGGCGCTCACCCGGGACGAACGTGGCCGAGTACCGCTCGACCGCCTCGCCGATCGCCGCTGCACGCGCACGAGCCGGATCGGGATGGGCGCCGCTCCCGTACTCGACCGCGAACGCGCCGAGTGTCCGCGTGGCGGACGCTAGCTCGCACGCGCAGTTCGGCAGCGGGCTCTCGTCGGGCGCGCTCATCGTCCCGACGCTGTGCGTCACGATCCCGACGAGAGGTGAAACGGCGTCTTCGAGCCGCCCTAGCGCGTCGGCGAGCGGGGTGAACGGCGTCCCGAGCAGGATCACGACGCGGCCGCCTGGTGCCACGGCGACGGGACGGCTCGTGCCGGCGGGCCGCACGACGTGCAGCGTGGCACCCGCAGGAGCCTGTGGTGGCTCAGCGTGAGGATCGTCCCGACCTCGAGCGCATAGAAGGATCCGGGCAGCGACGGGTCGTGCGTCGTCGACCACCGGAGCGCGACCACTGCGCCGAGGGCAGCCGCGGCGGTCGCGACAGCGGACGGGGCCACCGCCCGAAGCGGCGCCGCCTCCACGACGTCGAAGTCCTCCTCGTAGCCCGAGCAGGCGGCTCTCCGCATCACGAAACAGCGACGGCATCCGGTCGTCCCCGGGACGAAGAGCGGGCCGACGACGACACGGCGCCCGTCGAAGGGCAGGAGCTGCAACCACGGGCCTGCACCGTCCAGCCGGCGATGCGCGAGCGCGTCGAGCTCCTTTACCTCCGATCGGTCGGGCGCGACGACGACGAACGCATCGGGGGGCGGTGCCGCGTCGATCGGACGGCTCTCGACGTTCCCGAACCCGGACCGCCGGAGTGCGCGCGCCGCCTCGTCGGCCAAGACTCCCGACCCGAGGACGACTGCCTCCGCGGTCTCGAGGGCGGCA
>DATAPC010000023.1:0-35185 GCA_036265415.1 Gaiella sp.
GGCGTTCTCGGACGACGGCGGCAGGACGTGGGAGACGAACTGGGTGATGGACTTCACGCCTGCGGGTGACGCGCCGTGAGCGTCGTCGAGCGAAACGGATCCGGTGTCGGGCTCTCGTACGAGCACGCCTCGAAGACCGTCCGCGCGGGGCAGAGCGTCGCGCTCGGGAACACCCTGCTCAAGTGGTACGAGATCGCGCCAGAGGACGAGCCGGTGCCGCCGACCGTGTCCGACCTCGCCCGCCTCGGCCTTGCCGACGCCGCGAGGCTCGGCGAGCTCCGGCTCGGCGGCGAGCTCGGATTCGTGATCCTGCACCGCTGCGGCGAGGCCTTCTACTTCCTGCTCGTCTCGACGTGGCAGAACGACAACGAGCTGTGGGAGACGGTCTGGGCCAAGGACGGGCCGGACGACCCGGAGTTCCACCCCTGGCCGCTCGACGGGACGCACCGGCCCACGTTCTGCGTGTGGGAGCTCGGAGCCGTCGCATACGAGCGCATGGCGTGGACCCGGTTCCTGGGCTCCGCGCGCGACCGCGAGGCCCGGCTCGGCTACCTCCGAGACACGTACGAGGGAGTCGTGTAGACGGCCAACCGGGACCCGGGTCGCGCGCTTCCGCAACACTTGGGGCATGAGCACGAACGCCGACACCGAGCCCGTCGAGACCCGGGAGTGGCTCGACTCGGTCGATGCCGTCGTCGACAGCGACGGCCGCGGCCGCATGTCCTACCTCCTCGACCGGGTCGTCGACCACGCCCAGGATCTCGGCGTCCAGACGACGGCCGGGGTCTCGACCCCGTACGTCAACACCATCCCCGTCGAGGACGAGCCGGACCCGCCGGGCGACCCGGAGCTCGAGGCGGCCGCGACCGCGCTCGTGCGCTGGAACGCGATCGCGATCGTCCTGCAGGCGAACGCCGAGTCGACGGAGCTCGGAGGCCACATCGCGAGCTACCAGTCGGCGGAGACGCTCTACGAGGTCGGCTTCGACCACTTCTGGCGGGCACGGTCCGAGGCTCACCTCGGCGATCTCGTCTACCTCCAGGGGCACTCGTCGCCCGGCTTCTACGCGCGCGCATTCCTCGAGGGACGCCTGAGCGAGGACCAGCTGCGGCGCTTCCGCCAGGAGGTCGGCGGCGACGGGCTGTCGTCGTACCCGCACCCGTGGCTGATGCCTGGCTTCTGGCAGTTCCCGACGGTCTCGATGGGGCTCGGGCCGCTGATGGCGATCTACCAGGCGCGGTTCATGAGGTACCTGGCCGCGCGCGGGATCGTCGAGCAGGGCGACCGCAAGGTCTGGGCGTTCATGGGCGACGGCGAGATGGACGAGCCGGAGTCGATGGGCGCGATCTCGCTGGCGGGCCGAGAGAGGCTCGACAACCTCGTGTTCGTCGTCAACTGCAACCTGCAGCGGCTCGACGGGCCGGTGCGCGGCAACGGGAAGATCATCCAGGAGCTCGAGACGAACTTCCGCGGCGCGGGCTGGAACGTGATCAAGGTCGTCTGGGGCTCCAACTGGGATCCGCTACTCGAGGCAGACGACGAGGGCTGGCTGCGCAAGCTGATGGACGAGTGCGTCGACGGCGAGTACCAGACCTTCAAGGCGAACGACGGCGCCTACGTCCGGGAGCACTTCTTCGGCCGCTACCCGGAGACGAAGGCGATGGTCGCCGACTGGACCGACGAGGAGATCTGGGCGCTGCGCCGCGGCGGCCACGATCCGCGCAAGGTCTACGCGGCCTACGACGCCGCCGTGCGCCACACCGGCCAGCCGACGGTGATCCTCGCCAAGACGATCAAGGGCTACGGCATGGGCACGGCCGGGGAGGGCCGCAACATCACCCACCAGCAGAAGTCGATGAACGAGGAGGCGCGCCTCGCGATCCGCGACCGCCTCGGGATCCCGCTCACCGACGAGCAGGCGACGGGCGCGTTCTTCTACCGGCCGCCCGAGGACAGCCCCGAGCTCGCGCACCTCCTCGCGCGCCGCAAGGCGCTCGGCGGCAGCCTCCCGGCACGGCACACGGAGTCGGAGCCGCTGCCGACGCCGCCGCCCTTCGAGAACGTCCTCGAGGGCAGCGGGGAGCGCGAGAACTCGACGACGATGGCGCTCGTCCGCATCCTCAACACGCTCGTGCGCGACGACGTCCTCGGCCCGCGGATCGTGCCGATCGTGCCCGACGAGTCACGGACGTTCGGGATGGAGGGGATGTTCCGCCAGCTCGGGATCTTCTCGCAGGTCGGCCAGCTCTACGAGCCCGAGGACGCCGGCGACTTCATGTTCTACCGCGAGGACCAGCACGGCCAGATCCTCCAGGAGGGGATCAACGAGGCCGGCGCCTTCTCGTCCTGGCTCGCGGCCGCCACGTCGTACGCGAACCACGGCACGGCGATGATCCCGTTCTACGTCTTCTACTCGATGTTCGGCTTCCAGCGGGTTGGCGACCTCGCCTGGGCCGCCGGCGACAGCCGTGCCCGCGGCTTCCTGATCGGCGGCACCGCGGGGCGGACGACGCTGAACGGCGAGGGCCTGCAGCACGAGGACGGCCACTCGCACCTCCTCGCCTCGGTGATCCCGAACTGCGTCGCCTACGACCCGACCTACGGGTACGAGGTCGCGGTGATCGTGCGCGACGGCCTGCGCCGGATGCTCACCCAGCAGGAGGACGTCTTCTACTACCTCACCGTGATGAACGAGAACTACCCGCACCCGCCGCTTCCCGAGGGCGCAGAGGAGGGGATCCTCAAGGGCATGTATCTCCTGCGCGAGGCGCCGTCCGGCGACGGCCCGCGCGTGCAGCTCCTGGGCTCGGGCGCGATCCTGCGCGAGGTCGAGGCGGCCGCCGAGCTCCTCGCGGGCGACTTCGACGTCGCCGCGGACGTCTGGAGCGCACCGAGCTTCACCGAGCTCCGCCGCGACGGGATGGAGGTCGAGCGCTGGAACATGTTCCATCCGACGGAGGATCAGCGCCGCTCGTGGGTCGAGCAGTGCCTCGACGGGCGTGAGGGCCCGAAGGTGGCGGCGACCGACTACATCCGGACGTACGCCGACCAGATCCGGCCCTACGTGCGCGGCCGCTACGTCACGCTCGGGACGGACGGGTTCGGGCGCAGCGACTACCGCGTCGCGCTGCGGACGTTCTTCGAGGTCGACCGCTACCACGTCGCCGTCGCCGCGCTGAAGGCGCTCGCCGACGACGGGACGATCGAGCCGAGGGTGGTCGCCGAGGCGATCGAGCGGTACGGGATCGACACCGAGCCGGTCCCACCCTGGAAGCGCTGAGGTCGACGGAGGTCGCCATGTCAGCCGCACGCCGCGGTCGCTTTGCGGAGCTGCATGCCCGAGAGCAGCTCTTCCTGATGCCCAACCCGTGGGACGTCGGCACGGCACGTGTGCTCGCCGCCCTCGGCTTCGAGGCGCTCGCGACGACGAGCGCCGGGTTCGCCTGGACGCTCGGCAAACTCGACACCCAGGTCACGCGTGACGAGCTCGTCGACCACGTCACGGCGCTCGCCGCCGCGACCGAGCTGCCGCTCAACGTCGACAGCGAGCGCTGCTACCCGGACGACCCGGGCGGGGTCGCGGAGACCGTTCGCCTGCTCGGTGAGGCAGGGGCGGCAGGCTGCTCGATCGAGGACTGGAACCCCGTCGAGGAGCGGATCGAGGACGTCGCGCTCGCCGCCGAGCGCGTCGCAGAGGCGGCCGCGGCCGCCCACGCCTTCGACCCGCCGCTCGTCCTGACCGGCCGCGCCGAGAACCACTTGCACGGCGTCGACGACCTCGACGACACGATCGCGCGCCTCGTCGCCTACCGCCACGCCGGCGCCGACTGCCTCTACGCGCCCTGGTTGAGCACGAGGGCGCAGATCTCTGCGGTCGTTGAGGCGGTCGGCGCTCCGGTCAACGTCCTCGCGACCCCCGCCGCGCCGCCGGTCCCGCAGCTCGCGGAGCTCGGCGTTCGCCGCGTCTCCACCGGGAGCCTCCTCGCGGCCGCGGCCCACGGAGCGCTCGCCGCCGGCGCGCGCGAGCTGCAGGGGACCGGCACGTCGACGTATGCCGCCGGCCGGCTGAGCGAGGACGACAAGCGGGCCGCGTTCGGCCGCTAGACGCCGCGCGGGGCCTCGTCGTCCACCGAGACGCGGACGAGGTCGCGGATCGAGACCATCCCGACGACGTCGACGCCGTCGACGACGGGCAGGTGCCGGAAGCCGCCGTGGATCATCAGCGCCGCCGCCTGACCGGCGCTCTCGTCCGGCGCGATCGTCTCGGGCGACCGCGTCATCGCGTCCGCGACCGGCCCGTCCACGGCGCCCGTCGCCACGGCGCGCAGCACGTCCCGCTCCGTGACGATGCCGACGAGGCGGTCGCCCTCCGTCACGACGACCGCGCCGACGCGCCGCTCGTTCATGCGGCGGGCCGCCTCGACCAGGCTCGTCGCGGGGTCGAGCCCGAGCACGTCGGGCGTCATGATCTCGCTCACGCTCGGCATCCCGCCGATCGTAGACCCCGTCCCGGGCGATGCAAAGTCAGCGCCTTCGCTGCCGCGCGAGCGACCTCCAACGCTTGCGCTCGTCGGAGGCGAGGCGCTTGTCGAGCCTCCGCTCGAGCGCGGCCATCTCCGCCTCCAGCTTGAGGTAGCTCGTCCAGCGCTCGGGCGGCAGCGTCCCGTCGGCGAGCGCCGCCTTGACGGCGCACCCCGGCTCGCTCTCGTGGCTGCAGTCCGAGAAGCGGCAGTGCTCGAACAGCGAGGTCACGTCGTCGAACGTCTCCTCGAGCGCCTCGTCGGCGATCCAGAGCTGGAGCTCCCGCATCCCGGGCGTGTCGATCACGAGGGCGCCGCCCGGGAGCTGCACGAGCTCCCGGCGTGTCGTCGTGTGCCGTCCCTGGCCGTCGTCCCGGAGCTCCTGGGTCGCGAGCAGCTCCTCGCCTGCGAGCGTGTTCACGAGCGTCGACTTGCCGACGCCGGAGGATCCGAGGAGCGCGGCCGTGACACCCGGCCGGAGGTGGGAGCGCACGGCGTCGAGTCCCTCGCCCGTCGTGCTCGAGAGCGCGTGAACCGGCACGTCCGCGGCCACCGACCCGACCGCGGCCAGGGCCGCGGACGGGTCGTCGCTCAGGTCGCTCTTCGTCAGGAGCACCACCGGCTCCGCGCCGCTCTCCCGCGCGAGGATGAGATAGCGCTCGAGACGCCGGAGACTCAGATCCTCGTTGAGCGAGGTGACGATGAAGACGACGTCGACGTTGGCGGCGAGCACCTGCTCCTCCGCGGCCTGCCAGGCGGTCTTGCGCGAGAACTTCGTGCGTCGCGGCAGGACGGCCTGGATCGTGCCCGCGTCCTCCTCGGCTCGGGCGGCGACCGCGACCCAGTCGCCGACCGCCGGCAGGTCGGCCGGGGAACGCGACTCGTCGTAGAGGCGGCCGGCGACGTCGCAGCGGAGCTCGCCCGGCTCCGTGACGACGTCGTAGGCGCCGCGGTGCTGCACGGCGACACGGCCGGGGATCAGGCCCTCGGTCGCGTAGGGGGCGAACTGCTCGGCAAGGGCGTCGTCCCAGCCGAGCGTGGTGAGATCGGGCACGCGGAAGGTCTCCTCTCGGACTACGGAGTGCAGGGCGCCCGGAGCGCCCGTCGGGAGAGGCCCGTCTCGTGGTTCAGACGACGAGCCGCGCGGGGCGCGGCCGGGAGGAAGCGGTGTCTCTCATTGCAGCGACCTCCTTCGTCGGGAACCCGGCCAGTATGCCCGAGGCGCGAGTTCAGGTCGAGAGCGCGTCTGCGAGCGCGGCGTCGAGCCGCGTGTCCCGGAACTCGTACCCCGCCTCCGTGAGGCGCTCGGCGAGCGGCCGCTGCCCGCCGAGCAGGAGCTCCTCGCCCATCTGGCCGAAGGCGAGCCGGACGGCGGTCGCGGGGAGCGGGAAGAGCGTGGGGCGGTGAAGGGCCTTCCCGAGCGCCTTCGTGAACTCGGCGTTCGGGACGGCGCCGGCGACGACGTTCGCCGGGCCCGAGAGGTCGCTCTCGAGGGCGTACAGGTATGCGCTCACCGTGTCCCGCAGCGAGACCCAGCTCCACCACTGCCTCCCGTCTCCGACCCTGCCGCCGAGCCCGAGGAGGAATGGAAGCCGCATCCTGCCGACGGGCCCGTCGCTGCGGTCGAGGATCGGCGCCGTGCGCAGCGAGACGACGCGGATACCCGCCTCGCGCGCGGGCTCGGCTGCCCGCTCCCACGCCTCGACGACGTCGGCCGCGAATCCTTCCCCCCTCGGGCTCGCCTCGGTGACGGGCTCGTCGCCGAGGCCGTAGTAGCCGACGCCCGACGCGTGGACGAGCACCGAGGGACGCGGCTCGAGCGACGCCATCGTCCGTGCGACGAGCCCGGTGCCGTCGACGCGGCTGCCGAGGATCCGCCGGCGTGCGTCGGCCGACCAGCGCTGCCCGATCGTCTCGCCCGCGAGGTGGACGACGCCGTCGACGCCGGCAAGCGCGGCGGCGTCGATCGCCCCCGTGTCGGGGTGCCACTCGATCTCGTCCTCTGCAGACGCGGCCCGGCGGACGAGCCGCACGACGTTGTGCCCGGCTGCGCGCAGCGCCGGGACGAGCGCCGAGCCGACGAGGCCGGACGCGCCGGTGACGGCCACCTTCACGGCTCCAGTCTCGCAGCAGGAGCCCGGAGGCGGGTGGGCTCAGCGAGCCCGGGGACCGGTGTGCCAGAAGACGAGCGCCGCCGCCGTCGCCTCGGCGAGGAGGCTCAGCGCCGCCACGAGCTTGAGTGAGATCGGAATGTGCCGCATACACCGGTTATCGGCAGGAACGGCCCGGTTGTCCAGCGGACCGCCCCACTACGATGGCCTTCCCGTGCCCGCGCCGTTCGTCCATCTGCACGTCCATTCGGAGTACTCGATCCTGGACGGGGCGTGCAGGATCCCGGCGCTCGCGAAGAAGGCGGCCGACCTCGAGATGCCGGCCGTCTCGCTCACCGACCACGGCTCGATGGCGGGGGCGATCGACCTCCACAAGGCGGCGGCCGCACAGGGGATCAAGCCGATCTACGGGTGCGAGGTCTACGTCGTCGACGACCGCCGCGCGCAGGTCAAGGGGCACGCGCACCTGACCCTCCTGGCGGCCGACAACGAGGGCTATGCGAACCTCGTCAAGCTCTGCTCGCTCGGCTATCTGCAGGGCTACTACTACAAGCCGCGCGTCGACTGGGAGCTGCTCGAGCGTCATGCGCCGGGGTTGCTCGCGCTCTCTGGCTGCCTCTCCGGCAGGGTGTCGCGCGCGCTCTCCGAGGCCCGTGACTCGGACGCGGAGGCCGAGCTCGACCGGCTCGCCCAGATCTTCGGGCGGGACAACACGTACGTGGAGCTCCAGAACGTCGGGCTCGACGTGCAGCAGGCCGCGTTCCAGGGGCTGCCCGGCCTCGCGCAGCGGCAGAAGCTGCCGCTCGTCGCGACCGGCGACGTCCACTACCTCGACGCGACCGACGCGTACAGCCACGAGGCGCTGCTCTGCATCCAGTCCGGCGACTCCCTGAAGAACCCGAACCGCTGGCGCTTCGGCGCCGAGGAGTTCTACTTCAAGACACCGGCCGAGATGGCGCTCGACTTCCCGGGCCACGAGGACGCCCTCCGGCGCAGCCTCGAGGTCGCCGAGCGCTGCAACGTCGAGCTCGAGCTCGGCCGGATCCGGCTGCCGAGGTTCCCCGTACCCGACGGCCGCGACGCGTTCGAGTACCTCGTCGAGCTCTGCGAGAAGGGTCTCGTGAAGCGCTACGGCGCCTCGACCCCGGAGCTCGACGAGCGGCTTCGCTTCGAGCTCAAGACGATCCGCGAGATGGGCTTCGCGGACTACTTCCTGATCGTCGCCGACTTCATCGGCTTCGCGAAGCGGAACGGCGTCTCGGTCGGCCCCGGCCGCGGCTCCGCCGCGGGCTCGCTCGCCGCCTACTGCCTCGAGATCACCGACATCGACCCGCTCCGTTACGGGCTCCTCTTCGAGCGGTTCCTCAACCCGGCGCGCAAGGACATGCCCGACATGGACATCGACTTCGCCGTCGAGGGCCGTGAGCGCGTGATCAACTACGTCGCCGAGAAGTACGGGCGCGACCGCGTCGCGCAGATCATCACCTTCTCGAAGATGGCCGCGCGCGCCGCCCTGCGCGACGCGGGCCGCGTGCTCGAGATCCCCTACGGCGTCGTCGACCGAATCGCGAAGCTCGTGCCCGAAGGGCCAGGCCAGACGCTCGAGGAGGCGCTGAAGCCCGGGCAGGAGCTCGCGCGCGCGGTCGCGGACGACCCGGTGGCGAAGGAGATCGTCGACCTCGCCCGGCCGCTCGAGGGCCTGACCCGCGCCGACTCGATCCACGCCGCGGGCGTCGTGATCGGCGCCGAGCCGCTGATCGACGTCGTCCCGCTCCAGCAGAAGGGGCCCGACGCCGAGGTCGTGACGCAGCTGTCGATGAAGAACGTCGAGGCGCTCGGGCTCCTCAAGGTCGACTTCCTCGGCCTGCGCAACCTCGACGTGATCGACAAGGCCGTCGAGCTGGTCGGCGGCGTCGACATCGGCTCGGTCCCGCTCGACGACCCGAAGACGTACGAGATGCTCGCGCGGGCGGACGCGACCGGCGTGTTCCAGTTCGAGTCGTCGGGGATGCGCGACGCGCTGCGTGCGGTCAAGCCGACGGAGTTCGAGGACCTGATCGCGCTCGTCGCGCTCTACCGACCGGGCCCCATGCAGTACATCCCGACGTACGCGGCCCGGAAGAACGGACGCGAGGCAGTCACGTACATCGATCCGCGGCTCGAGCCGATCACCGGCGACTCGTACGGCATCTGCATCTACCAGGAGCAGTACATGCAGATCGCCAAGCAGCTCGCGGGATTCGAGCCGGCCGAGGCGGAGACGCTGCGGCGCGCCATCGGCAAGAAGATCCACGAGCTGATGGCGTCGCTCAAGGGGAAGTTTCTCGACGGCTGCGCCGCGAACGGCGTCACGCCCGCCGTCGCCGACCAGCTCTGGAAGGACATGGAGTCGTCGCAGGACTACTCCTTCAACAAGGCGCACGCGGCGTGCTACGCGCTGATCGCGTACCGGACCGCCTGGCTGAAGGCGAACCACCCGTGCGAGTACATGGCGGCGCTCATCTCGAGCGTGATGAACACGAAGGACCGCGTCCCGTTCTACGTCAACGCGTGCGACGAGATGGGCATCGAGGTGCTGCCGCCCGACGTCAACTCGTCGGCCGTCGACTTCGCGGTCGTCGAGGGGAAGATCCGCTTCGGCCTGAACGCCGTGAAGAACGTGGGGGAGACGGCCGCCCAGCGGATCGTCGCCGCCCGGGCCGACGGAGGGCCGTTCGCCTCTATCTGGGACTTCACCGAGCGCGTCGACCCGCAGGTCGTCAACAAGCGCTCGCTCGAGTCGCTCGCCAAGTGCGGCGCGCTCGACTCGACCGGCGCCTCGCGGATGGGAATGCTCGCGGTGCTCGAGCAGGCGCTCGGCCACGGGCAGAAGCTCGCCGCCGATCGGCTCATGGGCCAGGCGTCGATCTTCGACCTCGGTGACGCCGTCGAGGCGGCCGCGCCCGCGCACCATCCCGCCATCCCGACGGGCGAGTACGAGAAGCAGGAGCTCCTCCGGCTCGAGAAGGAGACACTCGGTCTCTACGTCTCTGAGCACCCGCTGTCCGGCGTCCGCGAGCAGCTGCGCCGGAAGACGGACGCGACGCTGTCGGAGCTCGAGCGGCGTCGCGACGGCGAGACCGTGACGGTCGGCGGCATCGTGTCCGACGTCAGGCACATGACGACGAAGCGCGGCGACCCGATGGTCTTCCTCACGCTCGACGACCCGACGGGGACCGCCGAGGTCGTCGTCTTCAACTCCGCCTACCAGGCATCCCGCGAGCTCTGCGTCACCGACAAGATCCTGATCGTCCGCGGCCGCATCGACCACAAGCAGCAGGGCGAGACGAAGGTCGTCGCCGCAGAGGTGACCGCCTTCGAGGCGGTGCCGGAGCGGCGCGAGGTGCGCTTCTCACTCGACGCGCGCGAGACGCCG
Source organism: Gaiella sp. (assembly GCA_036265415.1). Taxonomy (GTDB): domain Bacteria; phylum Actinomycetota; class Thermoleophilia; order Gaiellales; family Gaiellaceae; genus Gaiella. The sequence goes on from DATAPC010000023.1 coordinate 10,047, forward strand.
GCCGGGGTGATCCGGGAGCTCGCGCGGCTCGTGCGCGAGTTTCCCGGCGAGTCGCCGGTCTACCTCTCGCTCGACACGTCCGAGGGGCCGAAGACCTATGCGCTCGGGCCCGAGTTCCGCGTGAGGCCCGACCCGGACTTCATCGCCGAGGCACGCTCGGTGCTCGGAGGGACGGCAGCGCTCTCCTGACGACGCGGCTCGAGCTGCCGCGTGGCGCTAGAGCAGGATCTGGAGGGCGAGGTCGACGGAGCAGCCGCGCTCGACGAGCGAGACGGCGAGATGGAGGTCGACCTCGGGCGAGGCGGCGAGCACCGCAGCGGACTCCGCGTCGTAGCCGGCGCGCTCGAGCGTGTCCAGGCGCCACAGCTCGACGCGCTCGAGCTCGAAGCTGGTTTCGGTGATGTCGACGATCGACATGGATGCCCTCTCTCCGCGAAGTCCTCCCTCGAGAGGTATTCGCACGAACTCGTTCTCCGGTTGTCGAGTTGTACGCGACGATCGTCTGGGAATTGCTGTACCGGGGTGAAGGAGGTGTAAATCCTCGGGGTCGACGCACCGCTCGGGAGCCGGTTGGACTTGCGGTGCGAGCGCGCCGCTTCGTAGGATCGGCCGGTGCGCCTCCACAAGCACACGAAGGCCGACCTCATGAAAGGCGTGCCGCTCTTCTCGGGATGCTCGAAGGCGGAGCTCCAGAAGATCGCGGCGCTCGCCGACGAGCTCGACCTCGCCGAGGGCGCCACGCTGATCCGGGAGGGCGAGCGCGGGCGCGAGTTCATCGTGATCGTCGACGGAACCGTGACCGTGACGCGCGGGGGCAAGAGCCTGCGAGACCTCGGCGCGGGCGACTTCATCGGTGAGATCGCGCTCGTCTCCGACGTCCCGCGCACCGCGACCGTGACCGCGACCTCGCCGGTTCGCCTGCTCGTCATCACCGACCGTGCATTCCGCGGTCTGATCGAGCAGATGCCATCGATCGCCACGAAGGTCCTCCAGAGCCTCGGCCAGCGGCTCCACTCGGACGCCGTGTGAGGTAGTCGCGCGAAGCGGGAAGCCGCTGCGGGGAGGGCGGGGACGCTCGCCCTCCCCGCATCACCTCGTCAGGCGGCGGGCGCCACGCGCACCCGCGAGTAGGTGTGCGTGCGGGAGAAGCCGTCCCAGATCGTCCAGCGCCACGTGCCCGCGCGCGGGAAGACGACGCGGGCCCGGTAGACGCCGACGCGGCCGGTCGGCCGTGCGACGAACGAGCGCCGCAGCGTCCCCTGGGAGATCCGCACCTCCGGCGTCACGCCCGCGAGCGGTGTGACGCCGTGCTGGAGCACCGTCAGGCCGACGACCCACGGCGTCCGGGCCGCGACGCCGTCGGGCGTCGAGCTGAGCTTCACGGTCGCCCAGCCGCCCGCGAGCGCCGTCGCGGGGACGACTGCGGCGACGGCGAGCACTGCGATCGACATGCGCACGGGACGCTCCTCTCTCTCGTCTTTGCGCGCTCTACACCGCGGCCGCCGGCACGGTTCCCGGCTGCAGGCGTCTACGCTCCGGGCGTGGCGCTCGTCGGGATGAACCACGTCGCGCTCGAGGTCGGCTCGATCGACGAGGCGCTCGTCTTCTGGGAGCGGCTCTTCGGCCCGCTCACTTTGCGCGGCCGGTCGGCGTCGATGGCCTTCGTCGACATGGGTGACCAGTTCGTCGCATTGATGCGTGCGGCCGGCGGTACCCCGGACGCGCACCGGCACGTGGGCATCGTCGTGGACGACAAGGAGGCCGTCCGCGAGGCGGCCGCCGCGGCCGGGATCGACGTCACCCGGCCGCCGTCGCTCGACGTCCGGGACCCGTGGGGGAACCTCCTGCAGGTCGTCGACTACCGCGAGATCCAGTTCACGAAGGCGCCGGAGGTGCTGGCCGCCATGGGCCTCGAGCACCTGGGGAAGACGGAGGCCGCGCTGTCGGAGCTGCGCGCGAAGGGCATCGGCGGGGTTCCCTAGGATTCGCGCGCGGTGAACCTCGTCGCCTCGATCCCCTCGCCCAGCTCGGGCACGCTCGACCTCGGGCCGTTCACGGTCCACATGTACGGCCTGACCCTCCTCGCGTCGATCGCGCTCTGCGTCTGGGTGACCGGCCGGCGCTGGATCGCGCGCGGCGGCGACTGGGACCTGATCTTCCGCTGTGCGGTGTGGGGCGTGGCCGCCGGGATCGTGGGCGCCCGGCTCTACCACGTCGTCACGAGCTGGAACGAGGTTCCCGACGAGTGGTGGGGAGTCTTCGCGATCTGGCGCGGCGGCCTCGGCGTCTGGGGCGGCATCGCCCTCGGCTGCCTCGTCGGGGGGATCGTCGCGAAGCGGGCCGGCGCGGACGTCTGGCTCCTCGCGGACTGCCTCGCGCCGGGTCTTCTCCTCGCGCAGGGCCTCGGCCGGCTCGGGAACTGGTGGAACCAGGAGCTCTTCGGCAAGCCGACCGACCTCCCCTGGGGGCTCGAGATCGACCCGATCAACCGGCCGGTCGACCACCTCGACCAGACGACCTTCCACCCGACCTTCCTGTACGAGCTGCTCTGGGACTTCGGTGCGGCGGCGTTCCTCGTCTACGTCATCGAACGGCGCCTTCGCCCGCGCCCGCCCGGCGTCTTCGCCGCGTACATCGTCCTCTACTGCATCGGCCGGTTCGGGGAGGAGCTCCTGCGGATCGATCCCGCGCACCACATCGCCGGGCTGCGCCTCAACGCCTGGGTCTCGTTGCTCGGGGTCGTCGGCGGGACGGTGTGGTACGTGCTCTCGCAGCGTGAGGACCGGCCCGTGCGGCCGCGGCGGCGGAAGGCGAAGCCCGCCGCGCCGGCACGCAAGATGGCCGTCCCGCACGGCAAGCGCGTCCGACCGCCCGGTTAGATTCCGGCGCGTGCCGTCGGCGGTTCGCGATCTCGAGCTGGACCTCGACGCGTTCGAGGGCCCGTTCGACCTGCTGCTCACGCTGATCCTCAAGGAGCAGCTCGAGCCCGTGGAGATCGACATCGCAGCGATCGTCGTCGCGTTCGTCGAACATCTGACCGCAGGCGACCGGATCGACCTCGACGCCTGCGGCGAGTTCCTGGTGCTCGTCGCCGCGCTGCTCGAGATCAAGGCGCGGCAGCTCTTCCCCGAGGAGGGCGCCGAGCTCGCCGAGCTCGAGCCCGAGGAGGCGGCCGAGGAGCTCGCGCGCCGCCTGGCCGAGTACCGGCGCATGAAGGAGGCGGCCGTCTGGCTGCGCGAGCGGCTCGAGGGGGAGCGCGAACGCTACTTCCGGCTCGGGCCGGCGCCGCTCGCACCGCAGATCGAGCGGAGGCTCGCGGACCAGGATCCGGCGCTCCTCGCCACGGCGCTCGAAGGGTTGGCCGTCCCGCCGCCGAAGGTGTCTCTCTCGCACATGGCTCTTCGCTTCCCGCCCGTCGCACAGTTCCTCGAGCGCTTCCGCGCCGTCCTCCGCCGCAGGCGGGTGTTCGACTTCGACGGCGAGGTCCTCGGCCTCTCGCGGGTCGAGCAGGCGGTCGCCTTCCTCGCCCTGCTCGAGCTCCGCAAGTCCGGAGAGGTCGCGCTCGCACAGGCCGCTCCCTTCGCCCCCATCCGTGTCTCGCGCGACGAGGCAGAAAGGACACACGCGTGGACCGTCCGCTCCGCCTGATCTCCGCCGACACGATCGTCGGCACGCCCATCGACGCGCTCGCACGGACGATCGAGGCGCTCTTCGTCGTCGCGTCGCAGCCGCTCTCCGTCGAGGAGCTGGCAGCTGCGACCGCGGACGACGCCGAACGCGTCGAGACCGCACTCGGCCTCCTGCGCGAGCGCTTCGCGGAGGGACGCAGCGGCATCGTGCTCGAACGCGTGTCGGGCGGCTACGCATTCCGCGCCTCCCGCGACGCCGCGGAGGCCTGCGCGCGCCTGTTCGAGCGGCCGGTCGAGCGCGGGCTCTCCCAGGCCGCGCTCGAGACGCTGGCGATCGTCGCGTACCTGGGGCCGGTCTCGCGGCCCGAGATCGCGCGCGTGCGCGGTGTCGCCGCGGACTCGGCGGTTGCCTCGCTCGTCGAGCGCGGCCTCGTCGCGGAGGCCGGCCGCGAGAGCGGGCCCGGCGGCGCCGTCCGCTACCGGGTGACGCCGCTCTTCGAGCGTGTCTTCGGGCTCGACTCCCTCGCCGAGCTGCCACGGCTCGACGACCTCGGCGGCGAGCCCGAGGCGATTCGCGAGCGCCTGCTCGCGGTCGCCGAGGCGCGAGCCTCCTGACACGCGCCGCCCCGTCGCAAGCGCTCGGCAGATCGCGCGGCGCCACGTGCCAGGGCGGAAACGCGCACCTCGGCCGCTAGCCGAGAGACGCGAGCGCCGAGGGCGAGCCAGAGCGCAAGTGACACAGTGTCACTTGCCCTGCCTGGAGGCTGGCTCAGGGGTTGGCCGCCGGGATCGCCCGTCAGTGGAAAGAGCAGACGCATCCTCCGCGCCGCGCCGGCCCGTGCTCATAGCATGGGCCACGTGACGAGGATCGCCGTTGCGCTCTTCGACGGGGCGGAGGAGCTCGACTTTGCCGGGCCATGGGAGGTGCTCGCGGCGTGGGCGACACAGTGGCCCGACGACGGCGTGGAAGTCTTCACCGTCGCGTCGACCATGGAGCCCGTTACCTGCGCGAAGGGGCTGCGAGTCCTCGCCGACCACACGTGGCACTCGGCTCCGGCGATCGACGTTCTCGTCTATCCGGGCGGCGTCGGGACGCGGCGCGAGCTTGCTGACCAGGACGTCCTCGAGCGTCTCCGCGGGCTTCGCGACGCCGGCACGCTGATGACCAGCGTCTGCACGGGTGCGATCGTCTACGCGGCGGCGGGCTTGCTTCGCGACCGGCCGGCCACGACCTACTGGGGGTCGCTCGAACGGCTCGCCGAGACGGATCCGACGATCGAGCTCCGGCCCGACGACCGGTTCGTGGACAGCGGGGAGATCGTCACGGCCGCCGGCGTCTCGGCCGGAATCGACATGGCACTCCACCTCGTGGCGCGGCTCCACTCGGTGGAACGGGCGGGCGACGTGCGCCGCTACATCCAGTACGATCCGGAGCCGCCGGTGTAGGGCTCGGAAGAGGACGCGCGCGGCCGCGTACTGACGGCGAGCGTGGCGACGCCGACGGCTGTGTGACGAACGATCGTGCCCCGGGAAGCCCGGCGAAGCCGTTCCCACGGAGTCGCAGCGTGCTCCCCCGGGGCGTCACACCTGCCAGGCGCCGCCGCGGAGCAGCGGCACCGCTTCGCCGGCGGCGGTGAGCCCGTCGACCTCGAGCTGCGGCGAGCCGATCATGAAGTCGACGTGCACCGACGAGCCGTTGACGCGAGCCTTGTCCTCGGGTGACTCGACGCCGAGGTCGTAGCCGTTGCCGAGGGCGATGTGGCTTGCCGCGTTCTCGTCGAGGAGCGTCTCGTAGAACGTCGTGCCGAGCGGCCCGATGCGGCCCTCGCCGTCCACGAGCGCGAGCTCGCCGAGCCGCGACGCGCCCTCGTCCTTGGCGGCGATCGAGCGGAGCGTGTCTGCGCCGCGCTCGGCGTCGATCGCCACGGCCCTGCCGCCCGCGAACTCGACCCGGATCCCGTCGATCATCGCCCCGTAGACCTCGAGGGGCCTCGTCGCCGTCACGTGGCCGTCGGCCCGTGCCGGGTCGGGGGTGGTGAACATCTCCTCGCTCGGGATGTTCGGGAAGTGACGGAGCCCGTCGACCGTGGTGAAGTCCGCCGCGTGCCAGACGGAGGTCGGCATGAGGCCGACGGTGAGGTCGGTTCCCGGCCCGTGCAGGCGAATCGCGTCGAAGCGCCGCTCGGTCAGCCGCGCCGCGACGCCCTCGAGCGTCCGGGCGCGCCGACGCCAGGCCTCGGCGGGATCGTCCTCGTCGAGCCGGCACACGTGCGCGATCTCGTGCCACAGCCGATCGTAGGCGTCGTCGGGGTCGAGGTCGGGGAAGACGAGCCCGGCCCAACCACGGGTCGGCGCCGGGGCGACGCACCAGTTCGTGGTTCCCGCATTGACGACGTCTCCCGTCGTGGGGAGATACGGCAGCAGGTCGCGGCCGGCGCGCGCCGGGTCCGTGCCGCTGAGCGCATCGGGGCTCGCGGGGCCGTTGAGCGTCACGCGCGCCGCGTGCTCGTCGGAGAGCCATTGCAGCCGATCGACGAGCCACGGCGGGATGTAGTCGAGGGTCGACTCGTCGGCGTGGACGAGACGCTGCCGCTTCACCCACGGGTCGAAGCTGACGACGTCGACCCACTTCGCGCCGCGCTCGTACGCCGCCCGTGCGATCTCGCGCGTGAGGTCCTCCTTGCCGGCATACGTGGTCACGCCGACGATCTGCCCCGCCTGGACATTCGCGCCGTAGCCGACGACGAGGTCGGCGAGGCGGCGGGTGAGGTCGGCGTAGCCCTGCACCGGCGCGGAGCCTATCGCGACAATCCCGCAGTGCGCCTGAACGCCTATCTCGCCCGAGCCGGTGTCGCGTCGCGGCGCGGTGCCGACGAGCTCATCAAGGCCGGACGCGTGACCGTCGACGGACGGCCCGGCGAGCTCAACACGTTCGTCGAGGGCCCTAGCGTCGTCCAGGTCGACGGCCGCGAGATCGGAAAGCAGCGGCTCCGCCACGTCCTCCTCAACAAGCCCCGCGGGACGATCGCGACGGCCCGCGATCCGAAGGGCAGGCGGACGGTCGTCGACGTCGTCGGCGGCGACACACGGGTCGTGCCGGTCGGCCGGCTCGACCGCGACACGACGGGCGTGCTGCTCCTCACCAACGACGGCCCGCTGGCGCACCGGCTCGCCCACCCGCGCTATGGCGTCGAGAAGACCTATGTCGCCGAGGTCGAGGGCGAGCCCGGCGACGACGTCGTGCAGCAGCTGGCCGAGGGTGTCGAACTCGACGACGGCCGCACCGCTCCCGCCCGGGTGCGCCGCCTCGGCGCGTCCCGGCTCGAGCTCGTGCTCCACGAGGGGCGGAACAGGCAGGTGCGGAGGATGCTCGAGGCGGTCGGGCACCCCGTCGTCCGGCTGCGGCGGTCGCGGTATGCCGGACTGGGCCCCGGGCGGCTGCACCCCGGCGACTGGCGCGACCTCACGCGCGACGAGGTTCGCAGACTGCGGCGGCTCGTGGGGCTCTAGTTGCGCTATTCGAACCAGACGAGCGTCGCAAGGACGACGTAGAGGCTCACGAGCGCGAGGCCCTCGTAGATCGCCGCCTTCCCGTCGCCGGTGATCTGCCAGAGCGCGATCGCGGTCAACGCGAGGGCGCCGAGATACACCGGGTCGATCACGAACGTGAGGCGCTCGTCGAAGAACAGCGACGCGAGGACGAGGAGCGGCCACAGGAAGCACGCGATCTGGGCGACCGAGTTCTTGACCACGGAGATCGCGAGGTCGTTCTCGCCCTTCCAGGCGAGCTGAACGGCGACGATGTTCTCGACCGCGTTGCCGGCGATGGCGACGATCACCAGGCCTGTGAAGGCCTTCGAGATCCCGAGCGCCTCGACGGCCGGGTCGATCGCGTCGACGAACCACTCCGAGACCAGCGCAGCCAGGACGCCGGAGACGGCCAGCAGGCCGATCGCGGGCCCGAACGGCAGCACCGAGTGCTTCGGCTCGCGAAGCGCCGCCTCGGCGGTGCGGTCCGAGCGGAGGTAGCCGATGAGCCACGCCGCGTACACGACGAGGAGGCAGACGGCGCCGACGACCGAGATCTCGACCTGGTGGTGGCTGGCCTTGTCGCCCACCTGGTCGGAGAGGCCGAGGATCGTGATCAGGAACACGGCGAGGATCAGGAGGGTTGCGGTGTCGTTCGGCAACCGGGCCCCGAACGACATCGTGCCGTCCCGGCGTCTCGCCGACCCGGACACGATCGCGAGGCCGAGCACGAGCAGCGCGTTCGCGAACAGCGAGCCGAGGATCGAGAACTGGGCGACGACGAGCTCCCCCGCCGAGAGCGCGAAGAGCACTATGAAGAGCTCGGGCAGGTTTCCGAGCGTCGACTGGAGCGCCCCGGTGACAGCCGGGCCGAACCGGGCGCCGACCGACTCCGTTGCGATCCCGATCGTCCACGCCACGCCGGCGAGCGCCGCGCCCGTGACGACGAATGTCACGACCGGCTCGGCGTCGGTGTAGTGCAGGACGCCGCCGAGGATCGCGACGGCGAAGACGCCCGCCGTCACGACGAGCGTGCGGGTCACAGCCGCACGAAGCCCATCCGCTCGTACATCGCCGCGAGCGTGGGGGCCGACGCCGCGCGCGCCTTCTCTGCGCCGATCCCGAGCAGCCGCAGGAGCCCGGGCTCGTCGCCCCGGAGCTCGAGGTAGCGCTCGCGCACCGGGTTGAGGAGCTCGACGACCGCCTCGCCGACGTCCCGTTTGAGATCGCCGTAGCCGGCGCCCTCGTACGACACCTCGATCTCGCCGGGCGACCGCCGCGTCGCCACGGCGAGGATGTCGATCAGGTTCGAGACGCCCGGCTTGTCGTCCCCGCGCCGGACCTCGCGGCCGGAGTCGGTGACCGCGGAGCGGAACTTCTTGCGGATCACGTCGGGCTCGTCCAGGACCTTCACCGTGCCCCCCTCGCTCCCGCCCGTCGTCGACATCTTCCGCGTCGGCTCCTGCAGGTCCATGATGCGTGCGCCGACCTCGGGATAGATCCCCTCCGGCACGACGAACGTCTCGCCGAACCGCGTGTTGAAGCGCTCCGCCACGTCCCGCGCGAGCTCGAGGTGCTGGCGCTGGTCGTCGCCGATCGGGACGCGCTCGGTTCCGTAGAGGAGGATGTCCCCCGCCATCAGCACGGGGTAGGTGAAGAGGCCGGCGGAGACGAACTCGCGGCGGTCGGCCTTGTCCTTGAACTGCGTCATGCGGCCGAGCTGGCCGTACGAGGTGACGGCCGAGAGCAGCCAACTCGCCTCGGCGTGCGCGGTCACATGGCTCTGTGCGAAGACGGTCGACCGCTCGGGGTCGAGCCCGGTCGCGATCAGCATCGCAAAGAGGTCCAGCGTCCGGTCGTGCAGGTCGCGCGGGTCGTGCTCGACCGTGATCGAGTGCAGGTCGACGATGCAGAAGAACGCCGCGTCGGCGAGCTCCTGCGTCTGCGCGTACTGACGGAAGCCGCCGATGTAGTTGCCGAGGTGCTTGTCGCCCGTCGGCTGGATGCCGGAGAAGATCCTCATGGGTCCCTTTCAGTCCGCTCTCGCGGCCGGAAGGAACCTAGACGAGCCTCCGGCCGCCACGACGTGTCGACGCCTGTGCGCGCCAGAAGAGGGAGTGCCGGTCGAGCCCGGGCATCCGTCACTTGTAGCCGTTTTCGGGCGAGGCGTCAAAACGGCGCGGATACACTCGCCGGATGGCCGTTGCCCAGCCCTGGACGCCGTCGTCGTGGCGCTCGCTGCCGGCGCTGCAGCAGCCCGAATGGCCGGATCCCGGAGCCGTCGGCGCCGTACGCGAGCGCCTCCGGCAGCTTCCGCCGCTCGTCTTCGCGGGCGAGGCGCGGGCGCTGCGACGCGCGCTCGGCGAGGCCGTCGACGGACGCGCCTTCCTGCTCCAGGCGGGGGACTGCGCCGAGTCGTTCCGCGACGTCTCCGCGATCGCGATCCGCGAGCGGCTCAAGCTCCTTCTGCAGATGTCGGCGGTCCTGACGTACGGCGCCACGCTCCCGGTCGTGAAGGTCGGGAGGATCGCCGGCCAGTTCACGAAGCCGCGGTCGGCGCTCACCGAGCAGGTGGGTGGAGTGGAGCTGCCCTCGTTCCGCGGCCACGCCGTGCACTCCGACGAGCCGACCCCCCAAGCGCGGGTACCCGACCCCGAGCGGATGGTGCAGGCCTACTACCAGGCGGTCTCGACGCTCAACCTGCTGCGCGCCTTCACGAAGGGCGGGTTCGCCGACCTGACGCAGGTGCACACGTGGAACCAGGAGTTCGTCGCGAGCTCGCTCGAGGGCCGTCGCTACGAGGTGATCGCGAACGAGATCGGCCGCGCGCTGCGGTTCATGCAGGCGATCGGGATCGACCTCGGCGACGAGCGCACGATCCACGAGGTCGACGTCTGGACCAGCCACGAGGCGCTCCTGCTCGACTACGAGGAGCCGCTCGTGCGGCGGGACTCGACGACGGGCGACTGGTACGCGTGCTCCGCGCACTTCCTCTGGGTCGGCGAACGGACGCGCCAGCTCGACGGAGCGCACGTCGCGTTCCTCACGGGTGTCGAGAACCCCGTCGGCCTCAAGGTCGGGCCGTGCGCCACACCCGACGAGCTCGTCGCGCTCTGCGAGCGGCTCAACCCGCACCGGGTCGCCGGTCGCCTGACCGTCGTCACCCGGCTCGGTGCCGACCGGGTGCGCGAGGCGCTGCCACCCCTTCTGCGCGCGGTTCGAGAGGCCGGGATGCCGGTGCTCTGGGCATGCGATCCGATGCACGCGAACACCTTCGTCACCCCCTCGGGGCACAAGACGCGCCGCTTCGACGACGTCCTCCGCGAGATCGAGGGCTTCTTCGGCGCCCATCGCGAAGTCGGCTCGTGGCCGGGCGGCGTGCACCTCGAGATCACGGGCGAGGACGTGACGGAGTGCCTCGGCGGCTCGGAGTCCGTGCTCGAGGAGCAGCTCGACCATCGCTACGAGACGCTCTGCGACCCGCGTCTCAACGTGCGGCAGTCGCTCGACCTCGCGTTCCGGGTCGCCGAGATGATGCGGGCCGCATGAGCACCGTGCCTCGGTCGCGGCGGTAGCCCGAGCCGCATGGCTGCCGCCAGCGTCGACCGGCTCGCGGTCGTCGGGACGGGTCTCATCGGTGCGTCGGTGGGTCTCGCGGCCCGGCGGGCCGGTGTCGGCTCCGTCCTCGGGTGGGATCCCGACGACGCCCACCTCGCGCTCGCCGCCGAGCGCGGCGCCGTCGATCCCGCCGCCGACGTCGGCGAGGCGGTCGCTGCTGCCGAGGTCGTCGTCGTCGCGTCGCCCGTCAGCGAGCTGCCGCGAATCGTGCGTGAGGTGCTCGAGCGTGCCCCCGAGGGCTGCACGGTCACGGACGTGGGCTCGACGAAGCAGCCGGTCGCGGCCGCGGCCGGGGGCGATCCGCGTTTCGTCGGAGGCCACCCGATCTGCGGGGCCGAGACGCGCGGGCCCGAACGGGCCACAGCGGAGCTCTTCGACGGCGCGACGTGGTTCCTCGCGCCGACCGCGGCGACGGCGCCCGAGCGGCTGCGCGCCGCGCACGGGCTCGTGGCGGCGCTCGGCGCGCGCCCCGTCGCGATCGGGCCCGAAGCGCACGACCGGCTCGTCGCCGTGACGAGCCACCTCCCGCACGTCCTCGCCAACGTCCTTCTCAACCAGGCCGGCTCCACCCGCATCGACGGCCACGATCCGCTCCAGGCGGCGGGCGGCTCGCTGAAGGACATGACGCGGATCGGCGGTGCGAACCCGCGTATCTGGGTCGACATCTTCCTCGACAACCGCGACGCGCTCGCGGCGGCAGTCGCGGAGCAGCGGCGGCAGCTCGAACAGGTCGAGCGGGCGCTCGCAGCGGGTGACGCGGGGTTCCTCGCGCGGTGGATCGGCGAGGCGGGCGGTCACCGGCGGCGGATGCTGGCGACGGCGTTCGCCGATCCCGGCGAGCTGCACCGGCTGCGAATCCACATCTCCGACCGGCCGGGCGTCCTCGCCGGGATCTTCCAGGCGCTGGGCGCGGAGCGGATCAACGTCGAGGACTTCGAGCTCGACCACGTGTCGGCCGAGCGCGGCGGCTCGCTCACGGTGCTCGTCGCGGGCGAGGGCGAGGCCTCCCGTGCGGCGGAGCTGCTCGAGCAGCAGGGCTACGGCGTCGTCGCGTCGCCGGTGATCGAGGAGTGATCCACAGACCTGTGCAAACCCTGCGCCCGACAATTGTCGCGAGAATCGGGATGGGCAGGCGGATCACGACGACGCGAACGGTGCGCTTGACGAGAAACGGTGTCAGACACCGCTTCGCGTCAAGATGGCCGCTCCGGACATGCCGCGGGGAGACGGTGTGACGACCGGCGCGACGCTCGTCGTCGAGCCGGTGCCGCGACTCGTCGGCCACCTCGCCGTCCCGGGCGACAAGTCGATCTCGCACCGGGCCGTCCTGATCGGCGCGATCTGCGACGGCGAGACGCGCATCACCGGGTTCGGCCGCTCCGCCGACACCGAGGCGACGATCGCCGCGGTCCGCGCGCTGGGGATCGACGTCTACGAGCACGGTGCAGACCCCGTCCGCGTCTTCGGGAAGGGCCCCGACGGGCTCGTCGCGAGCCCGCACCCGATCGACTGCGCGAACGCCGGGACGCTCGTCAGGCTGATCGCAGGGATCCTCGCGGGCCAGGAGGGGAAGACGTTCGAGCTCACCGGCGACGCGTCACTCTCGCGCCGCCCGATGGAGCGCGTCGCCGAGCCGCTCCGTCGGATGGGCGCGGGCCTGGAGACGACCGACGGCCACCTGCCGCTGCGTCTCGCCGGGGCCCCGCTCCACGGCATCGACTATGCGCTTCCCGTCGCGAGCGCCCAGGTGAAGTCCGCCGTCCTCCTCGCCGGGCTCTTCGCCGCGGGCGAGACGACCGTCGTCGAGCCGGCCCCGACCCGCGACCACACGGAGCGGATGCTCGCGGCCGCCGGCGCACGCGTCACGACCCGGCCGACGAGCGTCACGGTTCGCCGTGCCGAGCGGCTGTCGCTCGACGAGGTCGAGGTTCCGGGCGACTTCTCCTCGGCCGCGCCCTTCGTCGTCGCGGCGACGCTCGTTCCCGGTTCCGAGCTGCACGTGCACGGCGTCAACCTCAATCCGCGCCGAACCGGGCTGCTCGAGGTCTTCGAGCGGATGGGCGCCAAGGTCACCGTCTACAACCGCCGGGAGATCGGCGGCGAGCCGGGCGGCGACCTCGAGATCCACTCGGCGCCTCTCGTCGCGACGACGGTCGGGCCGGCCGAGGTGCCGCTCGCGATCGACGAGCTGCCGCTGTTCGCCCTCGCCGCGTCCTGCGCGCGCGGCACCAGCGTCCTACGCGGGGCCGAGGAGCTCCGGGCGAAGGAGACCGACCGCATCGACGCGACCGTCGACGCGCTCCGCGCGATCGGAGTCCGCGCACAGGCGCGGGACGACGGCCTCACAGTCACGGGGGTCCCTGCGCGACTCCGCGGTGGACGGATCGCGAGCCGCGGCGACCACCGCCTCGCGATGCTCGGCGCCGTGGCCGGGCTCGCGTCCCGCGAGGGCGTCCGGATCGAGGGCGCCGACGCGGTGGACGTCAGCTTCCCGGGCTTCTTCGAGGTGCTCGAGGAGCTCCGTCGCGTGTCGGCCGTCGAGCAGCCCGACCGTCGGTAGAGCCCCGACCGTCTAACCTCCGCCGCGATGATCGTGGCGATCGACGGCCCTGCGGGAGCGGGGAAGAGCTCCGTCGCGAAGGCGCTCGCGGAGCGGCTCGGCTTCCGCTACCTCGACACGGGCGCGATGTACCGGGCGCTCACCTGGCTCGCGCTCCACGAGGGCGTCCCGCTCGACGACGGCCCCGCCCTCGAGGCGCTCGCGAGCGCAAGCCCGGTCGAATTCGGCGAGCGAGGCACCGTGGAGATCGTCGGGGAGAACGTGACGCAGCGCATCCGCGAGCCGGAGATCGACGCGGCGGTCCCGGTCGTCGCGCGTCATCCGGAAGTGCGCGCGGTGATGCGGCAGCGCCAGCGCGCGCTCGGCCGTGCCGGCGACTCGGTGATCGAGGGGCGCGACATCGGCGTCGTCGTCGTCCCGGACGCCGAGGTCAAGATCTGGCTCGTGGCCGACCCTGCCGTCCGCGCGCGTCGCCGCCACGCCGAGCGCGACGGTCTCGGGATGGACGAGCTCGCGGAGGAGCTTCGCCGCCGAGATGCCCGTGACGCTCCGAACACGCACCGCGCGCCGGACGCGATCGAGGTCGACACGACCGAGCTCTCCCTCCCCGAGGTCATCGAGCAGATCACCACATTCGTCGAGGCGGCACGAGCGGAGGTGCGATGAGCCTGCCGGACGTCACCTGGGCGCTCGGACGCCCGACGATCGGCCTCGCCGCGTCTCTCGCGTCGCGCCTCCGCGTCTACGGCAAGGATCGCATGCCGCTCGACGGCGGGCTGGTCGTCGCCTCGAACCACTTCTCGTGGCTCGACCCGGCGGTGCTCGGCGCCGCGAGCCCGCGCGTCCTCTACTACATGGCGAAGGTCGAGGCGCATCGCGTTCCCGGATTCGGGGCGTTCATCCGCACCTTCGGGTGCTTCCCGGTGCGACGCGGCGAATCCGACCGCGAGGCCGTGCGGACGATGCGGCGGATCGTCGCCGACGGCCATGCACTGGGCCTGTTCGTGGAGGGCACACGCCAGCGATCCGGGGTCCCCGGCGTCGTGCAGCCAGGCGCGGCGATGGTCGCTCTGCAGGAGGGTGCACCGGTCGTGCCGGTGGCGATCCACGGCAGCCAGACGTGGAAGCCCGGGAACTTCCACCCCGTGTCCATCGCCTGGGGAGAGCCGATGACATTCGACGGGCTGCCGAAAGGCGGCAGGGGGTACAAGGAGGCGTCGGTGCTCGTCCAGGCCGAGATCCGCCGGCTCTTCGACTGGCTCGTCGACGTGCACCGCCTCGGCCGGCCGGAGGGCGTTCCGCCCGGGGCGAAGCGCCCGTAGAGTCGTGGACGACGCGGACCCCACAGGCACCGGCTCCGAGGCGGTCCGGAGTGCCGGGACGGTCGCGATCGTCGGCTTCCCCAACGTCGGGAAGTCGACGCTCGTCAACCGGCTGACGCAGACCCGCGCCGCGGTCGTGCACGAGACGGCGGGCGTCACGCGCGACCGCAAGGAGCTTCTCGCCGACTGGAACGGCGTCACGTTCCGGCTCGTCGACACGGGTGGCGTCGACGAGGCCGACACCGGCCCGCTCGGGCGCCACATCGCCGAGCAGGCGCGAACGGCGATCGCCGAGGCCGATCTCGTGCTCTTCGTCGTCGACGCACGCGCCGGGATCACGCCGGGGGACGAGGAGCTCGCGGCGATCCTCCGCGCCGCCGACACGCCTGTGATCCTTCTCGCGAACAAGATCGACGACCCGCGCCGCGACCTCGACGCGCTCGAGTTCCACCGCCTCGGCCTCGGCGACCCCGTCCCGCTCTCCGCGCTGCACGGCCACGGCACCGGCGACCTCCTCGACGACGTCGTGTCCCGGCTTCCGGGACGCGACGAGGCCGTCGTGGGCGACGAGGCGATCCGCGTCGCGATCCTCGGCCGGCCCAACGTCGGCAAGTCCTCTCTCCTCAACGCGCTCCTCGGCGAGAAGCGGGTGATCGTCTCCGACGTCCCCGGGACGACCCGCGACACGATCGACACGGTGCTCGCGCGCGGCGAGACGACGTTCCTGCTGGTCGACACGGCGGGCCTGCGGCGGAAGCGGCGTCAGCGGCAGGGGATCGAGTACTACTCGGAGCTCCGGGCGCTCGAGGCGGCCGAGCGGGCCGATGTCGCACTCGTCCTCGTCGACTCCTCCGAGGGCGTCGTCGAGCAAGACCTCGCAGTCGCCGACGTCGCCCGCAAGGCCGGCTGCTCGACGCTCGTGGTGCTCTCGAAGTGGGACGTCACCGCCGTCGACCTCCAGGAGACGCGCGGCCTCCTGAACCGCCGCCTGCGCCAGCGCCCGCCGGCCGTCGCCGTCTCCGCGAGCACGGGGCGGGGACTCGGAAGGCTCCTCGACCACGTCGAGGCGCTCTTCGCGAAGCACGTCGCGCGGATCCCGACCCCCGCCCTCAACAAGGCGCTCGGTGAGCTCAAGGAGGCGCGCCCCGGCCCGTCGGGGGAGCGCGGCCGCAGGCTGAAGCTCCTCTACGCGACCCAGACCGCAACCCGGCCGCCGCGGCTGCGCGTCTACGTCAACGACCCGCGCCTCGTGACGCGCGACTACGGCTACTGGGTGGAGAACGAGCTGCGCGCCCGGTTCGAGCTCCAGGGCGTCCCGGTGTCGATCGACTTCCAGCGCTCGGAGTGATGGACGTCGTCGTCGTCGGCGGCGGATCCTGGGGAACGGCCTTCGCGCGCCTCCTCCGGGACCACGGCCATGCAGTGACGCTCGCCTGCCGCGATCCCGCGCAGGCGGACGCCATCCGGACGACGAGCCGAAACCCCCGCTACCTCACCGACGTCGACCTCTCCGGCGTCGCGGCGGCGACGGTCGAGGAGGCGCCGGTCGCGGCGGCGAACCTCGTCGTCCTCGCCGTGCCGAGCGCCGCGTTCGGCGACGTCGTCGGCGCGCTTCCGGGCCACGCGCCGGTCCTCAGCCTCACGAAGGGCCTCGACCCCGAGAGCGGCGACCGGCTGTCGACGCTCGTGCGCGACCGGCCGGTGGCTGTGCTCTCGGGGCCGAACATCGCCCACGAGGTGGCCCGCGGTCTCCCGGCCGCGGCCGTGATCGCCTGCGAGCGGCTGCCGCTCGCGGTGCAGCTCCAGCTCGCGATCAACTCCACCGCGTTCCGGGTCTACGTCAACGACGACCTGGTCGGCGTCGAGCTCTGTGCGGCGGCGAAGAACGTGATCGCGCTCGCTGCCGGCGGTGCCGACGGCCTCGGTCTCGGCGACAACGCGAAGGCCGCCCTCGTCGCGCGCGGGCTTGCCGAGATGGGCCGACTCGCCGAGGTCTCGGGAGCCCGTCCCGAGACGTTCGCCGGGCTCGCCGGCATGGGCGACCTCATCGTCACGTGCTGGTCGCCGTCGGGCCGGAACCGCCGCTGCGGCGAGCTGGTCGCGCAGGGCATGGCGCCCGACGAGGCGGCGCGATCGATCGGCACGGTCGTCGAGGGGCTGACGACGGCGCCGACCCTGCGCGACCTCGCACACCGACTCGACGTCGAGATGCCGATCACGGAGGGCGTCTGTGCCGTTCTCGACGGGGTCGAGCTCGCCGACCTGGTCGGGCAGCTGATGCGCCGCGAGCCCACGGTCGAGTGATGCCCGCGGCTGGCGGCGCCGCGGATCCCGGCTAAGGTTCGACGCGCAGATGGCCGCGCGCACGTTCCAGTTCACGTCGGAGTCGGTGACCGAGGGGCATCCCGACAAGATCGCCGACCAGATCTCCGACGCCGTCCTCGACGCTGTCCTCACGGACGACGACCAGGGGCGTGTCGCCTGCGAGACGCTCATCACCACCGGCCTCGTCGTGGTCGCCGGCGAGGTCACGACGGAGACCTACGTCGACGTTCGCTCGATCGTGCGCGACACGATCAAGGACATCGGCTACACCCGCGCGAAGTACGGCTTCGACGCCGAGACCTGCGGCGTGATGGTCGCCATCGACGACCAGTCGTCCGACATCGCCCAGGGCGTCGACGAGTCGTTCGAGGCGCAGCACGGCGACACCGACCCGATCGACCGGATCGGGGCGGGCGACCAGGGGATGATGTTCGGCTACGCGACCCACGAGACGGACGAGCTGATGCCGCTGCCGATCATGCTCGCGCACAAGCTCGCCAGGCGCCTCGCGGCCGTGCGCAAGGCGGACGTGCTGCCCTATCTGCGGCCCGACGGCAAGACGCAGGTGACGGTGCGGTACGAGCTCGACGAGCACGGCATCCAGCGTCCGGTCGAGATCGAGCGTGTGCTCGTCTCAACGCAGCACCGCGACGGCCTCGACGCCGAGTCGCTGATCAAGCCCGACCTGCTCGAGCACGTCGTCGAGCCGATCCTCCACGCGGACTACCGCGATCTCTTCGACCCTGCGAAGCTCGGCGCCAAGGGCTTCTTCTACGTCAACCCCACCGGCAAGTTCGTGATCGGCGGGCCCATGGGCGACACCGGCCTCACGGGACGGAAGATCATCGTCGACACGTACGGCGGCGCGGCGCCGCACGGAGGCGGAGCCTTCTCGGGCAAGGATCCGACGAAGGTCGACCGCTCCGCGGCCTACGCGGCCAGGTACGTCGCGAAGAACGTCGTCGCCGCGGGCCTCGCGGACCGCTGTCAGGTGCAGGTGGCCTACGCGATCGGCGTGGCGCATCCGATGAGCGTCCTCGTCGAGACCTTCGGTACCGAGGCCGAGGGGCTGACGAACGAGCGGATCTCCGAGCTCGTCCGCGCGCACTTCGACCTCCGCCCGGGGGCGATCGTCCGCGATCTCGACCTGCGACGGCCGATCTACCGCAAGACCGCGGCCTACGGGCACTTCGGCCGCACCGACTCCGCGGACTACACCTGGGAGCGCACGGACAAGGCCGACGCCCTGCGCGCGGCTGCCGGCCTCGGCGCCGGCGCAGTCGTCTGACGCGGGCTACCGCTTCGCCGGAACGCGCTGGACGAGCGCCTCGACGCGCTCCGTCAGCCGCGCGAGGATCCCGTCCGCCCGCGCCTGCGTGAGCTTGCCGTTCGCGACCGCCTTCGCGAGCGCGGTCTTCGCCGGAGCGACCATCGCGGCGACGAGGCCGTCCGTGGGCTTTCCCTTCGCCTTCGCCATCTGCGCGAGCGACTGGCCCTCTGCGAGCTCGGCCCGCAGCGCGTCGCGGCTCAGCCCGAGATACGTCGCGGCGGCGCCCAGCGCCTTGCCGCGCGCGACGACGCGTCCCGCGAACGCGTGCTGCCGCTGCGCGAACCGCTTGCGGATGCCGAGCCCGAACCCTTTCGCGTTCGCGATCCGCGCCTCGAGCTTCGCGCCCTGCTCGGGCGTGAGCCGGCCTGCGGCGACCGCCGCGTCGATCCGCGCCGTGAGCGCAGCTCTGAAGGCGTCCCGGAGCTTCTCGGGCGGGATGCCGAGCCGTGCGGCGACGTCGTCGGCCAGGGGCGGCCGGTCGGCGGCCTGGACGGCGGCCGCTCCGACGGCGAGCGCGGCGACGGCGGCGAGTGATGCGGCGAGGGCGACGATCCTGGTCATGAGCGGATTCTCCTCCGGCGGGTCGGCTGCCGCAAGCGAACCACGCCCTCGTTGGCGAGACGTGAGGGCTGCGTAAGCCGGGTGTAATGCGCCGCTACGCCGCGACGCGGACGTAGAGGCCCTGCGCAGCCTTCTCTGCGATCGCGCGCTCGCCGTCTCCGAGCACGACCTTGAGCTGGCCCGCCGCGGGCTGCGCCTCGCGCATCTCCACCGCCGAGCCGGGGACGTAGCCCTCGTCGTAGAACCAGTGGAGCAGGTCGCCGTCGTGCTCGGCGAGCCGGACGATCTCGCCGCGCTGGCCGGGCTCGAGCTCGGCCAGGGCCAGGAGCCCCACGTTCTCGGTCTGCTCGACCTCGGGCTCGACGGGCCACCCGTGCGGGCACCGGTCGGGACGGCCGAGCCGCTCGTACATCCGCTCGATCATCTCGTCCGTGAACGTATCGCCCATCTCGTCCGCGTGGACGTGGGACTCGGATGCCGTGTAGCCCATGAAGTCGGTGAGGAAGCGCTCGATGATCCGGTGCTTGCGGACGACGCGCTCCGCGCGCTCGATGCCGCTCGGCGTGAGGATCGCCTCCTTCTGCTCGCCGCGCTCGACGAGGCCCTCGGCCTCGAGCCGCTTCAGCATCTCGCCGGCGGACGCGCGCGACACGCCGAGCATCTCCGCGACGCGGGAGGCGATCGCGCTCTCGCCGGCCGGCCGGTACTCGCCGATCGGGAACGCGAGGAAGTAGATCACCTCGAGGTACTCGTCGATCGAGTGCCCGTGCCCCGCCATCCGTGCGAGTCTACCCGCGGGCCGCGCGCGCCCCGGCCGGCCGGGCGGCGCCGGTGCCGGCGCTACCGTGGGCCCGGTGCCGCTCGCGTCGGTCTACCCGCTCGTCTCGACCCGCTCGCTCGCGAAGCCGTTCACGTACGTGGTGCCGGAGAGCGTCGGCAAGGGCGCGGTCGTCGCCGTCCGGCTCGGGCGCTCCGCGACCCGGGGCGTCGTCGCCGACGTCGGCGTCGAGGCTCCGTCGGGCATCGAGCCTGCCCCCGTCGGCCGGCTGCTCGACGAGATCCCGGCGACGCTCGTCGACCTTGCGCTCTGGGTGGCCGACTACTACGGCTCGACGCCTGCCCGGGCGCTCGAGCTCGTCGCGCCGCTGCGCCGCGCGCCGCGGGGCGAGCGCCCGTCGCCCGTCGAACGCGAGTCGCTCGGCGGCGAGGCGGAGCCGGACGAGCTCACGACCGACCAGCGCGCCGCGGTCGAGCGGATCGTCGCCGCGCTGGACGAGGGCGTCGGCGAGCACGTCCTGCTCGCGGGCCCGACGGGGAGCGGCAAGACGGAGGTCTACCTCCAGGCCTGCGCGGCGGCCCTCGAGCGCGGCCTGGGGACGATCGTGCTCGTCCCGGAGATCGCCCTCGCCCCGCAGACGGTCGGCCGCTTCCGACGCCGGTTCGGCGATCTCGTCGCGATCCTGCACTCGTCGCTCGGTGACGCCGAGCGCCGCGACGAGCGCGATCGGGTCGCGCGCGGCGAGGCGCGGATCGTCGTCGGCGCCCGGTCGGCCGTCTTCGCGCCGATGCGCAGTGTCGGGCTGCTCGTCGTCGACGAGGAGCACGACACCGCCTACAAGCAGGAGTCGGATCCCCGCTACGACGCGCGCACCGTCGCCGCGAAACGGGCGGCGCTCGAGGGCGCCGTCGCCGTGTACGGCTCCGCGACCCCCCGGCCCGAGAGCTGGGCACGGCTGCCGCGGCTCGCGCTCGCCGCGCGCATCGGGGCGCCGCTTCCCTCCGTGAAGCTGATCGACCTTCGCCGCGAGGCCGGATACCCGCTGTCGGCGCCGTTGCTCGAGGCGCTCGGACGCGTCGCCGAGCAGCGCGGGCGCGCGATTCTCCTCCTCAACCGACGCGGCGTCGCCCCGGCGATCCACTGCCGCGCCTGCGGCGTCTCGCGGCGCTGCGCCAACTGCGACGTCGCGCTCACGCTCCACACCGACGAACGGCTCCACTGCCACCACTGCGGCCGGGTCGAGGACGTGCCGCGGCGCTGCCCGGAGTGCGGCTCGGTGGAGCTCGCGCGGATCGGCGCGGGCACGCAGCGGCTCGAAGCGGAGCTCGAGAAGCGCGTTCCCGAGCTCGAGCGGTTCCGGCTCGACGCCGACGTGTCGCGCCGCCCCGGGGCGGTGCACGACGTCCTCTCGCGGTTCCGCTCGGCGAAGGGAGCGGTGCTCGTGGGCACACAGATGGTCGCGAAGGGGCACCACGTCCCGGGCGTTGCGCTCGCCGCCGTGGTCGACGCGGACACGGGCCTCTCGCTGCCCGACTTCCGCGCCGAGGAGCGCACCTTCCAGCTGGTCACGCAGCTCGCCGGGAGGAGCGGCCGCGACGGCCCTGGTCGCGTGCTCGTGCAGACGTTCCAGCCGGATGCGACACCGCTTCGCCACGCGCAGAACCACGACGTCCCGGGCTTCCTCGCCGGCGAGCTTGAGCGGCGCGAGGCGCTCGGGTACCCGCCGTACCGCCATCTCGTCTCCGTGCTGGTCTCCGGACCCGCGGCGGACGCGCCGCTCGCTGCGTTGCGCGAGCTACGGGGACGTCTCGAGGCGGCGGGGGTCGAGGGCGACCTGCTCGGGCCGGCTCCGGTGCTCCGGCTGCGCGGGCGACACCGGGCGCAGCTCGTCGCGAAGACGACGCAGCCGCGGTCGGTCGCCCGCCATGCCTCGGCGTTGCTCGCCACGGCGGCGCGAACCATGCGCCGGGAGGGGCTGACGGCCGTCGTCGACGTCGATCCACAGTCGCTGTAGAACACGGCCGATGGACGAGCGCGTCACGGCCATGATCCGCGAGGCGATGCCGCTCGCGGCGCTGCTCGGATTCGAAGGCGTCGAGGCCGGGCCGCGCGCCGTCGTCCTGACGGGCACCTGGGCGGAGCAGCGCTGCACCGCGGCGGGCGTCCTCCACGGCGGCTACCTCGTGGCGCTCGCCGACTCCGCTGCGGCGACGCTCGCGTTCCTGAACCTGCCGGCCGGTGCGGCGACTGCGACGATCGAGTCGAAGACGAACTTCCTCGCGGCCGTCCGCGAGGGCAAGGTCACGGCGCGCGCCGAGCTCGTGCACGCGGGTCGCAGGACGATGGTCGTGCAGGTCGACGTGACCGCCGACGACGGCCGGCTCGTCACCCGAACCCTCCAGACGCAGGCCGTGATCGAGGGAGGCGGCGGCTAGACTCGGCCCGAATGGGCGAGCACGACCACGAGCACGACCACGAGCACGAGCACGACGACGGGCTCGAGCACGACGACGAGCGCGAGCTGACCGAGGCGGAGGCCCAGGCCGAGGCCGAGCGGCTCGTCCGCAAGGAGATCGCGCTCGCGCAGATCCGCCAGTACGGCGACCCCGTGCTGCGGATGCGCGCCGACGAGGTCGAGGCGTTCGACGACGAGCTTCGCGCGGTGGCCGAGCGGATGATCGCGGTCATGCACGACGCCGAGGGCGTCGGCCTCGCGGCCACCCAGATCGGGATCCTGCGCCGGTTCTTCGTGTGCACGATCGACGGCGAGGACCGTGTGCTCGTCAATCCCTCCGTCACGCCGCTCGGAAAGGACACGGAGGTCGACAGCGAGGGCTGTCTCTCGCTCGGCTCGGTGCGCGTCCCGGTCGAGCGCGCGGCGAAGGTCGCCGTCGAGGCGCGCGACGCGGCCGGCGAGCCTGTCTCGCTGGAGCTCGAGGGACACCCCGCGCGGGTCGTGCAGCACGAGCTCGACCACCTGGACGGCACGTTGATGCTCGACCGCACCGGGGACGAGTCGAGGCGCGAGGCCCTCCGGGCGTTGCGGCCGCGGCTCGTGCTCTCCTCCTAGCGGTACCGGCATTGGCGCGCATCGCCGTCGCCGCGACCGCGCCGTTCGGGGCGGAGGTGCTCGAGCGGCTCGCCGCGCATCACGACGTCGCAGCGGTCCTCACGCGCCCGGATGCGCCCGCCGGACGCGGCCGGCGCCCGACCGCGCCGCCCGCGAAGGTCGTCGCCGAGCGGCTCGGGCTCCCGGTGCTCCAGCCCGAGCGCCCGCTCCCGGGGCTCGGGCTCGACGCCCCGGTCGTCGTCGTCTGTGCCTACGGACTCCTCGTCCCGCCCGAGACGCTCGCCGAGCGCTTGTGGCTCAACGTCCACCCGTCGCTCCTTCCGCGGTGGCGCGGCGCGGCCCCCGTCGAGAGGGCGATCATGGCGGGCGACACGGAGACCGGTGTCACGATCCACGAGACCGTTCGCGAGCTCGACGCGGGGCCGGTGGCGGCGCAGGAGGCGTTCCCGATCGGGCCCGACGACGACGCCGGCGACGTCTTCGCGCATGCGGCCGAGGTCGCCGCCCGGCTGCTCGACGGGATCCTCGCAGAGCCCGAGCCGCGCTTCCGGCCGCAGGTGGGCGAGACGACGTACGCGGAGAAGATCCGGCCCGAGGATCGCGCGCTCGACCCCGCGCGGCCCGCGGCGGAGCTCGTCCGCACCGTGCGCGCGCTGAGCCCGCACATCGGAGCGCGCACGGAGCTCGAGGGACGGCGCGTCACCGTCTGGCGGGCGCGCGTGGGGGACGACGGCTCGTTCGAGCCGCTCGAGGTGCAGCCGGCGGGGGGCCGCAGGATGGAGGTCGCGGCGTGGCGTCGCGGCCTCAGGTGAGCCCGGCGCGCCGCGCCGCGTTCACCGTGCTGCAGCGCGTCTCCGAGGACGGGGCGTACGCCGACCGCGCGCTCCGGTCCGCGTCCGAGGGCCTCGACGAGCGCGACCGCGCGCTCGCACGGCGGCTCGCCTACGGCTCGATCCAGCGGGCCCGGACCCTCGACCACGCGATCGAGTCTCTCGGCCGCCGCCCGGTACGGAAGCTGGATCCGCCCGTGCGCGCCGCGCTGCGCCTCGGCTGCTACCAGCTCGCCTACCTCGACGGCGTGCCCCGCTACGCGGCCGTGAACGAGTCCGTCGAGCTCGTGCGGCGTGCGCGGCTCGAGCGCGCCGTGCCGTTCACGAACGCGGTGCTCCGCCGCCTCGCCGACGGCGCGCGAGCGCTCCTCGGCGCGTTGCCGGAGACGACGCCGGCGGAGGCGGCGCTGCGCCACTCGTACCCCGACTGGATCGCCGAGACCTGGTGGCGGGAGGTCGGGCCCGACGAGGCGCGTGCGCTCATGGCCACCCAGAACGACGAGCCCGAGACCGCGGTGCGGCTCGTTCGCGGCGAGCTCGCCGGCCGCCCGGATCCCGTCGTCCCCGGGGCGTGGGTCGTCGACCGCGTCGACGAGCGGGCCTTCGCCGAGGGCAGGATCTGGCCACAGAGCCGTGCCTCGCAGCTCGTCGGGCACGTCGTCGGCTCAGGGCCCGGCGAGCGGACACTCGATCTCTGCGCCGCCCCCGGAGGGAAGGCGACGATGCTCGCCGGCGACGTCGTCGCCGTCGAGGTCGACGAGTCGCGCGCGGAGCAGCTCGCGGAGACCGCGCGGCGCCTCGGGGCGGAGAACGTCCGCGTCGTGCACGCCGACGGCCGCGTGCTGGCGCCCTCGCTCGACGGCTTCGACCGCGCGCTCGTCGACGCGCCGTGCTCCGGCCTCGGCGTCCTCGCGGCCCGCCCGGACCTACGCTGGCGCGCCCAGCCGCTGCCGGACCTCCAGCTCGAGCTGCTGCGAGCGGCGGCCGACCGGGTGCGGCCCGGCGGGGCGGTCGTCTACTCGGTCTGCACGGTCAACGCCGACGAGGCGGAGCAGGTGATAGACGCGGCGGGGCTCGAGGTGGACGCGACGCTCGGCGAGGAGTGGCCGGCCTTCCGGCACCCGCGCCGCCCGGAGTTCCTACAGACGCTGCCGCACGTGCACGGCACCGCCGGATTCTTCGTGGCCAGGCTCAAGGTGGGCTCGCACTCGTAGGATCGACGCCATGACCTGGCAGGACGTCCGCGCGGTCGAGATCGAGCCGTCGCTCTACGCGGCCGACTTCCTGCGGCTCGGGGAGCAGATCGAGGCACTGCTGGCGGCCGGCGTCCGCATCTTCCACTTCGACGTCGGCGACGGCCACTTCGTCCCCCCGGTGACGATCGGGCCGGTCGTGCTGCGCGCGATCGCGCCGGTCGTCCACGAGGCCGGAGGAATGATCGACTGCCACCTGATGGTCGACGACCCGGTGCATCACTTCCGCGAGATCGCCGAGTCGGGCGGCGACAGCGTCACCTTCCACGTCGAGGCGACGGACGATCCCACCGCGGTTGCCGCGCAGGCGCGGGAGCACGGGCTCGGCGTGGGGG
>DATAPC010000024.1:0-22937 GCA_036265415.1 Gaiella sp.
CCGCCGCACGCCGCGGACCTCACGGCCGGGCACGCGCCGACGCTCGAGCGCATCGCGCGCCTCGAGCGCGTGCTCGAGGAGAACCGCGCCCGGCCCGAGACGCCCGTGCCGGGCATCGACCAGCCGGTCGTGTTCGTCTGCGCGGAGTTCGGCATCCATCCGTCGCTCCCGATCTACTCGGGCGGCCTCGGTGCGCTCGCGGGCGACATCCTCAAGCAGGCGAGCGACCTCGCGCTGCCGATGATCGGCGTGGGCCTGCTCTACCGCAAGGGCTACTTCCACCAGCGGGTCGACCGCACGGGACTCCAGCACGAGTACTGGACGCAGATCATGCCCGAGCGCCTCCCGACGGTCCTCGTCCTCGACGAGACGGGCGCGCCCTTGCGTCTCACCTTTCCGCTGTTCGGGCGCGAGGTCGCCTTCCACGTCTGGCGCGCCGAGATCGGCCGCGTGCCGCTCTACCTCCTCGACACGGAACTCGAGGAGAACGACCCGGTCGACCGCTGGATCACCGCCCGCCTCTACGAGGGGAACCCGCTGACGCGGCTCGGCCAGTACGGGCTGCTGGGGCTCGGCACGGTGCGAGCGCTGCGCGCGCTCGGAATCGAGGCCGGTGTGCTGCATTTCAACGAGGGGCACCCCGCGCTGGCCGCGCTCGAGCTCGCCTCGGAGCACATGCACGGCGTCGGCCTGGACGAGGCGCTCGCGCTCGCGCGCGAGCGGTGCGTCTTCACGACGCACACACCGGTGCCGGCCGGGAACGAGACGTACGAGACCACCTCGTTCCTCGAGGCGTTCGCCGAGCTCCCGCAACGGCTCGGGATGGAGGAAGGACGCTTCCTCGACCTCTGCCGGACGCACCCGGGCAGCGACGAGTGGCCGGGGATGACACCGCTCGCGCTGCGGCTCTCACGCCGGGCGAACGCCGTCAGCCGCCGGCACGGCGAGGTGGCGCGCGAGATGTGGCGACCCCTCTTCGGCGACGCGGACGCTCCGGATGTGCCGATCACGCACGTCACGAACGGCGTCCACCTCCCGAGCTTCCTCTCGGCGCCGATGCTCGGCCTGCTCGACCGCCATCTCGGCGACGGCTGGCTCGATCGCGCCTCCGACCCGCAGACCTGGGAGCCGGTCGACGACATACCGGACGAGGAGCTGTGGGCCGCCCGGAACGAGTCCCGCCGCTCGCTCGTCGGGTACGTGCAGGCGAAGTCGATCCAGGACCGCCTGCTCCGCGGCGAGGATCCCGAGAGCGTGAAGGCGGTCGCGGAGACCTTCGCCGCCGACACGCTGACGCTCGGCTTCGCACGGCGGATCGCGACCTACAAGCGCCTCTTCCTGCTCACGTACGACCCCGAGCGCGTCCGCCGGATCTTCGCCGACGGGCCGCCCGTCCAGATGGTCGTCGCCGGCAAGGCTCATCCGCTCGACGACAACGCGAAGCAGATGCTCGTCGACGTGTTCGGCCTCTCGCAGGCGGTCGGGATCACCTCCCGGGTCGCGTTTCTCGAGGACTACGACCTCTCCGTCGCGGCCCCGATCGTCGGCGGGTGCGACGTGTGGCTCAACGTGCCGCGGCCACCGCTCGAGGCGAGCGGGACTAGCGGCATGAAGTCCGCGGCGAACGGCGGGCTCAACCTCAGCGTCCTCGACGGCTGGTGGGTCGAGGGCTACGACGGCGAGAACGGCTGGGAGATCGACGGGCGCGTCCCCGACGGCGAGGACGACGCGGCGCAGGACGCCCGCCATGCGCACGCGCTCTACGACCTGCTCGAGCAGCAGGTGATCCCGCTCTTCAACGATCGTGACGCGGACGGCATCCCACGCCGGTGGCTCCAGATGGTGAAGCGATCGCTCCGCACCAACGGCCCGGCGTTCTCCGCGGCCCGCATGGTTGAGGAGTACGCCGCGCGGATCTACCCGCCCGCGTAACGGACCGCCGGCCTCGGCAGGAGGTTGACGAGGACGACGAGGAGCGCCGCGAACGCGGCGCAGACCCAGAGCACGGCGTCGAACGATCCCGTCCAGTCGCGCACGGCGCCGAGCACGAACGGCGAGACCGCCGCGATCGAGTAGCCGCCGCCGAGCATCAGGCCGACGAGCGCCCCGACGCGCTCCCGCGTCGACTCGAAGTCGAGCGGCAGCGTCATCACGAGCGCGAACGCGCCGCCCTGGGCGATCCCCGCGAGCAGCGCCCAGAAGAATGCCGCACCGGGGAACGCGACGAGCCCTGCCGCCCCGGCCGCGAAGAACAGCGTCACTCCCGCGAGCCACGGCCGGCGCCCGCCGTGGCGGTCGGAGAGCCACGGGATGAGGAACGAGCACGGGATCGCGGTGAGGTTCATCGCCGCGAGCAGCAGTCCGGCCGAGTCCGCGCTCCACCCTCGCTCGCCGTAGGCGTCCGGAAGCCAGGCGTTGAGTCCGTAGTACGCCGAGCCCATCGCGCCGAAGATCGCTACGAGTAGCCAGGCGGTGCGAGAACGCCACGGCAGGCGCGGGAAGAGCCTGCCGGGCCGCCGCACGTGCTCGCTGCCACCGCGCTCGAGCACCGCCCACGCGACCGCGATCACGCAGGCGACGACCGACAGTGCGATCAGCGCGCCACGCCAGCCGCCGAGCAGCGCCGCGAGCGGGACCGCGATCGCCGCGGAGACCGTCGACCCGATCTGGATGCCGGTCGCGTAGACCCCGGTTCCGGTCGCCGGCTGCTCGGGCACCGTCTCGCGGACGGCGAGCGGTGCGAGGCCGTTGCCGAGTCCCATGCCGATCCCGACGCCCCACGTCAGGAGCACCACGAGCCAGGCGCTCGGCGCCACGGCCCGGAGGATCCCGAACGTCCCGATCAGCGCGAGCCCGATCGTCATCGCCCGGCGCGTCCCGAGCAGGGCCGAGAGGTAGGCGGCGACCGGCGCGAACAGGCCCATGCAGAGAACGGGGATCGTCCCGAGCAGTCCGACGAGCGCGTGCGACGCGTCGAGGTCGTCCTGGATGTCGTCGATCAGCGGACCGACGCCGACGATCTGCGGCCGCAGGGTGAGCGCGGCGAGAAACAGGCCGGCGAGCGCCGCTCCGGTGGAGCGACCGCCCCTCAGCGGGCCGCGGCCCCGGCGGTCTTCACGCGCTGGCGTGCGATGCGCGCGAAGTCCTCGACGTGCCTGCGAGCCTCGCGGCCGGCCGGCGCGGGCTTCCCGGAGCGGATCGCCTCGAGAATCGGGGCGTGCTTCTCCGCCGCCTCCTGCGGCTCGACGTACGTGCCGTAGAGCGAGATGGTGATCCGGCCCTCCACGCCGAGCGACTTCCAGCACTGCTCGAGCGTGGCGTTGCCGGCTGCCTCGACCATGAGACGGTGGAAGGCGAGGTCGTGACGGACGAGCGAGTTCAGGTCGCCGCGGGTCGCCGCGGCGCGCATCTCGTCGACCTCCCGCTCGAGAACGGAAACGTCGCCGCCGAGGCGCTTCGCCGCCTCTCTCGCCGCGAGCTCCTCGAGCACGGCGCGCACCGGATACACCTCGATCAGCTCGTCGTCGCCGAAGGCCCGCACGCGCGCCCCGCGGAAAGGCTCGGACTCGACCATGCGCAGCAGCTCGAGGTCGCGCAGCGCCTCCCGCACGGGCGCCTGGCTCGTGCCGAGCTCGCTGGCGATGCGGGTCTCGACGAGCCGCTCGCCGGGCTTCAGCTCGCCGCTGACGATGCGTTGCAGCAGGACGTCCTTCACCTGCTCGCGGAGCACGGTTCTGGAGATCGCGCTCATGACGGCGGGACGACTATCCGCCACCCGAGCTGGGCGCGTCAAGCTTCCGTGACAGGATTCGTCAGCGTCCCGACGCCGTCGATCTCGATCGTGATCTCGTCGCCGGGCTGCAGCAGGCGCTGAGGGTTGCGGAAGACGCCCACGCCCGCGGGCGTACCGGTGAGAATCAGGTCGCCGGCCTCGAGCGTGGACGTCTGCGACGCGTAGCTGATGACCTCGTCGATCCCGAAGATGAGGTTCGCGGTCGTCGAATCCTGCATCGTCTCGCCGTTCAGGATCGCCCGGATGGGGAGCGCGTGCGGGTCGGACACCTCCGACGCCGGAACGAGCGGGCCGACCGGGCAGAACGTGTCCGGGGACTTGCCACGCGTCCACTGGCCGTCGGCGAACTGCAGGTCGCGCGCGGAGACGTCGTTGGCGACGACGTAGCCCGCGACCGCCTCGAGCGCGTTCTCCTTCGAGACGTTGCGGACGGTCGCGCCGAGCACGACGCCCAGCTCCGCCTCGTAGTCGCACTTGGTGACGGCGGGCGGGATGACGATCGCCTCCCCCGGCCCGATGAGGGCTGTCGTGTACTTGGCGAAGAAGAGCGGCGCGGCGGGCAGGTCGACACCCTGCTCCTCGGCGTGATCCTTGTAGTTGAGCCCGACGCAGACGATCTTGCCGGGTCGCGGAATCGGGAGCGTCATGGGACGACCCTAACCGAATCGGCGATCATCGATCATCGATAGTTGGCGGACGCCCCGAGAGCCGCGCGAGTAGGATCGCCGCGATGAGCCTCGCGCCCGGGTTCCTCGACGACGTCCGCGCCGTGGTGGGCGACGAGTACCTCCTCACCGAGCCGGAGCGGCTCGCGACGTACGACTGCGACGGCCTCACGGGATGGCGCGCGCAACCGGCGGCCGTAATCCTTCCGGGATCGCTCGACGAGGTCCAGGGCGCGCTGCGGCTCTGCGCGCGCGACCGTGTGCCGTTCGTCGCGCGAGGCGCGGGCACCGGTCTCTCGGGCGGCGCGCTGCCGGTCGCGGACGGCATCGTCGTCTCCGTCGCCCGCATGAACCGGATCCTCGAGGTCGACGTCGCCGCCGAGCGCGTCGTCGTCGAGCCGGGCGTCGCGAACCTCGATGTCACGCGCGCCGTCGCAGCGCAGGGGTACTTCTACGCTCCGGACCCGTCGAGCCAGCAGGTCTGCACCATCGGCGGCAACGTGGCCGAGAACTCGGGGGGCGCCCACTGCCTCAAGCACGGCTTCACCGTCAACCACGTCACGGGCGCGAAGGTCGTGCTGCCCGACGGCGAGCTGCTCGAGCTCGGCGGCAAGGCGATCGACGGCGACGACGGTCCGGATCTGCTCGGCGTGATCGTCGGCTCCGAGGGAACGCTCGGGATCGCGGTCGAGGTCACCCTGCGAATCGTGCGGCAGCCGGAGGCGGTCGTCACCCAGCTCGCCGCCTTCACGACCGTCGAGGCCGCGGGGGACGCCGTCTCGCAGATCGTCGCGGCGGGGATCCTGCCCGCGGCGATGGAGATCATGGACCGATTCACCATCGCTGCAGCGGAGGAAGCGTTCCGACCGGGGTACCCCGACGGCGCGGGCTCCGTGCTCCTCGTCGAGCTCGACGGGCCGACGGCGCAGGTCGAGGAGGACGTCGCGGAGGTCGATGCGATCTGCCGCTCGGCCGGCGCGTTCGAGATCCGCACGGCACGCGATGCAGGGGAGCGCGCGCTCCTCTGGACGGGACGCAAGGGAGCGTTCGCCGCGATGGGACGGGTCTCGCCCGACTACTACGTCCAGGACGGGGTCGTCCCGCGGACGAAGCTGCCGAGCGTGCTGCGGCGGATCGACGAGCTGTCGGAGGAGCACGGCCTCCGCGTCGGCAACGTGTTCCACGCGGGCGACGGGAACCTCCACCCGCTCGTCCTCTACGACGGTGCGATCGCGGGGGAGTACGAGCGCGCGAAGGGCCTTGCCGACGAGATCCTCGCGGCGTGCGTCGCGGCCGGCGGCTCGCTCACAGGGGAGCACGGGATCGGCGTCGACAAGGCGTGCGCGATGCCGTCGATGTTCTCCGAGCGGGACCTCGAGGCGTTCGAGCGCGTCCGCCGGGCGTTCGACCCGAGCGGGATCGCGAATCCCGGCAAGGTAATCCCGACGCCGAGGCTCTGCGGAGAGGTGCCGGGGCCGTACCGGATGCACCCGCTCGAGCGGCTCGGCCTCGCGGAGCGGTTCTGATGCGACCCGCGACCGTGGACGAGGCCGCGGGCCTGCTCGCCGAGGCCGCCGCGGCCGGCAGGCGGATCCGGATCGGCGCGGACCTCTCGACCGACGCGCTCGACCGCGTGCTCGAGCACGAGGCGGGCGACCTGACCTGCACGGTCGAGGCGGGAATCCGCCTGTCGGCGCTCCGCGAGGTCCTGGCGCGCGCCGGCCAGCGGCTCTCGCTCGACCCGCCGGGCGACCCGACCGTCGGGGGGTGCCTCGCCGGGCGGCTCTCGGGACCGCTCTCGCACCGCTTCGGCACGCCCCGCGACCTCGTGCTCGGCGTGACGCTCGTCCTCGGGGACGGGACGGTCGCGAGCTCCGGCGGGAAGGTCGTGAAGAACGTCGCCGGCTACGACCTCGGCAAGCTGGTCTGCGGCTCGGAGGGCCGCCTCGCGCTCATCGCCCGCGTGTCCCTGCGCCTCCACCCCATGCCCACGTCATCCGGAACCCTCGTCGTCGCAACCGACGATCCTGCGGGGATCGTCGACGCGCTGCGACGGTCGCAGCTCGACCCGAGCGCGCTCGACGTCCTCCATCCGGGACGCGTCGCGGTCCTCTTCGAGGGCCGCGAGCGGGCGGTCGCTGCGCAGCTCGACGCGGCCCGCGAGCTCGTCGGCGGCACGGTTGCCGACCCGGGCGTCTGGGACGAGGCCCGCGAGCGCCAGGGCCGGTCGCTCGGCCGCGTGCGCTTCTCCCCGGCCGACCTCGAAAACGTCCTCTCGACGCTCGGCGAGGCGGTCGTGCGGCCGGCGGCGGGGATCGCCTACGTGCCGCACCGCGTCGGCGGCGTGCCGTCGGCCGCGGCGCGCCGGGTGCACCGCCGGCTCGCGGAGCAGCTCGACCCCGCCGGTGTCCTCTCGTGATCGAGGAGCTGACCAGCGCCTGCGTCCACTGCGGGTTCTGCCTTCCGTCGTGCCCGACGTACGTCCTCTGGAGCGAGGAGATGGACTCTCCCCGCGGACGGATCCAGCTGATGGAGAAGACCGCCAAGGGCACGCTCACGCTCAACGCGACCGTCGTCGAGCACTTCGACCGCTGCCTCGGCTGCATGGCGTGCGTCACGAGCTGCCCGTCGGGCGTCCGCTACGACCGCCTGATCGAGGAGACGCGGCGCGTCGTCGAGACGGCACACGAGAGGCCGAGGGCGGAGCGGCTCCAGCGGCGGCTGCTCTTCGCGACCCTTCCGTACCCGCGGAGGATGCGCTGGGCGCTGCGGCTGGCTCCTCTCGGCCGCGTGCTGCCCGCCCCGCGCTGGGCACGGCCGATGCTCGACCTCGCACCCCGTTGGCGCTCGCGCGAGCAGCCGGCCGCGGTGACTCCCGCCGCCGAGTCGGAAAGAGGCGGACGCCGCCTCGGTCTGCTCACCGGCTGCGTCCAGTCAGTCGTCTTCGGCGAGGTCAATGCTGCGACGGCACGGGTCCTGGCCGCGGCGGGTCACGAGGTGGTCGCTCCGGCGCAGGGCTGCTGCGGCGCGCTCTCGGCCCACGCGGGCCGCGCGAGCGAGTCCGAGCGGTTCACCGACCGGCTCCGTCGCAGCTTCGCCGGCACCGAGACGATCGTCGTCAACGCGTCGGGCTGCGGCTCGCACCTGAAGGAGCACGGCGTCGCGGCGGTCGACGTCACGGAGGCTCTCTCGGAAGCGGAGCTCCCGGCGCTCCACCCGCTCGAGCTGACCCTCGCCTACCAGGACTCGTGCCACCTGCGGCACGCGCAACGGCTCCCGGCGGCCTGGCTGCCCGTGCTCGAGCGGATCCCCGGCCTCCGCGTCGTCGAGCCCGCCGAGCAGGACCTCTGCTGCGGCTCGGCCGGTATCTACAACGTCGTCCAGCCCGACGCCGCGCGGGAGCTCGGCGACCGCAAGGCGGGACACGTGCTCGCCACCGAGCCGGACGCCTACGCGAGCGCCAATCCCGGCTGTCTCGTCCAGGTCGCCCAGGCGCTCGGTCGGGCACGCAATCCTCTGCCGGCCCTGCACCCGGTCGAACTGCTCGACGCGTCGATCCGCGGCGTGAACGGGGCCGAGTTGCTCGCAACCGCGCGTCGCTGAGCCGTCGCGGCGAATCAGACGCGGCGCAGGCTGGGCGGTTCCCGCCCCTCGAGCCGGTCGATCCGCGCCTCGAGACGGTCGAAACCGCGGTACAGCCCGTCTCGCAGGTCATCGAGCGCCCGCGCGATGCAGAACGTCTGCAGCCCGATCACGGCCGTCATAGCGCCGATGACCGTGACCGCCGGAGCCCACTCCACCGCATGATGGTGCCATTCGCCTAGCGCACAGTCGAGATGTCCGTTCAGGACGCGACCGCCTCCACGGGACGCAGCTCGTCGAGCCGGTCGACCTCGAGAAGCCCGGGGAAGAGCCGCCGCCAGGTCAGCGCGACCCCGATCGTCAGGACACCGCCGACGAGCACGGCGGGCACGGCCCCGATCAGGGCCGCGGCGACCCCGGACTCGAAGGCGCCGAGCTCGTTCGAGGCGCTGATGAAGACCATCTCGACCGCCGTCACGCGGCCGCGCAGCTCGTCGGGCGTCACGAGCGGCAGGATCGTCTGCCGCAGGACGACGCTGACCATGTCCATCGACCCGCCGGCGGCGAGGGCGAGCAACGAGAGCCACATCGTCTGCGACAGCCCG
The DNA here is from genome assembly GCA_036265415.1 of Gaiella sp. Lineage (GTDB taxonomy): Bacteria > Actinomycetota > Thermoleophilia > Gaiellales > Gaiellaceae > Gaiella. Next base: position 8,646 of record DATAPC010000024.1, read on the forward strand.
AAGACGACGATCGTCGCCCCGTAGAGCGCGACGACGGTCAGGAGCGTTCGCCCCGCGCGTCGCCGGACCGGGCGGCGCGACATCACGAGCGCCGCCGCGAGCGCCCCGACGGCGGGTGCCGCCCGCAGCACTCCCAGCCCGGCGGGGCCGACCTCGAGCACGTCCTTGGCGAAGATCGGCAACAGCGCGACCGCGCCGCCGAAGAGCACCGCGAAGAGGTCGAGCGAGATCGCGCCGAGCAGGACCGGCGTCCGCCGCACGAGCCGGACGCCGCCGAGGACGCTCGCCAGGTCGGGCGATCCGGCCCCCGCGCCCTCCCGACCCGCCCGGAGCGCGAGGATCGCCCCGAGCGCGAGGAGCGAGAACCCGGCGGCGGCCGCGTAGACGAGCTGCGGGTCGATCGCGAACAGCAGACCGCCGAGGGCCGGACCGACGATCACGGAGAGCTGGAACGCGACAGACCGCTGCGCAAAGGCCTTCACCAGGATCTCCTGGGGGACGAGCGACGGCGTCATCGCCCGCCCGGCCGGCGCGCCGACGGCCGACGCGACTCCCGTCCCGAACGCGAGCGCGAAGAAGGGCCACGTCGCGTCGGCGCCGTTGCGCGTCACGAGCAGAAGGCCGACCGCGACGAGCGCATCGAGGCCCGTGGCGAGTGCGAGCACCGTCCGGCGGGGGTGCCGGTCGGCGAAGTGCCCGGCCGGCAGGGCGAGCAACGGCAGCGGCAGGAACATCGCGAGGCCGACGATCCCGAGGTCGAGTGGGTTGCCGTGGATCCCGTAGACCTGCCACCCGATCGCCACGAACGACATCTCGATCGCGAACGCCGTCGCCACCGTCGCAGCGACGTAGAGCGCGAAATCGCGGTGTCGGAGCGGCGAGTCCACAGGCCGATCCTCGCGCTACCGGAAGCCGCGCGAGCAGCGCGTCGCGTGAGCGCGTCGCACGGGTCGCGCCTGCTACGCGGCTTCCGGCGTGTCGTCCGCCCCGACGGGCGCCGGGAGGAACTCGACCTCGAGGCGCTGGATGCGCGAGCCGCTCGTCTCGAGCACCAGGAAGCGAACGCGGCCCTCGACCACCTCGTCACCCACCTCGGCGGCCCGTCCGAGATGCCCGAAGACGTATCCGGCCACGGTGTGGAAGTCCTCCGAGTCGAGCGCCGTCCCGAACTCCTCGTTGAAGTCGTCGATCGTGAACGAGCCGTCGATGCGGACGGTCGTCTCGTTCAGCCGCTCGACCGACTCGTTGGGCAGGTCGAACTCGTCCTCGATGTCGCCGACGATCTCCTCGAGCAGGTCCTCGAGCGTCACGATCCCGGCGGTCGCCCCGTACTCGTCGACGACGACCGCGAAATGCTGGCTCGTGCGCCTGAAGTCGGCGAGCAGCGCGCCGAGATCCTTCGTCTCCGGGACGACGTACGGCGGGCGCAGGAGATCCGCCAACGGGGCGGACCCGCCCGAGCCGTTGTGGAGAGAGGCGACGAGGTCGCGGACGTGGAGGATCCCGACGATCTCGTCCAGCGTCTCGCGGTACACGGGGTAGCGGGTGTACGGGGCCTCGAGCATCGCCGCCATCGCCTGCTCGGGGGCGAGGTCGATCGACAGCCCGGCCACGTCCGGCCGGGGAACCATCACGTCCGCCGCCTCCTTCTCGGCGAAGTCGAAGACCTTGTAGAGCATCTCGCGCTCGTCGCGCTCGATCTCCCCGTGCTCCGTCGACACCTCGAGCAGCATCTTCAGCTCGGCCTCCGAATGGGCGTCGCCCTCGCCGAACCGCGGGTCGATGCCGATCGCGCGCTGCGCGACCTCGCTCGACCGCTGGAGCACCCAGATCAGCGGCTTGAAGACGAAGAAGAAGAGGCGGACGGGCGCCGAGACGGCGAGCGCGATGCGCTCCGAGTAGCTGAGCGCGATCCCCTTGGGGACGAGCTCGCCCACCACCACGTGGAGGAACGTGATGACGAGGAAGGCGAGCAGCACCGCGAGAATCGTGGCCAGCCACTGGTCGAACACCTCGGACAGCACCCGCTCGCCCAGGGCCCCGATGGCCAGTGAGGTCAGGGTCACGCCGAGCTGCATCGCCGCGATGAAGTGCGGCGGGTCGCTGGTGATCTTGACGACTGAGCGCGCCGTGCGGCTGCCCGCGTCGGCGAGCTCCTTCATCCGCGTCCGCCGCACGGTCACGAGCGCGTACTCGCCCGCGACGAAGAACCCGTTCAGGAGGATCAGCAGGACGACGGCGAGGAGCTCGACGGCGACCGTCATCGCCGGGCCGTCCGGGCGGTCGCGCTGACAGGGGATGCCGGAGAGGCGGGTACGGGCGCCCCCTCAGGGGCGCGGGTACTCGGAGGCAACTCGTCGTCCACTACGGCGTCGAAGTATAGGTAACGCCCCCGTCGGCCTCGATGCGCCGAGCACCCCCTTCCGCCACCAGCCGCTCGAGGTGCGAGAGCGTCTCTGCGACCGCGAATCGCCTCGCCGCCGGCTTCAGGTCCTCGCCGAAGAGCGGGAACGAGACGTCGTATCCGCTCAGGGGCTCCTCCCCGAGCGTCGCCGCCGTGGCCTCGAGCCGCTGCTCGTGGTGCGCGATCAGCTGGCGAGCGCGCCCGACCGGATCGCGGATCGGCTCCCCGTGTCCCGGCAGGGCGATCGTGGGACCGAGCTCGACGACGGCGCCGAGCGCGCGCACGTAGTCGGCGAGCGGGTCGGGCCTGCTGCGCGGCCAGAGACCGACGGTCGGCGAGATCGGATCGAGCACGTGGTCGGCGGCGACGAGGATTCCGTCGCGCAGCAGCATCAGCTGGCCGTCGGCATGACCCGGAGCCGCCACGATGCGCCACCCGTCGATCTCGTCCCCCGGGTCGAGGAGCTCGGGATCGGGCTGGTAGCGGATGAACGGCCGGTACAACGAGCCCTGCTCGATCAGTTCCGAGACGACGTGCTCGGGCACGCCGTGGCGCCGGAACCAGTCGACGAGGACCGGCGCCCAGTCCGTGCCTCCCCACACGAGCGCACACTGCTCGTAGTCCACGCGCCCCTGGAGGACGGGCGCTCCGGTGAGCTCCGACAGATCACGGGCCGCGCCGACGTGGTCGGGGTGGAAGTGCGTGACGACGACCCGGCGGACGCGGCCGGGCAGCCCCTCGAGCTCTCCGGCCCACCGCTCCCGCGCGTCGGGGAGCCCGAGTCCCGTGTCGACGACCGTCCAGCCCTCGTCGCCCGGCAGGAGGTACGAGTGCACGTGTCCCGGCCGCGTCGGCAGCGGAAGCGTGACGCGCCGGATGCCGCCCGCGAGCTCGTCCATCCCGCAACCCTACGTCTCGCCACACGGACTAGTTTCGCTAATGCAGCGGATAAGGATCCGTGATGAGTGGTACCGTTCGCGCGATGGAGCCGACCGTCGCAGAGCTCGTCGGCGAGACCGACGTCGAGGCCCTTGCGGCGCACGAGGTCGTCGAGGCCGTCCTCGACCGCCTCCACCCGCGCGTCGCGCTCGCGTGCTCCTTCCAGAAGGAGGAGAGCGTCCTGCTCGACATGCTCCTCGAGCGGCAACCCGACGCCCGTGTCTTTGCGCTCGACACCCACGTCCTGTTCCCCGAGACCTACGCCCTCTGGCGTCGGATCGAGCAACGCTACGGAATCGAGATCGAGGTCTTCGAGGGCCCGTCGCTCGGCCGCCAGACGGCGATCCACGGCGAGGCGCTGTGGGAGCGGAACCCGGACCTCTGCTGCTCGATCCGCAAGATCGGCCCCCTCGGCGCGGCGCTCTCGCGCCTCGACGGCTGGATCACGGGCGTCCGCCGCGACCAGGCTCCGAGCCGGGCCGGCACCCCGAAGCTCGGCTGGGACGAGCGGCACGAGCTCTGGAAGGCGAGCCCGCTCGCCGACTGGACGGACGACGACGTGTGGGCGTACGTGCGCGAGCGCGACCTTCCCGTCAACCCGCTCCACGAGCGCGGATACGCTTCGATCGGCTGCACACACTGCACGACGCCCGGCACGGGCCGCGAGGGCCGGTGGGTCGGGTCGGGCAAGACGGAGTGCGGCCTCCACGCCTGAGGACACCAGCCCGAGACGCACGTGACCACGACCGACCCCATCGTCCGCCTCTCGCACCTCGACACGCTCGAGTCGGAGGCGATCCACATCATGCGCGAGGTCGCCGCGGAGCTCGAGCGGCCCGTGCTGCTCTTCTCCGGCGGCAAGGACTCGATCGTGCTCCTGCGCCTCGCCGAGAAGGCGTTCCGGCCCGGCCGCTTCCCGTTCCCGCTGATGCACGTCGACACGGGCCACAACTTCCCCGAGGCGATCGAGTTCCGCGACCGGCGCGTGGCCGAGCTCGGCGAGCGCCTCGTGATCGCCTCCGTGCAGGAGTCGATCGACACGGGCCGGGTCGTCGAGCAGACCGGCCCGCGCGCGTCGCGCAACCAGCTGCAGACGACGACACTCCTCGACGCGATGGCCGAGCACGGCTTCGACGCGGCGATCGGGGGCGCGCGCCGCGACGAGGAGCGCTCGCGCGCGAAGGAGCGGATCTTCTCGTTCCGCGACGACTTCGGCCAGTGGAACCCGCGCGCGCAGCGACCGGAGCTCTGGAACCTCTACAACGGCCGGATCCGCAAGGGCGAGCAGGTGCGCGTCTTCCCGATCTCCAACTGGACCGAGCTCGACGTCTGGCAGTACGTTGCGCGCGAGGGGCTCGAGCTGCCGGCGATCTACTTCTCGCACCGGCGCGAGGTCTTCGAGCGCGACGGGATGCTCTACGCGGCCTCGGACTTCGTCGAGCGCTATCCGCACGAGGAGACGTTCGCGGAAGACGTGCGGTTCCGCACCGTCGGCGACATGAGCTGCACCGGCGGCGTGCGCTCCACCGCCCGGACGATCGACGAGGTCGTGCGCGAGATCGCCGCCACGCGCGTCACCGAGCGGGGCGAGACCCGGGCCGACGACAAGGTGAGTGAGGCGGCGATGGAGGACCGGAAGCGTGTCGGCTACTTCTAGGGGTGCGGTCGCCCTGGACGGCACCGCTCCGTCGACCGAGCTCCTGCGGCTCGTCACGTGCGGGTCGGTCGACGACGGCAAGTCGACGCTGATCGGACGCCTCCTCTACGACACGAAGCAGGTGATGTCCGATCAGCTCGAGCACGTCGAGGAGACGAGCGAGCGCCGCGGCGACGGCTACGTCAACCTCGCGCTGCTCACCGACGGCCTGCGGGCCGAGCGTGAGCAGGGCATCACGATCGACGTCGCCTACCGCTCCTTCGTGACGCCGTCGCGGCGCTTCCAGCTCGCCGATGCACCCGGTCACGTCCAGTACACGCGGAACATGGTCACCGGCGCGTCGACCGCCGACGTCGCCGTCGTCCTCCTCGACGCGCGCAAGGGCGTGATCGAGCAGACACAGCGTCACACGTACATCGCGTCGATGCTCGGGATCCCGCACGTCGTCTTCGCCGTCAACAAGATGGATCTCGTCGAGTTCGACGAGGGCCGCTTCCGCGCCATCGAGGCAGACCTGCGCGCCCTGACCGAGCGCCTGGACCTGCAGGACTCGACGACGATCCCGATCGCGGCTCTCTCCGGGGACAACGTGGTGGCCCCCTCCGGTCGCATGCCGTGGTGGCAGGGACCGACGTTCCTGGAGTCGCTCGAGACGATCGAGATCGCCGCCGACCGCGACGCCTCCCACCGCCGCTTCCCCGTCCAGTGGGTGATTCGGCCGATGTCGGACGAGCACCACGACTATCGTGGCTACGCCGGCCAGGTCGCCGGCGGCGAATGGCGGGTAGGCGACGAGATCGTCGTGCTGCCGTCGGGACTGCGGACGACGGTGGCCGCGGTCGAGACGCACGACGGGCCGCTCGACGTCGCCGTTCAGGGCCAGTCCGTCGTCGTCCGGCTATCCGACGAGATCGACGTCGCACGCGGGGACATGCTCTGCGACCCGGCAGACCCCCCCGTGGCGGCACGGGAGCTGGAGGCATACGTTTGCTGGATGAGTGAGCGCCCGGTACCGGTCGGCGCCCGACTGGCGCTCAAGCACACAACGCGCTGGACGCGCGCGATCCTGGACGAGGTCGTGGCGGTTCTCGATATCGACACGCTCGAGGGGTCGGCCGCCGACGGACTGGCGCTCAACGACCTCGCCCGCGTCCGTCTACGGCTGGCCGGCCCGCTGCTCGTCGATCCGTACGTGGTGAACCGTGCGACAGGCGCGTTCATCCTCGTCGACGAGGCCACGAACGAGACGGTCGGGGCGGGGATGGTCGTCACCGCCGAAGCCTGACCCTGAGATCGCCACTTTGACGGGCGTCGAACGTATGTTCTATGATGTGGCATGCGGGTCGAGTACCGCGAGGAGCCGTGCCGGAGCGCGCTGAACCGCGTCAAGGGCATGCCGTTCGACTGGTCGCTCAACCCGTACACGGGCTGTGCGCATCGCTGCACCTTCTGCTACGTCCGGGCGTTCGAGGCTCGCGCCGACCGCCCCGCGGACGACCGCTACGGGCGCTCGATCCGGGTCAAGGTCAACGTCGCCGAGGTGCTCCGGCGCGAGCTCTCGCGCCCGTCGTGGCAGCGTGAGAGCGTCGCGGTCGGCGCGGCGACCGACCCCTACCAGCCCGCCGAGGGCCGCTACCGGCTGACGCGCGCATGCATCCGCGAGCTCGGGGCGGCGCGGACGCCGTTCTCGCTGATCACGCGCGGGCCGATGATCCGGCGCGACGTCGACGTGCTCGTCGAGGCCGCCCGCCGGGCGAAGGTCCACGTCAGCTTCTCGGTACCGACGCTCGACGAGCGGATCTGGCGCGCGACGGAGCCGGGAACGGCGCCGCCCTGGAGACGGCTCGAGACGGTGCAGGTCCTCACCGAGGCGGGAATCGACACGGGCGTCGCGCTCGCCCCGATCCTCCCGGGCCTGTCGGACGACCCTACGCTGCTCGCAGACGTCGTGCGGGAAGCCCGCGCCGCGGGAGCCACCGGGATCTGGGCGAACGTCCTCTATCTCCGTCCGGGAACCCGCGAGCACTTCCTCGAGGCGCTCGCCCGCGATTGGCCCGAGCTGCTGCCCCACTACGAGCGGCTCTACGACGGACGCGCATACCTCCCCGCTGCCGAGGTCGAGCCCGTGCGTGGGCAGGTGCGAGCGCTCGCGCGCGCCGCGTGGGCGCCGAGACGGCCTCCGATCGCCCCGGAGCCGGAGCCCGAGCAGCTGCGGCTCGCCGTGTGACGGGAAGGCGTCTCACGCTGTTCGTAGAATCCGGGTCCGTGGCGGAGAACAACGAGATCACGGTTCTGATCGCCGACGACCACGAGGTCGTCCGGGAAGGGCTGCGCCTTGCGCTGCTCCGCTCGGCGCACATCCGTGTCGTCGGCGAGGCGCCCGACGGCGAGACGGCGATCGCTCTCGCGGAGCGTCGACGCCCTGACGTCGTGATCATGGACCTCCGCATGCCGCAGATGGACGGGATCGAGGCGACGGAGGAGATCGTCTCGCGCGTCCCGGACACGAGCGTCCTCGTCTTCACGGCCTACAGCGAACGCGCGTTGCTCCAGCGCGGCCTCGAGTCGGGCGCCCGCGGCTACGTCCTCAAGGAGACGCCGCACGAGACCTTGCTCAAGGCGATCGAGAAGGTCGCGGCGGGCGAGACCTTCGTCGACCCGGCGCTCATCCCGTCGCTCGCCACCGGGAAGGACGGGCAGGAGATCCTGACGCAGCGCGAGCGCGAGATCCTCCAGCTGCTCGCCGACGGGATGTCGAACGCGGACGTCGCGCAGCAGCTCTTCATCTCGCAGGAGACGGTGAAGAGCCACGTGCGCCACATCCTCGCGAAGCTCGAGGCGGAGACCCGCACACAGGCGGTCGCCATCGCGCTGCGCGAGGCGATGATCGATTGAGCGACGAGCACGTCGTCGCCGAGCGCCTGCTCGCCGAGCGGGCGGAGCGGCGCCGGATCGCCGAGCAGCTCCACGACGGCCCCGTGCAGCACGTGGCGGCGCTCTCACAGATGCTCGACGCAGCGGTTGCGGCGCTCGAGGCGAGCGACGTCGACTCCGGCCGCCGCATCGCCGCGAGGGCGCTCACGGTCGCGCGCGAGGCCGCCGAGGAGCTGCGCGGCATCGTCGCGGGCCTCGAGCCCGTCATGCTCGACGAGGTCGGCCTCGCCGCGGCGGTCCGCGAGCTCGCGAACCGGACGGTCGGCCGTCGCGGTGCCTCCGTGACGATCGCGATCGACGACGAGGAGCTCGGTGAGGGCGCCCGCTCGAGCCTCTTCCAGGTGATCCGCGAGGCGCTCGACCAGGCGGTGCGGCGCGGGCCGCCGTCCACCGTCTCGATCTCGCTCGAGCGAACCCCGTCGGGCGGCGTCGAGCTCGTCGTCTCGGACGACGCCGCTCCCGAGCGCCGCCAGGCCGTGATCGACGGCCTCGCGGAGCGGGCTGCGGAGCTCAACGGGACGTTCGAGGCCGGCCGCGCCGGCTCCCTGACGACGATCCGCCTCCTGGCGCCGCCGTCCGCGGCGCGGCTGTGATCAGCCTTGCGAAGCCCGCTGTCGCGGTCGCAACGACCTCCCGCACGAATGCGACCGCGAACGCAGCCACGGCCGGACCGCACCACCACTTGGATCAGCCTCGCGAAGATCGGCCTCGCGAAGCCCGATTCCGCAGGAGCGGAATCGGGCCGCCTGATCCCCGACCTGCGCAGGCGGCGCCGGCGGCGCCGAGCTACTCGATCGGCTCGTTCTGGACGTTGTGCTCGACGGCGTAGGCTTGCACGAGCGGGTCGACGGCCGCGGCGCCGTCGGGGAACGCGTAGTTGATCTTCACGAACGGCTCCCACTTGTCGGGCAGCGCGTCCTCGGGGAAGATCGCCTCGACCGGGCATTCGGGCTCGCACGCGCCGCAGTCGATGCACTCTTCGGGGTCGATGATCAGCATCCGCTCGAACTCGTGGATGCAGTCGACAGGACAGACGTCCACACAGGACCGGTCTTTGATGTCGATGCAGGGCTCGGCGATGATGTACGTCATCGGTACGGCGAGCCTACCAACGCCGTCGCGCGGCGGTTCCCGTCAAGCGTCGACGCCGACCAGCTCCTCGACGACCTGCCTCGCGCGCTCGACGAGCGCCGACTTGACGATCACCTGGTCGAAGCCCGCGGTGTGCGCGCGCTGCAAACCGACGGTGTCCGTGTGGTTGGTGAAGCCGAGGATCGGAGTCTCCGGCCAGGCGTCTGCCACCTCCTCCGCGTCGACCCGGGCGATGTCGCAGATCACGAGATCGGGTGGATCGGCGCTGTCGCTGGTGACGAGGCGGTGCCCCGCGAGCAAGCCGTCCAGCCGAGACCGGACCATGAGGTCGACCCCCACGAGCAGGATCGTCGCCATGGCCCCCGTTCTAGCACCTCGCGTACCTGTCGCGTGAGCCTCGAGCGCGGGCTCGAGCTGATGCGCGCCGAGCGCTGGTTCGACGCGCACGAGGCGCTCGAGGACGAGTGGCGCGGGGCGCCGGCGCCCGAGCGGGACTTCCTCCAGGGCCTCGTGCACGTCACGGTCGCGTGGCACCACGCGTCGCGCGGCAACCGGCCGGGCGCCGAGCGTCAGCTCGAGAAGGCCGCACGCCGGCTTGGCCCCTACGCGCCGCGCCACCGGCACGTCGACGTGGCTGCGGTGCTCGGTCAGGTCGAGGCTGCCTCCGCCCGCGTGGCCGAGGGCCTGCTCGACCTGCTTCCGGTGCGGATCTAGCGGCTCAGAACACCGGCTCGAGGCCGAACCATTCCAGCGCCCGGTTCACGTAGATCCGCAGGACGTAGAAGCGGCCGAAGAAGAGGAGCAGGCCGAGGGCGACCATGACGAGGCCCCCGGCGAACTGGATCGCGCGGTAGTGGTCGCGCAGCCAGCGGAACGCTCCCATCATCCGCGTGAACGCCGCGCCGACCAGGACGAACGGGATCGCGAGCCCCAGCGAGTAGACCGCGAGCAGGAGTGCGCCCTCGAGCGCCGTGTCGGAGGAGCCTGCGAGGACGAGGATCGCCGCGAGAACCGGCCCGATGCACGGGGCGGCGCACACCGCGAAGGCTCCACCGAGGAGGACGCGCGACCCGCGAGACCGGGCTCCCTGGACGAGGCCCGCGCCGACGAGCCGCTCGGGCCACGGCAGGAGGCCCATGAAGGCGAGCCCGAAGACGACGAGCACGAAGCCCGCGACCTGCTCGAGCAGGAACTGGTCGCGGAAAAGGCTGCCGCCGAGCAGCGAGGCGCCGACGCCGAGCAGGACGAAGAACGCGGTGAAGCCGAGGACGAACGGGACGCTCGAGACGACGACCCGCCTCGCGGTCCCCGGACGGCCGAGCTCGTCGGCCTCGACCGCCGAGACCGCCGAGAGGTAGCCCGGGACGAGCGGCAACACGCACGGGGCGAGGAACGAGAGGAAGCCCGCCAGCAGCGCGACCGGGATCTGGCCGACGCTCACCTGCCAACCTTCGGTCGAACGCTCATCCGTCGTAGCGCTCGAGCTCCGCATCGAGCCTCCGCTCCACCGCCGGGTCGAGCGGCTCGTCGGGCGGCTCGTCGCCCCGGCGACGGCTCCAGCCCCACGCGATCGCCCCGACCCCGAGGGCGCCGGCGGCGAGGATGCCGAGCGGGACGAGCCACGCGAGGAGATCGAAGCCGGACTTCGGCGGCTCAGCGACCACACCGGGCCCGAACTGCGCGACGAGCTCAGCCTTGATCTGCTTCTCCGTCGCACCATCGGACAGCCGGGTGCGGATGATCTGCTTCATCCGTCGGGCGATCGGCGCGTCGGACTGGTCGAGGGTCGTCTTGCAGGTCGGGCAGACGAGCTCGGCCTCGAGATCCGAGGGGCTCGGCGCCCCCCCGGCCGACCCTGCAGCGGCGAGAAATGCGACGACGACAGCGACGAGGAGCCCCGCTCTCATGGCACTACGGCGCGTCGCCGAGCGCGAGCGCGACGCCGCGCTCGAACGTCGCGCGGTTCCGCTCGATGTCGACCGCGCCCTCGATCCGCTCGCCGACGAGCATCCCGGCGCGGTCGACGAAGAAGGTCTCCGGGAACCCGCGCACACCCCACTTCCCGACCGTCGACCCCTTCCCGTCGTAGGCGACCGGGTACGTGACGCCGTACCGCTTCATGAAGCGGCGTGCGTCCGCCTTGAAGTCGTTGACGTCGACGCCGAGCACCACGAGCCCCTGGTCACGGTAGCGCTCGTAGGTCTTCTGCAGCACCGGCGCCTCGTCGCGGCACGGGATGCACCACGACGCCCAGAAGTTGACCACGACCGCCTTCCCCCGCATGTCCGAGAGCGCAAGCCGGCCGTCGCGGTCGAGACGGTCGAGCGTGAAGGCCGGCGCGTGGACGAGCTTGCCCTGGGCCAGCTCGTCCGCCGCTCCGGTCGTGTCCTTGAAGGCGACGCGCCAGATCAGCAGGCCGAGCAGGGCCGCGACGCCGACGAGGGCGATGACCTGCGCGACGCGCTGGATCGAGCTCTGCCGTCCGTCGGCGGTCACGCCGCCACGATGAACACCGGCGTCCCCACGTCGACCCGCTGGAACAGCCACTCGACCTGCGGGATCAGCATGCGGATGCACCCGTGCGACGCGGAGTAGCCGATCGAAGCCGCGTCGGGTGTTCCGTGGATCCCCACGTACGGGGCCGAGATCCCCATCCAGCGGGTTCCCAGCGGGTTGCCGGGCCCGGGCGGGATCGGCTTCGCGCCCTCCGCCCACGAGGACCCCTCCGGCGGATACCACCAGGGGTTCCGCTGCATCGTCACGATCTCGTACGAGCCGAGCGGCGTCGGATACGACGACTGTCCAGTCGCGACGCGGAAGGTCCGCTTGAGGGTGTCACCGTGGTAGAAGAGGAGCTGGTTCGAGCCGCGCTTGATCACGATCGCCTTGCCCAGATCCTGCTCCGTGACCTCCGGCTCGAGCTCCTGGTACGGCAGTTCGAACGACCGCTCGTGCTTGCGGATCGCGAGAGCCAGCTTCTGGGCCGCGACGACCTGCATCAGGCGCCGTCCCGGCGACGACGGATGCGCGACAGGGGCGAAGTGCCGCAGTGTGAGGCTCGCATCGACGGGCTCGCGATCCGTCTGCTTGCCGAGCTTCGACAGGAACTGCGTCAGCTTCGTGTTCGCGACGTCGACACGTAGCGGAACCTGGAAGCCCTCGCGTCTCACGCGCACCGCAGTCTTGACGGCCTTGCTCACCCAGGCGGCGGCTCCCAGCTCCTCGGGCGTCACACGCAGCTTTCGGCCAGGTGCGACGAGCGTGATCGGCTTGTCGAACCGCTCCTCGACGAGCTCGCGCGCCTCGCTCCTCGTCAACCCTCCGACCAGAACGCCGCCGATGGTGACACCGGGCTGGATGAGCTTTGGCCCGACCACCGGAGGAAGCGTCGTGGTCGGCGGCTCGGTGCTCGTCGACGGAGGCGGCGCCGTGGTGGTCGGCGGCGTCGTCTCGTCGGCTGCGGCGATCGGCGCGAGCGCGAAAAGCACGAGTGAGCAGGGAAGAATCGCGAGCGTTGCCAGACGGCGCATCGGGGCTGAGTGTATCCAGGCGGCTGGTCGACGAAGGTGAACGATCTGTTATGTGCCGATCGCGGCGAAGATCCTCGGATCGTTCGTGATCACGCCGTCCACCCCTGCCTCCAGCACCCGGGCGAGGTCCGCCGGCTCGTCGACCGTCCAGGCGAGCACCGGCGCGCCGAGCGCGTGGGCAGATGCGACCGAGCGGGGTGTCACGAGCGCGTGCTGGAGCATGAGCGCACTCGCGCCCGCACGCCGGATCAGCCGCGGCAGGAAGCGCGGCGCAGCGGCACGCAGGGAGACGAGCCCGGCCCGCAGCACCGGCCTGAGCAGCGGGCGCTGCGAGACGCCGTAGCGGTCCTCCGGGTAGGTGAAGCCGATGCGCACGGTCGGCGCCTCGCGCGACACGGCGCGCAGGCTCGGGACGTGGAACGAGGAGACGACCGTCCGGTGCTCGACGCCGTGTCGCCGAAGCGAGGCGGCGAGCTCGTCGAGGCGCGTGGTGAGCTTGAGGTCCACGTGCAGCCCGACCTCGGGCGCCTCCGACACGAAGAACTCGAGTGCCTCGTCGAGCGTCGGTAAGTCGGGCGCAACCTGACGGAGCTCGGCGAGCGACCTTCCCCGGACGGAGCCGCTCGCTACGCCGTGGCTGACCTCCTCGAGGCGATCGGAATGTGCGAGCACGAGCGGTCCGGCCGGCAGATCGAGCACGTCGAACTCGACGAGGTCGACCCCGTGCGCGACCGCGTAGCGGAAGGAGCGCAGGGTGTTCTCAGGAGCAAGGCTCGCCGCGCCGCGGTGGCCGACGCGCAGCACGCCGCCGTTGCGGCGGCCGAGGTCGATCACGACGAGCGCCGCCCGGCCGCCCGTCGCCACCACCATGCGAGCGACGCGAGCACGATCGCCTGCCCGACCGCGATCGCGGCCGCCAAGCGCGAGACGTCGACCCAGAACTGCTCGGGATAGAGCCGGATCAACGTGTCGGCGGTCGAGAACCGCCACGAGTCGCCGGCGAAGAACACCTCGTGGAAGCGCGTGAAGAAGTCGTCGAACCCGAGGAGGATCACCGGCACCGCGAGGACGGCGACCCCGAGCGTGGCGAGCGCGCCCGCGAGGAGGCCCGTCGGGACGACGGTACGGAGACGCGTCGGCGCAAGCGCGACGGCGAAAACGGCGACGGCCACGAGGACGATCAGCTGCAGCCGGAGGGCAGCGCCGAGGAGCCGTCGCACATCGCGCATGTGTGTCCGCTCGCGCTCGTCGAACGCCGGCGAGCCGTCCGGGAGCGTCGCCCGTTCGAGAAGCACGATGCCCTGCGAGCCCGGACGGATCGAACGGAGACCCGTGAGGGCGAGCGCCTCTCGCTGGTCGTCCGTGAAGCCGTACAGGTCGGGAGGGATCCGTCCGAGCTCGAAGCGGACGAAAGCCTCCGTCGAGAGGACGCGGAAGCCGTTGACGACGAGCACCGGCGGGACGACCGCTGCGATCAGCACGATCAGCACGATCGCGAAGACCCTCGCGGCGAACGGCCGAGAACGCGGTGCGGCGCTCGCTACAGCCCGAACAGCCGACCGATCTCCCGCCACGTCGTCATCGCGAGCACCGCGCACGCCGCGACGAGGAGCACGAGCACCACCCAGAAGCGCGCGCCCGCGCGCCTCGTCCGCCTCCGGTGCTCGACACGAGCGCGACGGCGGGCCCGGTGGTGGTGGTACGAGCGTCGGACGGCGTCCGGATCGAGCGTCGGC
>DATAPC010000025.1:0-32652 GCA_036265415.1 Gaiella sp.
CTGCTGCTCGTCAACGAGGCGGCAGAGCGAATCGGCGCCGTCGTGGTCTCGGAGCACGACGAGCCGCCACCGCGGCAGCTGGACGAGCTCCGTGACCTCGTCGGCCGCGAGCCCGACCTCTACGAGGAGTTCGACGCGCTCAGGTGAGAGGCGCTACGGCTCAACGGCGGAGGAGGCTACGGACGAAGAAGCCGAGGTTCGCCGGCCGCTCGGCGAGCCTCCGCATCAGGTACGGGTACCACTCCGGTCCGTACGGCGTCGCGACGAGCACCTTGTAGCCCCGGGCGACGTAGTCGAGCTGAAGCCCTGGTCGCACGCCGTAGAGCATCTGGAGCTCGAAGCGGTCGCGCGGGATCCCCTCACGCTCCGCGAACGCGAGGCAGCGGCCGATCAGCGCCTCGTCGTGCGTCGCGATGGCGGCGTACGCGCCGCCCCGGAGTGCCGCCTCCACGAGCCGCGCGTACGCCGCGTCCACGTCCGCCTTCGACGTGTAGGCGATCTCGGGCGGCTCGAGATACGCGCCCTTGACGAAGCGGAGGTTCGGCGCGAGGGGAAGCAGCGACTCGAGGTCGCTCTCCGTCCGGAAGAGGTACGACTGCAGCACGGTTCCGACGCGGTCGTGCCCCGCCTCGCGCAGGCGGCGGTAGATCCGGAGCGTCGCGTCGACCACGCTCGACTGCTCCATGTCGATCCGCACGAAGCTCTCGAGCCGCTCCGCGACCTCGACGACGCGCCCGACGTTCGCGTACGTCAGCTCCTCGTCGAGCTCCAGGCCGAGGTGGGTGAGCTTGAGCGCGACGTTGACGGGCAGCCGCTCCGTGTGGAGGCGCTCGAGGATCCGACCGTACTCGTCCGCGGCGGCCTCGGCCTCCGCGCGATCGCGGATGCTCTCGCCGAGGAGCGTCGTGTTCGCATGGAGCCCCTGCGCGGCGAGGCGCCTCAGGACGACCACGCACTCGTCGAGCGTCTCGCCGGCGACGAAGCGCCCTGCGCCGAGCCGCATCCCGAAGCGGCCCATGAACCGCCTGACATGCCGGTCGTCGGCCGCACGCAGGATCCCCGCGCGCAGCACGGCGTTCGCGCGCGACGCGAGGCTCACGCCGCCTGTGCCCCGACCTCGTGGCCGAGCCAGTCCTCGAGCGCCGCAACCTCGCTCGCGTCGAGATCGCGCAGCGGCGGTCGAACGTCGGGGCGCAGGGGCACGCCCTTCCAACCGACGACCCGCTTGAGTGCGGCGTGTCGCGGGAAGGCCTCCATGCGCTCGCGAAGGGTCGCGAGGCGCTTCGCTCCGTCCACGGTCGGCTTCCGCACCACCGACGCCACCTCCTCGGGGAAGGCAGACGCGAGGGCCGACACCGCGCCGACGGCTCCTGCCTCCCGGCCCCGGTGGATGAGCGCCTCCGGTCCGACGAAGATGTCGAACCCCTCGAGCAGGTATCGCTCGAAGGCGTCCCAGGGCGAGTCGGAGACCTTCATCCCTGCGATGTTGTCGGCCTCCTCGCGGAGCCGCAGGAGCATCGCCGGGTCGAAGGCGTAGCCGGCAGTCGCCGCGAACTCGTACACGTAGAAGGGCAGCGGGGCGCACGCCCGCGCCGCCGCGAGGAGATGCGCCCGCTGCGCCTTCGCGTCGAGCTTGAAGTACGGCGGCCCGATGACGGCGACGGCGTCCGCGCCGGCCTCGGCGGCATGTATCGCGAGCGCGACCGTGTCCGCGGTCGTCTGTGCGCCGCAGTGTGCCGCGACGAGCGCCCGTCCGGCGACGACGTCGAGCCACAGCTCGAGCCCGCGGCGGCGCTCGTCGACGCCGAGCAGGACGGCCTCGCCGTTCGTGCCGAACGCGAGGAGGCCGTCGAGGCCGGCACCGACGAGGAAGTCCGCGTACGAACGGAATGCGGCCTCGTCGAGGCGCTCACCGCCTCCCGTGAGCGGCGTCACGGCGGCCGCGATCGTCCCCTGCAGGCGCGCGCTCACGACCAAACCTTAGGCTGTCGCCCGTGGGCGCGCTCCGGATCGAGCGAGACGACGACGTCCTGGGTGTCACGCTCGCCCGGCCGGAGACGCGGAACGCCTTCGACGCCGCGCTGATCACCGAACTGGCCGAGACGTTCGTCGACGTCGGCACCGCGAGGGCGGTCGTTCTGGCCGGCGACGGGCCGAGCTTCTGCGCCGGCGCCGACGTGGAGTGGATGCGCGCCTCGGCCGACCTTGGCGTCGAGGAGAACGTCGCGGACGCGAACGCGCTCCGGCGCATGTTCGAGGCGATCGACGCCTGTCCGGCACCCGTGGTTGCCGTCGTCCACGGACATGCGCTGGGCGGTGGTGTCGGCCTCGTCGCCTGCAGCGACGTCGTCGTCGCGGACCGGGCGACGGTGTTCGCGTTCTCGGAGGTCAAGCTCGGGATCGTCCCGGCCGTGATCTCGCCGTTTGCGCTCCGGAAGATCGGCGAGAGCGCCGCCCGGCGGTATTTCGTCACGGGAGAGCGCTTCGACGCAGCGACGGCGCTCCGCATCGGTCTCGTCCACGAGGTCTCGGACGACCGCGAAGCCGCGCTCGAACGGGTGCTCGACGAGCTTCGCACGGCAGGGCCGCGCGCCGCCCGGCACGCGAAGCGACTCGTCCTCGAACGGCCGGACGGGCCGGAGACGGCACGGCGGATCGCCGAGCGGAGGACGAGCGACGAGGGACAGGAAGGGCTCCACGCGTTCCTGGAGCGGCGGCCGCCCTCGTGGGCCGCCGAGCCGTCCACCGGCGCCTGAGCGGGACGACGGTCCCATGACGGCCCTTCTCGCCGTTGCCTCGGCGCTCCTCGTCGGCGGCGCGGACTTCATCGGCGGCTTTCTCTCGCGCACGGTCCACGCGGCGCGTGTCGCCGCCCTGGCGCAGCTGGTCGGCCTCACCCTCGCCGTGCCCGCCGCGCTCCTCGTGGACGCCGAGCGCTTGACGACGGCGGACGGCGCGTGGGCCGTGGGGAGCGGCGTCGCGGTCGGGCTCGGCCTCGTGTGCTTCTACGAGGCGATGACCCGCGGGCTCATCAGCGTCGTCGCTCCCGTGACCGCCGTGACGGGCGCTCTCGTCCCCGTCGTCTACGCGATCGGCGGCGGCGAGCGCCCGGGTCGGGCGGCCGCAACCGGCATCGCCCTCGCCATCGCCGCCATCGCCCTCGTGTCGCTCGGGTCGGCCGGGGCTGCCGAGGCGGCGGCCAGCCGCGGTGCGCTGCCGCTCGCGTTCGCCGCGGGCATCCTCTTCGGCCTCTTCTACGTCTGCTTCTCCCGCGTCCACGAGGACGCCGGCCTCTGGCCCGTCGCGATCTCGCGCGTGGCGTCCGCGTCGGTGCTGGTCGCGCTCGCGCTCGCGCTCACCGGAGGCCTGAGTGTCGGCCGCCGCGCGGCGCCGTGGGTCGCCGTCATCGGCGTCCTCGAGGTGGGCGCGGCGGTCACGCTGCTCCTCGCGCTCCAGCGCGGGCCCGTCTCGGTGGCCTCGGTCCTCGCGTCGCTCTACCCTGTCACGACGACGTTCCTGGCGGCGCTGGTGCTGCGCGAGCGGTTGCGTGGCCTCCAGCTCGCCGGCGTCGCCCTCGCGCTCGTCGCCGTCGCGCTGATCTCGACCTGAGGTCAGGGTCGCCGGTCGCGCTCGTCCAGGTACTTCTTGAGCCCGAGGAACGGGAGCACGAAAGCGGCCACGAGCGCCGCGAGCCAGACGATCACCGGCGCGGCGATCCACGTCCCGAGCCCGTTGATCGAGAACCCGTCGGAGAGGACGTCGGTCACGATCAGCGACACGAGCGTGGCGATGAGCGCCGTCGCCCCCATCGCGCCGTTCCCGAGCCGCCGCAGCTGAAGGGCGAGGAACGGCTGGAGGACCGCGAAGACGATCGTGAAGATCACGACGGCGAGGACGAACGACGCGACGTTGATCTCGAACCCGTCGAGCACGATCGCCGCCACGATCAGGCCGACCGCGTTCGCCGCGACGGCAACGAGCGTGCGGAAGAGGAGTCGGATCACGCGCGCGCGACCCTACCGGCTCGCTGGACGGCGGGCCGGCTCAGGTGACGACGAGCGTCGCGCTCGTCCGGAGGGTCGTGGGGTCGAGCAGCCGCAGCTGCGTCCCGCGATCCGCGCGAATCGTGCGGGTGAAGTAGCCCCCGGTCGAGGTCTGCCTCGACCCGCCGACGGAGACCCAGCCTCCTGCGGATCGCCGCTGCAAGACGTACGCCCGCGACCCCTGTCCCGTCCGCACCTGGCCCCACACCGTGGTGACGAGGTTCTCGCGGGCGACCTGCACGAGCGGAAGCGCGAACGATGCCATCGCGGGTTTGGCCCTGCCCGCTGCGGTCTCGAGCCCGCTCTGCCAGGCGCTGAGCCTCGGCTCGTCGCGAACGAGGTACTGGATGAGCAGGTCGACGCCTCTCGTCTCGTACGCCTTGCGCTGCGCCTCGGCGACGGACCGGGCCTGACGGGCCCAACTCACGCCGAGCACGCGGTCGGGCGGGTTGGTCTGGTAGCCGAGCTCCGTCAGCCAGATGCGGGTTCTCGGGCCGAACGCCGCGCGGGTCTCCTGCACGAGCCGGTCGAGCGTCGCCATCGTGATCGTCTGGCAGTGCGAGCACCCACCCGTGTAGGGCGTCTCGGCGGGCGAGAGGGCGTGCGGATGGTGTGCGTATGCGTCGAGGCGGGCACCGGCGCGGCCCATCCCGCGGATGAACTCGACCGGAGACACGCCGCCGCGACTGCCGCGAGGCGCCGTCGCGCCGCCTGCCACCATCGAACGCGGGATGACCTCCTTGATCGCCACGGCGGCGGGGTTGAGCAGCCTGACGACGTACAGCGTCGGCGAGGGAGGAGTGAGCCAGCGGCGCTGGTTCGGCTCGTTCCACACGATCCAGCGGCGCACCCATGGGAACCGCTCGGCTGCCGCTCGGACGAACGACGCGAACGACGCAGCGGCCCGCGGCGGGACGTTCGGGCCGCCGCCGCCGTTGGCCCATGCAGGCGTGCCCCAGATCGCCACGACGGGCTCGATGTCGGAGCCGCGAAGCGCGTCGAGCAGCGTCCCGTCCCTGCTCCAGTCGTAGGTGCCCTGCACCGCCTCGATCTCGCGCCAGTCGAGCGTCACCCGGACGGCTTGCGTCCCGAGCTCACCGAGGCGCGCGACGCGGTCGTCGAGCGTCCCCGGCCCGAACTCGAGCCAGGCGTCGTCGGTCAACCCCACCTTCAGGCCCGGCGCCGCCGACGACGACGCAGCGAGCACGAAGACGCTCGCGAGCGCGGCGCAGGTCAGGACGGCGAGGCGGGCCACGTGGCGACCCTACCCCGCCTCGGGCGGCGCGAACGCCGTCTTCAGACCATCCTTACGAGCCGATCAGGGCCGGTCGTCGGCGATCGACCAGACGACCTGCGAGACGATCCAGTTGACGAGCCAGATGACGATCGTCGCTCCGACGTACGTCCAGAACCCGTCGATCGAGAAGTCGGGGACGACCCACTCGGTGAAGAGCAGCATCACGACGTTGACGAAGAAATACGCGATCCCGAACGTCAGCAGGATCAGCGGCAGCGCGATGAACGTCACCAGGGGCTTCAGGAAGACGTTTGCGAGCCCGAGCACCGCGCCCGCGAGAATCAGCGGTCCCCAACGGTCGATCGTGAGTCCGTCGAAGGCCCAGTCGGCGACGATGAGCGCGAGGATGTTGATCCCCCACTGGGCGAGCACCACGACGACCCAGGGCACGCGCGCAGCCTACTACGGAGTCCTGCAAGCTCCGGGAAACGGGGCACGATGGCGTGCGTGACGGGTGTATCGCTCACGAACGCTCGCCACGAGTCCGCGCGGCAGTTGCGGCCGCGACAGCGGACGCCTTCAGGGTGTGCCCCGCCGCAGGCGGGGATCCCCGCGACGGGAATCCGCTCGGCGGATTCCCGTCTTGCGGACAACTCAGAACAGCTTCTGCAGCTTCAACGCGGCGCCCATGTCGCCGGAGATCTTGAGCTTCCCCGTCATGTAGGCGGTCGTCGCGTTCGCCTCGCCCTTCGCGATCTTGACGAGCGTGTCCTCGCTCGCGGCGATCGTGCAGTCGGCGTCGCCGGCACCGTCCTTGACGCTCACGGCGCCGTCCTCGACTGCGACGGTCCACTGGCCCGCGCCCTCGACGTCGAACACGTACGTGTTGTTCATCCCGGCCGTCTTCGCAGGGTCGACCCGACCGGGCAGGTTGTCGAAGAACTCCTTTGCGTTCATATGCGTCTCCTCGTTGACCGGCCGTTCAATCTAGACGATCGCCGGCGCGGCGGGCTCGGGCTGGGGCGTCGGCAGCGCGACCGGCGGAGGCAGGAACAGGCAGACGACGCACCCGATCGCGGGCGCGGCCGCGCCGACGAGAAGTGCGGTCTGGAGGTCGACCGCGTCGGCGACGGCGCCCAGCACGACGGCGGCGATGCCACCGAGGCCCATCGCGAGGCCGACGGACAGCCCGCTCGCGACGCCGACGTGCCGCGGGAGGTAGAGCTGGCTCAGCACCATCGTCACGCCGAAGGTGCCGACGACGCAGAGCCCGACGAGCATCAGGGCGAGGGTGCCGACGGCGCCTCCGACGGTGACGAACACCACGATCAAGACCGGGAGCAGCGCCTGGGTGACGAGCAGTGTTCGCCGGAGACCGATCCGGTCCGCCACGGGGCCGAGCACGAGTGTGCCGACGGCGCCCGAGACGAGCATCAGCGAGAGCTCGCGTCCTCCCTCCCCTTCCGTCCCGCCGTTCGCGACGACCCAGAGCGGCACGAAGGTCAGGAGGCCGAACCATGCGACGCTCCGCAGCGCGATCACGACGGCAAGCAGCGACATCGCACGCACGTCGTCCACCCCGTGGGCCAGGCGGCGAGCGCCCGCGACGGGGACGACGTGCCGGAGCGCCGGGAGGGCGCGAAGCAGGAGCGCCGCGATCACGAGCACCGGGACCATCGCGAGTGTCCCGCCGCCGAGCCCGAGCCAGAGCACGAGCGGCGTCACGATGATCGGCCCGAGCGCGTAGCCCGTGTTGCCGCCGATGTTGAAGTACGACATTCCGCTGGCGCGCTTCCGGCCGCTCGCGAACGCGGCGAACTTGGCGCCCTCCGGGTGGTAGGCCGCGATCCCGATGCCGGCGACGAAGACGAGGACGACGACGAGCGCGTAGCTCGGCGCGGCTGCGGCGATGCCCGTCCCGACCCCCGCGACCGCGACGCCACCCGGGAGCAGCCACATGGCTCCGCGCCGGTCCGACCAGAGGCCGAAGAGCGGCTGCACGAGCGACGAGGACACGAGCACCGCCAGCATGAGCGCCGCCGTCGCGGTGTAGCTGAGGTCGAACTTCAGCGTGAAGAACGGGAGCAGCGCGGGCACAGAGCCCGATGCGAAGTCGACCGCCAGATGCCCGCCCGAGAGCGTCACCATCGCCCTCCGGTCGAGCTCGTCCCGCATGAGAGCGAGGCTACTCGTCGGCCGGCGGCTCGCGTCGCAGCACCGCCGAGGGCGCCGCGGCGTCTACGATCCGCGCCGCATGGACCTCGATCCGACACCCGAGCAGGAGCTGATCCGCGACACCGTTCGCGCGTTTGCCCGCGACCGCGTCGCGCCCGTCGCCGAGGAGCTCGACCGCGAGAGCCGCTTCCCGGTCGAGCTCGTGCGTGAGATGGCCGAGCTCGGCCTGATGGGGATCCCGATCCCCGAGCGCTTCGGCGGCGCGGGAGGCGACACGGTCTCGTACGCGATCGCGATCGAGGAGCTGACGCGCGTCGACTCCTCCGTCGCGATCACGGTCGCGGCGCACACGTCGCTCGGCACGATGCCGATCTTCCTCTTCGGCAGCGACGAGCAGCAGGATCGCTGGCTCCCCGACCTTGCGTCCGGGCGCAGGCTGGCGGCCTTCGGGCTCACGGAGCCGGATGCCGGCTCCGACGCGGGCGCGTCCCGGACGACGGCCGAGCTGCGTGACGGCTGCTGGGTCGTGAACGGCTCGAAGATGTTCATCACCAACGCGGGCACGGAGCTCACCTGGGGCGTGACGATCACCGCGCGGACCGGCGACGACGAGATCTCGAACGTCGTCGTCGAGAACGGGACGGCAGGGTACGGGATCTCCGAGCCGCTGCACAAGCTCGGCTGGAAGGCATCGGACACGCGTGAGCTCACCTTCTCGGATTGCGCCGTTCCGGAGGGCAACCTGCTGGGCCCACGCGGCAAGGGCTTCCACCAGTTCCTCGAGATCCTCGACGGCGGGCGCATCTCGGTCGCGGCCATGGGGGTCGGGCTCGCCCAGGGCGCCTACGACCTCGCGTTCGCGTACGCGCAGGAGCGGCATCAGTTCGGGAAGCCGATCGCGAGGTTCCAGACGGTCGCGTTCCGGCTCGCCGACATGGCGGTCGAGATCGAGGCGGGACGACAGCTCGTCTACAGGGCGGCGTGGCTGAAGGACCAGGGCCGCGCCTTCGCGCTCGAGGCCGCGATGGCGAAGCTCTATACGGGGGAGCTCTCGCACCGGGTCGTCAACGCCGCGTTGCAGATCCACGGCGGCTACGGCTTCATGGACGAGTTCCCGATCTCGCGGCTCTACCGCGACCAGAAGATCCTCGAGATCGGCGAGGGCACGAACGAGGTGCAGCGGATGGTGATCGCGAGGCTGCTGGGCCTCTAGAGCCGCAGCGCTGCGCGCGCCGCTTTCCGACTGGAGGTCGGACACCGGACGCCGTGTCACGCCGAGACGTAGCCGCTCCTGCATGACGGCGATCCGGTCGCTCACCGAACGGACGACGGCGAGGTCGTGGGCGATGAAGAGCGACGCGAGGTGGAAGTCGCGCTGGAGGTCATGTGGGTTGCGAGGCCCGGATCGAGCGAGCGAGCTCGGCCAACAGGCCGGTCGGAACGCGCGCACGGTTATCCTCGTTCGGATCCTCTCCCTTTCCTCTTGCGTCGAGCCGTCCCCGGGGTGCTGTCGGACGGCCGGTACCGGCGAGTTCCCCGTATGAACGGTTCGAAAGCGACCCCGCACCCCGCCTTACGGAACGCTGACGTTCGGCGGCGACTCCGGCCGGTCGCTCTCGCGGCTGTCGTGGCTCTCGCGGCGGCGGGCGCCGCGCAGGGTCACGTCACGATCGCGCCGCCGTTCGTCGATGTCGGTGCGAGGGCGACGATCGCCTTCGAGACGCCGAACGAGCGGCCTCCGCACCGCACGACGAGCCTCGTCGTGCAGGCGCCCCCGGGGGTCGAGCTCGCAGCCGCGCAGCCTCCGAAGGGCTGGCGGCTCCGCCTGTCGGGTGGGCATGCGCGCTGGAGCGGCGGGACGATCGTGGGCCGCAGCGTCGTTCGCTTCCCGCTCTCGGTCACGGCCCGGATCCCGGCCGGCACCGCGACGTTCCGCGCGACGCAGACGTACGACGACGGCGAGAGCGTGCGCTGGGATGCGGCCCTGAGCGTGCTCCCCGCGACGGGCGCCGAGGCGCCGTCGCAGCACCTCGACCGGGCGGTCGCGGCGGGAGCCGTCGGCCTCGTCGTCGCCCTGAGCTTCGTGGCGCTCCGCCTGCTCCGGCGCCGGCCACTTCAAGAGCGATAGCGACAGGCGTTGCTACCGTCCCGCGGCGGTGCTCTTCGCGCAGATCCTGAACGACGACCTCGGGTGCGCCTCGTACGTCGTCGGCTGCGAGGAGGCCCGCGAGGCCGTCGTCGTCGACCCCCCGCTCGAGATCGAGACGGTTCTCGCCCACGCCGAGCGGCTCGGCGTGCGTATCGTGCGCACGCTCGAGACGCACACCCACGCCGACCACGTCTCCGGGCACGGCCGGCTGGCGCTCGAGCACGAGGTCCCCGTCTCGATCCACTCGGCTGCACGAGCCGAGTACCCGCACGACCCGCTCCAGGACGGCGACGAGGTGTCGGTCGGGACCGTGACCCTCCGCAGCATCCACACGCCCGGCCATCGGCCCGAGCACTGCTGCTTCGCGGTGATCGACACCACGCGCGCCGACGAGCCGTGGCTCGTGCTCACGGGCGACTCGCTCTTCGTGGGAGACGCCGCGCGGCCCGACCTCGCCGTAGGCGCTGTCGAGGGCGCGGAAGGCCTCTTCCACTCGCTCCACCGCCTGCTGGAGCTGCCCGACGGGGTCGAGGTCTTCCCCGGGCACGTTGCAGGGTCGCTCTGCGGCAAGGCGATGAGCTCGCGCGGCTCGACCACGATCGGGTTCGAACGCCGCTTCAACCCGATGGCGTCCATCCGGGAGCTGGACGCCTTCGTCGCCGAGTCGGCCGACGTCGGGGCGCCGAAGCCCCCGAACCTCGGTCGCATCGTCGAGCTCAACCGCGGACCGTTCCGGGCCGCTGCCCCGGCGCCCGAGGAGCTTCCGGTCCCGGCGCCCGGTTCGCAGCTGCTCGACGTCCGTCCGGTGGACGAGCACCTCGCCGGGCACCTCCCCGGCGCGGTGAGCGTCCCGGTGACCGGGTCGAGCTTCTCGACGAGGGCCGGCTTCGTCCTCGATGCCGACGTCCCGGTCACGGTGTTGGCGGCTTCGGCAGACGAGGCACTCAGGGCGGTCTCGGGCCTGCGCTCCGTCGCGTTCTCCGACGTCGTGGGCTACGTCCTCGGCGGCGGCCCCGAGACAACCGACTCCGTGACGATCGACGAGCTCGAGGCGCTGGTGAAGGCCGGAGCGACGGTGATCGACGTCCGCGAGCACGACGAGCGCGACGAGGGCTACATCCCCGGGAGCAGGAACGTGCCCTTCCGGCTGATGCGCTCCTGCTGCCCCGACCTGCCGGAGGACCGCTCCATCGTCACGATCTGCAACTCAGGCCCGCGTGCCGCCGTGGCTGCGAGCATCTTGCGCGCGAAGGGATTCGATGCCCGGCCCGTCGTCGACGGCGGAATGGAGGACTGGCTGGCGCGGGGCGCGACGGCCGTCACGTTTCGCCGCTGCGGGAACTGACCTCCGGCTGCTCCCCCTCGAGCTCGCGCAGGCGGGCCGTCGCGCCGAGCGCGCTGAACAGCTCGCGGGCGCGGCCGAGCGCTTTCCCTTCCCCTGTCCGCCCGGCGAGCACGAGGACCTCGGCCTCGAGCTGCGGCGCCCCGATGTCGCGCAGGATCGCGCCGGCCTCCGCGAAGCGGCCGGCGTCGATCGCGAGCGCCGCCTCGAGAAACCGCGGGCCCGGACGTTCGCCGAGCGACGCGAGGGTTCCGGTTCCACCACCCACGGCGTCGTGCGCGAGGGCGGCATAGACCATCCAGTACCCCGGCATCACGCCGCGGCGGTTCGCTCGGCGCCGGACGAGGAGGTCGTCGACCAGCGCACGTGCCTCGTCGGTGTGGCCCGTGCGCGCGAGGGTCCACGCGGCCGTCGCGAGGCTCGGATAGATCGACTGGTCGTCACCGCGGGAGTACCCGAGCTCGATCCCGCGGCGAACGGTGGCCACAGCGTCGTCTGCGAGCCCGGAGCGCACGAAGCCGAGCTCCGCGACGACGAACCGGAAGAACGGCTCGTAGTAGAGGCCGCCGACCTTCCGCGCGCGCTCGAGTTCCGCGTCCGCGATCGCCTCGGCCTCCTCCCACTGCCCCGCGAGGAACGTCGCCTCGCAGAGGTTGCCCGACGCGAATCCGCCGGTTCCACCGGCAGTCCCGGCACGCACATTGTGGGCGAGCCCCTCTCGCGCGACCCTGATCGCTCCGGCGAGATCGCCGAAGTCCAGCATGATGCTCGAGAGGTTGACGTACGCCCGGCTCACTTCGGTCGGGTCGTACTCGATCGTCAGCAGGCGGGCATCCTCCAGGTCCTCTCGCACGTTCTCGTAGTCGCCGGCGTTCGCGCGGGAGGTCGCCTTCGTGATGAGCGCGGACGCCTGCGCACCCCCCGCACCGACCGACGTCGCGATCGCGATCGCACGGTCGGCGAGCTCGACCGAGCGTTCCTGGCGGCCCGCCAGCATCTCGAGCCGTGCGACCTGGGCGAGGACGTGCGCATGGTCGTGCGACGGTGGCTCTCCCTCGATGAGCTCGACGCCTCGCGCGGCCCACTCCCCCGCGCCGAGGCCGTCGCCCTGTTGCCAGAGTGAGTGTGCGAGGTCGACTGCGACGGCCGCCGCTCCGGCATTCGACCCTTCGGCGAGGAAGAGGTCGAACGCGCGCAGGAGCTCCTCCCGGCCGCTCTGCTCGGTGAAGACGAGCGCCTTACCGAGCACACGGAGCGCCTTGGCGTCGAGGCCGTCGCTCGACCAGGCCGCAGCAGCGCGCAGCGCGCGGACGCACGCCGGTGGCGCGCCGACGGCGAACGCGCGCAGCCCCGCCTCGCGCAACGCTGCGGCGGCGGCCGGCTGGAGGTCGCCGGAGTCGAGCCCAGCGCTGCGTGACAGCTCGATCGCCTGGACGTAGTGGTGCGCGAGCAGCTCGGAGCGATCCTCACGGCGATCGGCCGGGAGCGACTCGATCCAGCGCGCGACCCGGACGTGGCGCTCGACCCGGTCGGGGCGAGGGAGCTGCGCGTAGACGGCGTCGCGGACGAGGCCGTGGACGAACGCGTGCTGGGTCGCGCCCGACACGGCGGACTGCCGCTCGCGGCGGAGGAATTCCTTGCGGCCGAGGGCGCGCAGGAGCTCTCCGATCTCCTCGTCGCCGTCGTGGCCCGACACGGCGCGGAGGCCGTCCGACCACACGACCGACCCCATCACCGCGGCGTCGCGCAACAGCTCCTTCTCGGCCGGCGGGAGCAGGTCGACGCGGGCGGCCACGATGCCGAGGACCGTGTCGGGGAGGCCCGACGTCGTGCCCCCGGAGGCCTGCATGCGGACGAACTCCTCCGCGTAGAGCGGATTCCCCGACGCGCGCTCGACCACCGACGCGCGAAGCTCCTCGTCGGCCGGATCGCGGCCGAGCAGCGACTCGACGAGCCGCTCCGTCTCGGTCGACGTGAGCGGCCCGAGCGAGACGGTGAGGGCGTTCCGCTTGCCTCCGCCCCAGTCCGGGCGACGCTCGAGCAGCTCCGGCCGTGCGCAGCAGACGACGAGCAGGGGCACGTCCTCGACCTGCTCCACCAGGCCGTCGACGAACTCGAGCATGCCGTCGTCCGCCCACTGCAGGTCGTCGAACACGAGCACGAGCGGCCGCCGGTCGGCAAGGCGCTCGAGGAACGCGCGCCAGCCCGCGAAGAGCTGTGTCCGGCGGTCTGCGAGCGCGACATCCTGCGGCGCAAGGCCGACGAGAGGACCGAGGCTCGCTGCGATCCACTGCGCCTCCTCGGCGGGCACGATCTCGCCCACCATCCGGTCGAGCTTCGCCTCGGCCACGTCCGCCGCGTCGTTCTCGTGGATGCCCGACTGCGCCTTGACGACCTCTCCGAGCGCCCAGAAGCTGACCCCGTCGCCGTAGGGGAGGCACCGGCCGTAGCGCCACGTGATGATCTCGTCGTCGTCGGCCACGGCCTCGCCCAGCTCCGCGACGAGCCTGCTCTTGCCGATCCCGGGCACGCCGACGAGCGTCACGAGCTGCGGCGAACGGTCGACCCGGACGCGGGCAAACGCACCGAGCACGAGCGCCCGCTCTTGCTCACGGCCGATCAGCGGGGAGGACGGCTCGGCCGCCGGCTGGCCCAGGCGGCCGACCGCCTCGACGGCCTCCCACACCGCAACGGGCTCGGCCTTCCCCTTTGCCGTGACCGCCTCGTGGGGCCGGTAGACGATCAGCCGCTCGGTCGCGCGATGCGTGGCCGTGCCGACGAGGATCCCGTCGACGGGGGCAGCGGCCTGGATGCGCGCCGCAGTATTCATCACGTCTCCGGCGACCATCGACTCGCCGGCCGCCGCACTGGCGTCGAGCGCGACGAGCGCCTCGCCCGTCGCCACCCCCACCCGCACGTGGAGGTCGAGTGCATCGTCGCGCTCGTCGAGGACGCCGATCGCATCTCGGACGGCGAGCGCGGCCCGGACCGCGCGCTCGGGGTCGTCCTCGTGCGCGGTCGGCGCGCCGAAGACCGCGACGACCGCGTCGCCGATGAACTTCTCCACCGTCCCGCCGTGGCGCTGGAGCTCGCGCCGCAGCGTCTCGTGGTAGCGGCGGAGGAGGGCGCGGACGTCCTCCGGGTCGAGCTGCTCCGCGCGGGCGGTCGAGCCGACGAGGTCGACGAACACCGCCGTCACGGTCTTGCGCTCCTCCCGCGCGCGTCGCTCGGACGCGAGCGGGGCGCCGCACCCGTTGCAGAACCGGGCGTCGTCCGGGTTCTCCCGGGCGCAGCGCGGGCAGCCGATCACGGGGCGAGTGTACGACTCACCGCAGCCGGCGAACGGTGTAGCCGGCGTCGGCGAGCGCGCGGATGAGCGTCTGGGCATGCTCTTCTCCACGCGTCTCGAGCGTCAGCTCCGCCTCGGTCTCGAGCACGCCGATGTTGCGCCCCTCGCGGTGGTGCTGAACGGCCAGGATGTTCGCCCGCTGCTCGGCGATCAGGCCGACGATCCGGGCCAGCTCGCCGGGCCGATCCGGGATCAGCAGCGCGACGACGAGATACCGGCCGGAGGCGGTCATCCCGTAGCGGATGACGGAGCTCATCGTCGTGGCGTCGATGTTCCCCCCGGCGAGGATGGCGCAGGTCGGGCCCTCGCCGCCCGCGCGGCCCGCAAGGATCGCAGCCACGGGAGCCGCGCCGGCGCCCTCGACGACGAGCTTCGAGCGCTCGAGCAGGAGCACGATCGCCTGCGAGATCTCCTCCTCGTCGACCGTCACGACGTCGTCGAGCAGCTCGGACAGGATCTCGCGCGTCAGAGCGGCCGGATGCTTCACCGCGATCCCGTCCGCGATCGTGGCGCCGGAAGGCTCTTTCCCCGCGAACGGAGCGCAGGCGGCGGACTGGACGCCGACGAGTCTCACCTCCGGCCGCAACGCGTCGAGGGCGATGGCGATCCCCGACGCGAGGCCGCCCCCGCCGACCGGGACGACGACGGTCAGCTCTCCCGACGGCAGCTGACCGGCGAGCTCGAGACCGAGCGTGCCCTGACCGGCGATCACCCTGGCGTCGTCGAAGGCGTGGACGAACGTCGCGCCCGTCTCCTCCTCGCGCGCACGGGCGACGGCGACCGTCTCGTCGAAGCCCTCTCCGGCGAGCTCGACGTCGGCGCCGTAGCCCCGAGCGGCCTCGACCTTCGCCATCGGCGCCGCCTCGGGAACGACGATGGTCGCGCCGATGCCCGCCTCCCGCGCGGCCCACGCCACCGCCTGCCCGTGGTTCCCTGCGCTGGCCGTGACGACGCCGCGCTCGCGTTCCGGCGCGGGGAGCTGCGCGATCGTGTTGTACGCGCCGCGGATCTTGAACGCGCCGGTGCGCTGGAGATTTTCCGCTTTGAGCAGGACGGGACGCCCCGCGAGGCGCGAGAGCGTCTCCGAGGAGTAGACCGGCGTGATCCGGGCGATCCCGTGGAGCCGTTCCTGCGCCGCACGCAGGTCGTCGATCGTGGGTCGCTCGCTCATGTGCGCTCACTCCCGGCCACCGCCTCGACGACGGCGCCCACCGCCGTGAGGGGATCCAGCTCGCGACGCCTCACACCCTCGATGAGCGCGCCGAGGTCGGCATCCTCGGCGATGAGCCGCTGCACCCGCTCTCGGAGGCGCGCGACGGCGAGCGCTTCGACCTCCTCGGTCAGATTGCGTTCCCGCCGGCGGTCGAGCTCGCCGCGCTCGCCGAGCTCGTGACGACGCCGCTCGAGGGCGTCCCACAGCTCGGGAACGCCCTCCCCGCGCAGCGCCTCCGTGAGCAGGATCGGCGGCCGCCGCTCGCGTTCCGGGTCGAGCGCGACGATCGAGCGGACCTCCTGGAGCATCGTTTGGGCCGCCGGATGATCCATCTTGTTGACGGCGATCACGTCGGGAATCTCCATGATCCCCGCCTTCAGCGCCTGCACCGCGTCGCCCGACCCGGGCATCAGGACGAGGAGCACCACGTCCGCGATGCCGATCACCTCCACCTCGCTCTGCCCCGTGCCGACCGTCTCGAGGAAGACGACGTCCTTGCCCGAGGCGTCGACGAGGAGGAGCGCTTGCAGCGTCGCCTCGGCGACCCCGCCGAGGTGGCCGCGCGTGCCCATCGAGCGGATGTAGACGTCGGGGTCGAGGAAGTGGTCTGCGAGGCGGATCCGGTCGCCGAGCAGGGCGCCGCGGGTGAATGGGCTCGACGGGTCGACCGAGACGACGCCCACGCTGCGTCCATGCGCACGCGCATGAGCGACGAGCGCGCCGACGAGCGACGACTTGCCGACGCCCGGCGGCCCGGTGACGCCGATCGACGCAGCGCGTCCCGTGCTCGGGTAGATCCGGCGGACGATCTCGGCCCCCTCGGGCGCACGATCCTCGACGAGCGAGATCGATCGCGCGAGCGCGCGGCGGTCTCCGGCGAGCACGCCGGCGACGAGCTCGTCCTCCGTCCACCCGCGGCCTGCCACCGGGGGTGACTCTACTGGGGCTCGATGTGCGTGTCGCCCGGGGCGAGGACGGCGACGTCTCCACGCGCGCGCTGCTTCTCCCGCGCCCGCGTCTCGTCGATCTCGTCCATCAGGGCCCTGATCCGCTCGAGGCCAGTGGGGGGCTCGACCGGCTCCGTCGCTGGCGCTGCGGCGTCGCGGATGCGCGCCGTCAGGACGAGGGCAAGCCCTGCGGCGGCGAGGTAGACGCACCCGGCGAACGCCCACGCCGTCCGTGCCCCCGCGCGGTCGACGAGCAGCCCGCCGCCGGCCATCGAGAGTCCCAGGATCGCGTAGTAGCTCGACATGAGCACCGAAAGCGCCCTGCCGCGCATCGCGTCCGGCGCGCCGCGCTGGACGAGCACCTGGTTACAGACGATCGCCGCGCCGTTGCCGATGGTGGCGACACCCGCGAGCACAGCCGCCACTGCGATCGTGGGCGACATGGAGGCGAGCCCGAACCCCGCCGCCATCAGCGCGAGCGCGCCGGTGTAGACCCGGCGCATCCCGAACGCGCCGAGCGCAGACGCGGCGAAGAAGCTCCCGACCACGAGCCCGACTCCCGTAGCGCTGACGAGGAGCCCGAGCCCGATGTTCCCGCTCCCCAGATCGTGCTTCGCGAGCACGACCTCCGCGACGTTGACGCACGCGGTCGCGACGGCGGCCGTACACCAGACGACGAGCACGGTGACGAGGTGACGAGAGCCGACGACGAGGGAGAGCCCGTCGCGCAGGTCGCTCCAGTGTCCCTTCGTCAGCGGCTCGTCCGACCGCAGCGCGTGCGCGGGAATGCGCGCGACGAGCAGTGCGGAGAAGAGGAACGTGACCGCGTTGGCGGCGTACGCGACGTCGACCCCGTTCGTGGCGAGCAGCAGCCCCGCGACCGCAGGTCCGACGGTCCATGCGGCGTGCTCGACCGTCGAGAGCAGTGACGTCGCGTGTTCGCGGTCGTCGTCCGGGACGAGATTCGGCAGGCCCGCCCACACGGCGGGCCGGAAGAAACCGGTGGCGATCCCGTTCACGCCTGCCAGCGCGACGATGAGCGCGGGGTCCCCGACGAACGGCAGTGCCGCGAACGTCGCAGCGCGAACCAGGTCGGAGACCACCATCAAGCGCCGCCGTGAGAAGCGGTCTACGACGGGTCCGAGCGTGAGGCCGATCAGGACGATGGGCAGGAAGTCGGCGATGAGCAGCGCGGCGAGCCACCGTCCCGAGCCCGTCAGGTCGTAGATGTGGACCGAGAGCGCGAGCGCCGCGAGATAGGTGCCGACGGCAGACCCGGCCGTCGCCCAGAACAGGAGCGCGAAGTCCCGGTTTCGACGGAGGAGGGACAGACGGCCTGTCGCTCCGAGGAGCACGCGAGGACGCTACCACCGCCGCGTCGGCCGCAAAAGTGTCCGAAAACGCCAGTCCGTCGCGCGCCGGCGCCCGGTCTCAGCCCGCAGACGCGACCGCGGTCGGCCGGTACTCCGCCGTTCCGCCGGGGCCGTGCGTCCGCGCGACGGCGAGCGCGCGATCGGCGAATGCGTAGAGCGCGAAGAGGTCGCCGGCCGTCGCCAGGTCGCAGACGCCGACGGTCAGCGTGACGCGTCCGAGCTCCGCGAGCGCCGTGCGCGCCCGGGCGACCGCGCCTATCCCCCCGTGCGCGTCGGTCGCCGACAGGATCCATGCGATCTCGTCCTGTCTCGTACGCGCCAGCTCGTCGCCCGCGCGTGCGAGCGAGCGCAGCCGCTCCACGGCGACCAGGCCCTCGGGACGCTGCAAGACGCCGCCGCCGACGCCGCCGTCGAGCCCGATCTCTGCGAGTACCAGGGTCACGCTCTCTCCGCTCGCCCCGGCCCGCCGCACGGCGGCGCGGAGCCGCTCCTCGAATTCGCCGTGGTTCAGGAGACCCGTGTCCGGGTCTCGAGACGAGAGCTCCGCGAGACGCCGCTCGCGGCGGTGCCGGACGCTGACGTCTCTGATCGTCACGAGCTCACGGGTCGTCTCGCCGAGGCTCGCGGGCACCGTCCGGCCCGCTGCCAGCACGCGCAGACGGCTGCCGTCCCGGTGACGGAGCGTCAGCTCCGTGTCGTGAGCGCCCCGCGCACCGAGCTCTCCGTGCCACTCCTCGATTTCGTGTCGGTGCTCGGGAGGCCAGAACGGCAACGGCGCGCTCGCCCCGAGCAGCTCCTCGCGCTCGAACCCGAGCAGCTCGCACAGACGGCGGTTCACCGAGGTCACCCGTCCGTCGTCCAACACGAAGAGCCCGTCCGGAACGGCCGAGAGAAGGGTACGCGCGGAGTCCCACTCGCCGAACAGCGTCTCGTCGACGACGCGGCGCGCGTGACCGCCGAGCCACAGCGCGAAGAGCGCGGCGAGCACCAGCCCGACCGCCGTCGCAGTCGCGAGCCAGAGCCCGATTCTCGGCGGTTCGGCGTCTCGCACCGAGACGATCGCGACCGCGGCGGCCGAGACGGCGACCGCGAGGAGAAGCGCGTCCTCCTTCGTCCGTTTGCCGGCGGAGCGAATCACGCGGCCTCCGTGCGGGCGTTTCGCTCGAACTTGTGCCATGCGCGGTCGCCCCTGAGGAAGCGCCACGTCCCCTGGACGCGGGCCCACGTCATCACGGGTCGGTACACGAACAGCTCGAGCGGTATGAGCACGAGCAAGCGCGTAAGCCCTCGACGACGGTAGACGGGGCCGTGCAGATCGGCCATGAGCAACGCCCCGGTGCTGAACACGCTGTTCACGACGGTGATCAACAGGGTCACTCCGGCGCAGAGCCGCCAGTCGACGACCCCTGCGGCCGCACCGACGCAGAGGGTGAGAACAGCGGCGAACTCGAACAGCGGCGCGACGATCTCGGAGAGCAGGTAGAAGGGCATCCCGAGTAGACCGACGGTTCCGTAGCGCCGGTTGAAGCACATGCTGCGGTAGGCCCACCAGGTCTCGAGAATCACGCGCTGCCAGCGTTCACGCTGCGCGACGAGCTTGCGAACGGTGTCCGGCCCTTCGGTCACGCCGATCCGGTCGGGTAGGCAGACGACGTGATACGGCTGACCACGGCGCCGGAGCACCTGATGCACCCGGAACGTCAGCTCGATGTCCTCGCATGTGAACTCGCGAGACCAGCCGCGCAGGTCGTCGAGGAGATCGCGCCGCCAGACCTGGAAAGCGCCGATCGAACACAACATGAAGTCGAGACGCGACCACGCGATTCGGTTGTTGTAGAACGCTCGGAGGTAGTCGATCGTCTGGTACGCCAGCAGCGGCCGGGAGTCCGGAATGGTGAAGGTCATTCCGTCGGCCAAGGCACGCGACGGGTCTTCGGCGATCTCGATGAAGCTTGTGAGGCCGACGATTCGCGCTGGGTCGCGTGAGACGACGCGCATGGCCCGCGACAACGCGTCGCGCGCGAAAACCGTGTCCGCGTCGACGCCGCAGACGTAGCGGTAGCGGCAGTGATCGAGCCCGGCGTTGAGCGCGTCCGCCTTGCCGCCGTTGGCCTTGTCGATGACGAGCAGACGCGGAGCGAGGCGTGAGCGGTAGTACCCCCGGACGTGCTCTGTCTCGACGACCCCGCGCGCGACAGCCTCGACGGGGACGAGGTCGAACGCGACCACGAGACGGTCGAGCGTCTCGTCCGTCGAACCGTCGTTGACGACGATCACCTCGAACTCGGTGTAGTCGAGCGCGAGCAGCGACCGAACGGCGGGCGGGAGCGCTGCCGACTCGTTGTACGCGGCGACGACGATGCTGACGCCGGGGAAGAAGCGCGAGCTCGCGATCGTCTCGATGTCGTCGATCTCATGCTCACGCAGGCGACGGCGATTCTCGCGGAACCCCACCACCATCAACCACGCGTACGACGCGTAGACGAGGCCGAGATACACGGCGCAGGCCGCGACCAGCGCGCGCAGAACCGCCTCGAGCGTCACGACACCGTCCCGGCCGGCCGGCCGGGACGGCCGTCGAGGCTCTGACCGGCCTGCGCTCTCGCGGCCGCTGCGGCACGCATCCGGGCTCCACCCGCCGCGAGAATCCGCTCGAGGCGTTCCGGCCTCTCACCGTTCCGCATCAGCTCGTCGAGGGCGCCGACGTCCTGCAGAACGAGCGTGGCCCCGAGCCTCAACGCGCTGTCGTCGTCGTCGAGCAGCGGCAGCGTGATTACCGCGACGTCCGGCCCAGCGGCGACGAGCGCCTCCCGCGCCGCATCGCGCACCCACCAGGAGGGATCCCCGAGCAACGGTGCGATGAAGCGGGCCGACGCGAGACCGGAGATGCGCGAGGCGGTCTTGCTCGCATGGGCGCGCACGAGCGCGTGGTCGTCCTCGAGCAGCTGCAGAGCGCACCTGAGCGCCTCGGACGAGCCCGTTTGACGAAGCGTCTCCAGTGCAGCGGCACGGACGTTGGGAGATCGGTCGGCGGTCAGGGCCGGTGCATGCCGCCGGGCCAGATCGCCATACCGCGCAAGGAGCCGCACGGCGTAGAAGCGCACGACCTCGTCGGGATGCCGGAGGAGAGGAACGAGCCGCTCCCCCACCCGCGGCGCCAAGTCGTCGAGGTGCGCAGCGACCCGCGCAGGGTTTTCGATCCAGTTGGCGAGACCCTCGACCAGGCAGTCGACCGCCCACTCGTGGTCTCGCGCGAGTCTCCCGAGCGCGCCGATCGACGCGACGCGGTTGTCCGACTCGCCGCTTCGGAGGCCGCGCTCGAGCAGCGACCGCGTGGCCGCCTCCCCCCAAGAGGGAAGCGGCCGGGATCGACCCGACGGTCCGACTGCTTCCGACGCCGGTCGTTCCGAGAGGGCGCGTCCCCGCGCGTGGAGTCGCCGGGCGAGGATCACCGCCGCAAGGCAGAGCCAAGCCGCGCCCGCGAGCAGGCAGACGAGGATGAGTGCCGCAGAACCATCCACCGTCCCTCTATGTCGGCACCCTGGACGAGTGAGTACTCACCCGTCCGGGGGACGCCCCAGCTCAGGCGACCGGGCCGCTCGGGCGCGCCGCTTTGGCCAGGCGCGCCGCGACCACTGCCGCCAGAGCGACGCGCTGCGCCTGCTCGACCGGGCGGCCGAGCGAGGTGAAGAGGATTCCCGCCTGGACGCGGCCGTGCTGGAGCACGACCGCGTCGACGTAGGCCCGCACCTCCTGGGCGCCGATCTTCACGGTCAGCACCAGCCGGTAGGCCGTCGTCTTCGGCGAGAGAGACGGGAAGCGGACGCGCGTCGCGGAGAGCACGGTGATCTTCTGGCCAGGCGCGGCGGAGAGCCGGACGATGTCCGCCAGGCAGGTGGTCGTCTGGCTCGTCGTGCCTCGGTTCCACGACGCGTTCGCCTCGCGCAGCGTGCGGTAGACCTGCGCCGTCGAGCCGACGGTCACGAAGGCGGCCTGCTGCGCGAGCCGGAAGTCGGGGGACGCGGCGTCGCCCGTCACGGTGAGGTCGCTCTCGTCGAGCGGCCCGCAGCGGGCGCCTTTCGGCACGCCGTCGTCCTTCTCCCGCGCGACCGCGGTGAACCCCTGTCCGAGGTCGCCGCGCTTCACGACGACCGCGTGCGCCGTGGCCTGACCCTCCTTCGTCAGCGCCTTCTTGGGCTCGCCGTTTGCGGCGGCCGCGATGCCGGGGACGAGGAACGCGAAAACGAGAAGCGCGACGAGCGTCCGCATCGACCGCACTGTACTCACCGCTCAGCGAGGGTCGTAGGCGAGGTTCGGCCGCAGCCAGCGCTCGACGACGGCGAGCGGCTCCTCCTTGCGCGCGGCGTAGTCCTCGACCTGGTCGCGCCCGACGCGGCCCACGGAGAAGTAGCGCGCGGAGGGGTGGCCGAAGTACAGGCCGCTCACGCTGGAGCCGGGCGTCGAGGCGTGGGTCTCGGTCAGCGCGAGCCCCGCGTCGGCAGCACCGAGGAGCGCGAACAGCTTCGGCTTCTCCGAATGATCCGGACAGGCGGGGTAGCCGAACGCCGGCCGGATGCCGCGGAACCGCTCGCCTACGAGGTCGTCGCCCGTCAGTCGTTCGTCCGGCGCATACCACGCCCGACGCGTCTGCTCGTGCAACCACTCGGCGAAGGCCTCGGCGAGCCGGTCCGCGAGCGCCTTGGCCATGATCGCGCTGTAGTCGTCGCCCTCGGCCTCGAACGATGCGGCCAGCTCGTCAGCACCATGGATCCCGACGGCGAAGCCGCCGAGGTGATCCTGCAGCCCCGTCTCGGACGGAGCGACGAAGTCGGCGAGCGAGCGGTTCGGGCGCGAGTCGTCGTGCGCCGCCTGCTGGCGCAGCATCGGGAAGCGAACGTCGCCGTTGCCGGTGGAGAGGACGATGTCGTCCTCCTCGGTCGCCGCGCCCCAGAAGCCGTGGACGCCGCGCGCCCTGAGGAGCTGCTCGTCCAGGATCCGGTCGAGCAGGCCGTTGGCCGCGTCGAAGAGATCGCGCGCCGCGTGGCCCTTCTCCGGATGACGCAGGATCGCCGGGTACCGGCCTTTCAGGTCCCAGGCGTGGAAGAAGAACGTCCAGTCGATGTACCGCCGCAGCTCCGCGAGCGACGGCTCGACGACCCGGGAGCCCGTGAACGCCGGCGCGACGAGGTCGTCCTGGTTCCACGCGATCCTCGTCCGCCGCTCCCGGGCTGCCCGAATCGGCAGCAGCGGCCGTCGCTCGCGCTCCGCGTGAAGCGCACGCAGACGGTCCTGCTCAGCGCGGTTCTCCTCGTCGAGCGTGGCCCGGCGCCCGGGGTCGAGGAGCGCGCCGACCACCCCGATCACGCGCGAGGCGTCGAGGACGTGCACCGTCGGCTGGGTGTACTCCGGAGCGACCCTGACGGCCGTGTGCTGCCGTGACGTCGTGGCACCCCCGACGAGCAGCGGAAGCTGCATCCCGCGCCGCTCCATCTCTTTCGCGACGACGACCATCTCGTCGAGCGACGGCGTGATCAGCCCCGACAGGCCGACGACGTCGCACGCCTGCTCGACGGCCGTGTCGAGAATCGTCTCTGCGGGCACCATCACCCCGAGATCGATCACGTCGTAGCTGTTGCAGCCGAGCACGACGCCGACGATGTTCTTGCCGATGTCGTGGACGTCCCCCTTCACGGTCGCGAGCACGACGCGTCCTGCGGTTCGACCGCCGACCTGCTCGGCCTCCATGAACGGCTCGAGATACGCCACGGCCCGCTTCATCGCCCTGGCGCTCTTGACGACCTGCGGCAGGAACATCCGGCCCGAGCCGAAGAGGTCGCCGACGACGCGCATCCCGTCCATCAGCGGGCCCTCGATGACGTCGAGCGGCCGTTCCGAGGCGGCACGGGCCTCCTCGACGTCCTCCTCGATGAAGTCGACGATCCCGTGCACGAGTGCGTGCTCGAGTCGCTTCCCGACGGACGTGTCCCGCCAGGCGAGGTCCTCCTCGCGCCGCACCGTGTCACCCTCGAAGCGCCGCGCGAGCTCCACGAGCCGTTCCGTCGCGTCGGGGCGCCGGTTCCAGATCACGTCCTCCACGTGCTCGAGCAACTCGGGCTCGATGTCCTCGTAGACCATCAAGAGGCCCGCGTTGACGATCCCCATGTCGAGGCCCGCGCGGATCGCGTGGTAGAGGAACGCCGAGTGCATCGCCTCGCGGACGTGCTGGTTGCCGCGGAAGGCGAACGACAGGTTCGAGATGCCACCACTCGTCCGCGCGCCCGGGCAGCGCTCCTTGATCAGCGGCAACGCCTCGATGAACGCCTTCGCGAACTCGTTGTGCTCCTCGATCCCGGTTGCGACGGCTAGCACGTTCGGATCGAAGACGATGTCCTCGGGCGGGAAGCCGGCCTGCTCGGTCAGCAGCCGGTAGGCGCGCTCGCAGATCTCCACCTTGCGGTCCCGCGTGTCCGCCTGTCCGGTCTCGTCGAAGGCCATCACGACGACACCCGCCCCGTAGCGCCGGATCCGCCGCGCCTGCTCGAGGAAGGGCTCCTCTCCTTCCTTGAGCGAGATGGAGTTGACGATGCCCTTGCCCTGCAGGCACTTGAGCCCTGCCTCGAGGACGGCCCAGCGCGAGCTGTCGACCATGATCGGGAGGCGCGCCGCCTCGGGCTCGGTCGCGAGCAGGTTGAGGAACCGCGTCATCGTCCGCTCGCCGTCCAGGAGGTCGGCGTCCATGTTGACGTCCAGTGCATTCGCGCCGCTGCGCACCTGCTCGAGCGCGACCTCGACCGCGGCCTCGAGGTCGTCTGCCTCGACGAGCGAGCGGAAACGGGCCGAGCCCGTGACGTTCGTCCGCTCGCCGATCATCACGAAGCCCGTATCCGGACCGATCTCGAACGGCTCGAGCCCGCTCCAGCGCGGCCGCGGCTCGCGCCTCGGGATCGCCCGCGGCGGGAGCCCGTCGACCGCCGCCGAGATCTGGCGAATGTGCTCCGGCGTCGTCCCGCAGCAGCCGCCCACGATGTTCACGAGGCCGTCCTCGGCGAAGGCGAGCAGGAAGCGGCTCGTGTCACCGGGCTGCTCGTCGTGCTCGCCCATCGCGTTCGGCAGCCCCGCGTTCGGGTAGCACGCCACGTAGGTGCCGGCGACCCTCGCGAGGTCCTCCAGGAAGGGCCGCATCTCGCTGGCGCCGAGCGAGCAGTTGACACCCACGACCAGCGGGTTCGCGTGCGCGACCGAGACCCAGAATGCCCCGGCGGTCTGACCCGAGAGGTTCCTGCCGCTCCGGTCGATCGCCGTGAACGACAACCACAGCGGCACGTCGGGCGCGACGTCGGCGGCCGCCACGATCGCCGCCTTCGCGTTCAGCGTGTCGAAGATCGTCTCGACGAGGAGCAGGTCGACGCCTCCGTCGACGAGTGCCCCGATCTGCTCCGCGTAGCTCGCCCGAACCTCGTCGAACGTCACCGAGCGGAACGACGGGTCGTCGACCTTCGGCGAGACCGAGAGCGAGACGTTGAGCGGCCCCAGCGCGCCGGCGACGAACCGCGGCTTCTCGGGCGTGCGCGCCGTCCACTCGTCGGCCGCTGCACGTGCCAGTCGCGCGCCCTCGCGGCTCATCTCCCCGGCGAGCCCCTCCAGCCCGTAGTCGCCCTGGCCGATCGACGTCGCCGTGAACGTGTTCGTCGTCGCAATGTCCGCGCCGGAGGCGAAGTACTCGTCGTGCAGGCGCGCGACGATGTCCGGCTGCGTGAGGTTCAGCAGGTCGGGGTTGCCCTTGACGTCCTTCGGATGGTCGCGCAGCCGATCGCCGCGGTACTCGGCCTCGGAGAGCCCCTGCTTCTGCAGGAGCACACCCCAGGAGCCGTCGAGCACGGCGATCCGCCGCTCGAGGATCTCCCTGACGCG
The DNA here is from genome assembly GCA_036265415.1 of Gaiella sp. Taxonomy (GTDB): domain Bacteria; phylum Actinomycetota; class Thermoleophilia; order Gaiellales; family Gaiellaceae; genus Gaiella. The sequence continues at coordinate 25,740 of DATAPC010000025.1, forward strand.
GTCGGACGCGTTCATCGCGCAAGCCCTCCAGCGCTGATCCGTGCAGCAACGATCCGCGGCCGGAGCCGGGCTTCGCCCGGCGGGAGGCCACGCTGCGGCAGCCCCTGCGCGCGCCCGAAGGAGGGGGCTCGTGGGGGAACCATGGGTTCCCCCACGGCGAGCACACCCCAGGAGCCCTCGAGCACGGCGATCCGCCGGTCGAGGATCGTTCTGACTTGATCGGTCGCGGTCACGGGTCTCCTCGTGGGCCGCCTCCCGCCTCAGAGCCCGACCGAGGTCCGCGCCGGGGGCTCTTTAGGCGTTTGGTGACCCGGTCGCCAAGCTGCCTGTCAAAGCTCTCCGGGACGTCTCACGATAGCGAGGACTCGCCGAAACGGCGAGACCTTTCGCGCTAGCCGCTGGTACGCCCGGACACCGCGAGCTGGTTCTCGGCGTGCCGGATGCGCTGCTCGAGCTGCCAGCGGTCGGCGGCGGACTCTCCCGCCTCGACGCGCTCGAGCTCGGCGCGCGCCGCGTCGAGCTGCGCCTGGGCGCGCACGTCGTCGATCTCCTTCACGTTGACCGCGTCGTCGACGAGGGCGAGGGCGCGATCGAGCTCCACCTTGAAGAACCCGGGTCCCGTCGCGAACTCGAGGATCTCGTTGGCACCGAGATGGACGCGCGTGGAGCCGGCCTTGAGCGTCGCGACGAGCGGTGCGTGACGCGCGAGGACGCCGATCTCGCCGGCCGCGCCGGGAACGATCAGCATGTGTGCCTCGCCCTGGAAGACGGGGCCGTCCGGTGTGACGACCTCGACGTCGAAGGGAGGGTGGTCGGCGACGTCGGCCACTGCTCTACGCAGCGACCTGCTCGAGCTGGCTCGCCTTCTCGCGCACCGCCTCGATCGGCCCGACCATGTAGAACGCCGCCTCCGGCAGGTCGTCGCAATCGCCCTGGATGATCGCGTCGAAGCCGGCGATCGTGTCCTCGAGCTTCACGTACTCGCCCGGCGTCCCGGTGAACTGCTCGGCGACGAAGTTCGGCTGCGAGAGGAAGCGCTCGACCTTGCGGGCACGGGAGACGACGAGCTTGTCCTCGTCCGTGAGCTCGTCCATCCCGAGGATCGCGATGATGTCCTGCAGGTCCTTGTAGCGCTGGAGGATCTGCTGGACGCTCGTCGCGACGCGGTAGTGGTCGTCGGAGACGATGCCCGGCTGGAGCGCGCGGGACGTCGAGTCGAGCGGGTCCATCGCGGGGTAGATGCCCTTCTCGACGATCGCGCGGGAAAGCGTCGTCGTCGAGTCGAGGTGGGCGAACGTGTTCGCCGGCGCCGGGTCGGTGAGGTCGTCGGCGGGCACGTAGATCGCCTGCACGGACGTGACGGAGCCCGTCGTCGTCGACGTGATGCGCTCCTGCAGCTGGCCCATCTCGGTCGCGAGGGTCGGCTGGTACCCGACGGCGCTCGGCATGCGGCCGAGCAGCGCCGACACTTCGGACCCGGCCTGGACGAACCGGAAGATGTTGTCGATGAAGAGCAGCACGTCCTGGCCCTGGTCGCGGAAGTACTCGGCCATCGTCAGCCCGGAGAGGCCGACGCGGAGACGCGCCCCCGGCGGCTCGTTCATCTGGCCGTACACGAGCGCGACCTTGTCGATGACGCCCGACTCGGTCATCTCGAGCATCAGGTCGGTGCCCTCGCGCGTCCGCTCGCCGACTCCCGAGAAGACCGAGACGCCGCCGTGCTCCTTCGCAAGGTTGTGGATCAGCTCCTGGATGAGGACGGTCTTGCCGACGCCCGCGCCACCGAAGAGCCCGACCTTGCCGCCCTTGATGTAGGGGGCGATCAGGTCGACGCACTTGAGACCCGTCTCGAAGATCTCCACCGTCGGCGAGAGGTCCCGAAAGGCCGGCGGGTCGCGGTGGATCGGCCACCGCTCGGCGTCCGCGGCGACGTCCGCCTTGCCGTCGATCGCCTGCCCGATCACGTTCCAGAGGCGCCCGAGCGTCGGCTGACCGACCGGCACCGAGATCGGAGCGCCGGTGTCCACGGCATCCACGCCGCGGGCGAGGCCGTCGGTCGAGTCCATGGCGACGGCTCGCACGCGGTCGTCGCCCAGATGCTGCTGGACCTCGGCGACGAGCGTCCCGGACGGGACCTCGATCTCGAGGGCGCTCAGGATCTCGGGGAGGCCGTCGGGGAAGACGGCGTCGACGACGACGCCCTTGATCTCGATGATCTTCCCGACGTTGCGGCCGGACGTGCTCGTGGTTTCAGGCATGTGGCTCCGATGGAAGAGGCGGGTGACCGACGGGTGCCCGCGCGGGCGACCGGCGACGGAGTCTAGCCAATGGCCGGAGCAGGCCGATGCGGTCCCGGGGCGTCCGGGAGCGGCTCTGCGTCAGCGCCTCGACACGCTCGGCGTGGTCGAGGCGTCAGACGTCCGACGAGACGAAGTTCGGTGTCACGAACACGCCCTCAGGGTACGCGGAAGCGTCAGCCCTGCGGCGTCGCGGGTATCGGGATGACGTCGACCGGGGCCCAGTAGTCCACGAGCCACGGCGCGTCCTTCCCACGCTGCTTGAGCCCGATGTAGAACGCCGTCGGCTTGAGCCCGCTCGACGCGGCGGGCGTGAGCAGCACCTGCAGCACGACGTGGCCCGGCGTCACCTCGTCCACGGAGAACGCCGCTCCCCTGAGCCCCTTCGTCGGGAAGAACTGGACGGGGATGTTGCCGGTGAGCCACTCCTTGTAACTGCAGGCGCAGTCGCGCTTCAGGGTGCGGTCGGCCAGCTTCCACGCCTTCGGGAGGTTCTCCCGGCCCACGGCGGCGAGCACGAATTCGCCGGCGGCGACGCGGGCCGCCTTCGGCACGTCGCTCTCCTTCGGCGTCGTGATCGTGGCGTTCGGGTCGAAGTCCTCCGAGGCGAAGCCGCTCGGCGCCGACCCGACGTCGGCCGGGCCCTTGTCCTCCTGTCCGAGACGCACCGTGACAAACGCCACGACGCCCGCGATGAGGACGAGCGTGGAGACCCAGACGAGTGCGCGGGCCGCGCCGGGCGAGCGGAGGCGTCCCATCACGCGTGGAGGGTAGCCGAGGGTGTTTTTCGGAACGTTCGGCGCATGTGAACTAGAGGTTACGGCGGTACAGGAGGACGGCGAGCGGGACGAACGCCGCGAGGAGCGCCTGCGGGGCGAGCTCCTTCGAGACGAGCTGGCGGCCCTGCGCGACGAGAGGGCCCGTGCCGAGGCGCTCGCGCACCGCCGCCACGAGCGAGCGCGTGTCGCCCTCGTTGATCACCGGCGCGCCGACCGCCCCGGCGACCAGCCGGAGGGAGCGGCTCGACGTCGGGTCCGGGCGGTACGCCGGGTCGCGAACGCCCTGGTCGTCGAACACCGCCTCGTCACCGCGCCAGACCTGGACGAAGATCATCGAGACGTGGCCGTCGCGAAGGCGGTCGCTCAGCGTCTCGAGGTCGACCGGGATCGTCTCGCCGTCGGTGACGACGACCGCGATCCGACGCACCGAGTCGGGCCGGAAGAACGCGACGCGGCCGAGGTCACCGAGCGCGGCGAAGGCCGTCGCCCGCCGCGACCTGCGGTCGGGCGGAGGACGCTCGATGCCGATCGCGCGGTCGATCACGGCGGCGAACGCGTTCGCGCCGAGCGTCGGGAACAGGTGCGGCAGAACGCGATCCGAGAGCGACGCGACGCCGACGCGCGTCTCCGGGATCGCACTGCGCAGACGCTTCGCGACGGCTCGCGCGCGGTCGAGCCGGGTCGGCTCGCTCGGCGCGCGTCGGGCGAGCATCGAGCGCGTCACGTCCATGACGATCAGCACCTCGGTGCCCTCGCGACCGCGGGTCGACTCCGAGCGCGCGACGACCGGCTGCGCTGCCGCGAGCGCCACGAGCCCCGAGACGACCGCGATCAGGCCGACGTCGACGAGGACCGCACGGCGCCGGGCGCGAGGGAGTCCGAGTGACGCGGCGGTCGCCTCCGATCGCCGCCGTGCCGCGACGAGCGCCCACGCACCGAGAGCCCCGACCAGGCCGACGAGAGCGGCGAGCGGGGTCAGGAAGCTGACCGACACGACCTGCGCGCGCCTAGAAGCCGCTGCCCGACGTGGCGGAGCCCGCACCCGGGCTCGGCAGCGGCGAGCGCGTGTCGCCGCTGCCCGCCACGCCCGAGCCGGACGCCCGCAGGAGCTTCAGGGCGAGCTCGAGGTCGTAGACGGCAGTGTCGTTGGACGGGTCGAGGACCACCGCCCGCTCGAGCTGCTCGATCGCACGACGGACGAAGACCTGCCGCTGGGTCGGCGAGTTTCGCCCCTCCTCCAGCATGAGAGCAGCCCGGAGCACGGCGAGCCGCGACTTCCGGCCGGGGTTCTTGTCGTCGACGAACGTCTGGCCGAGCACCCGTTCCGCACCGCTCCGCCGTGTCACGTCCTCGAACACGCGGATTGGGTCGCGCGGGCCGCTGCGCCAGAAGCGGTCGACTGCGTGTCGGTACGCGACGTCGTCCTCGACCCCGAGCAGCGAGCCGGACACGCCGCGCGGCAGCAGCGTGTCCGGCTCCCAGCCGGCCCGGACCGCAGCGCCGTAGGCGGCGTCGCCGTCGCGAAGCTGCCGGTCCCAGCGGAGCACGTCGGCCGCGAGCGCGACGAGCAGCGCCGCCGCGACGATGAGCGCGACGACGGCGACGGCGCCGGCCGCCGGACGGAGCCACGGTCGCGCGCTCACGTCGTCCTCCCCCAGGCGAGCCGTGCGCACCAGCGCTCGTTCAGCGCGAGCAGCCCGAGCAGCAGCGCGCCGACGCACACGAGTGCCCACGGCGACGAGCCGACGAGCGTCAGCCGCTCCCGAACGGTCGTGTTCCGCAGGAGTTCGGGGCGGTCGACGAAGACGTTCTTGCCCGCGATCTGCGTGAACAGCCGCCGGTCCTCCGGCGCGGGGAACAGCGGAACGACGCGGAGCCGGATGCCGTCGCGCTCGTACGCGACCAGCTCCTCCGTCAGCGCCGTCGTGTCGAACCCCGAGTCGTCGAGGTCGCTGAGGAGGAGGACCTGGAGATCGTGATCGCCCTCGCGCGCGATCACCGACCGTGCCTCCGCGAGCCCCGTCGAGATGCGTGTTCCACCGCGGAAGGCGAGCGACCAGGGGCTCTCCTCACCCCGTTGCCGCGGAGGGGCGCCGTTCCCGCCGCGTCGGCGTCCGCCGAAGCGCTGCGGCAGGCCGACCGGCCCCTGGTCGAAGAAGGGCAGCAGCGGGCGCAGCTCCTCGCTCCGGGTGTCCGGCGGCAGCATCTCGTACGCGCTGTCCGAGAAGACGATGAGCCCGATCCGCCCTTCGGTCTCCGCGAAGGACTGCAGGACGCGCTGCACGCGCTGCGACTTCTGCGCGTCGACGCTCGTGGAGAGGTCGAGGACGACGATCCCGCCGCTTCCGGTCGCGAAGTAGCTCGTCGGCAGCGCGTGGAGATCGCGCGAGAGGCCAAAGGCGGCGAGCAGCAGCGCGAGCGCCGCGGCGGCCAGGCCGAGCCTGATCCAGCGGGTCCGACGGTGCTCGCGGCGGAGCTCGTCGGCCGCCGACGTCGGCAGCCCGCCGCGGCGGCGAAGCGACAGCTCGCTCATGCCGCGACCTCCGCCGGGACCGTGTCCTCCACCCGGCGGGCGAACGCCTCGACCTCCTCGGCGGTCGTCGCCCGCGGCGACCAGGCGAGGGCCCGTGCGTCGTCCGCGAGCGCCCCGTGACCGAGCACGTCGAGCTCCCGCGCCACGCGCTCGAGCGCTCGCCGCCGCTCCGCCGGCCCGACGCCGTTGCCCGTCTCCGCTCGCGCCAGGTCGAGCGCGCGCACGAGCGGCGGACGGACCGGGCGCAGCTCGACGTCCTCGGGCGTCGCGGGGACGTGCCAGAGCCGTCGGCCGAGCCATACTGCGCCGGCCACGAGCGCGAGGGCCGCGACGAGCAGGACGGCCGCGAGCCCCTTCGGCCCGAACCGTTCCGTGATCGCCGGCAGCTCCGTCTCGCTCGCCCGCCAGCGAATCGCCTCCACGTCCGCCGCAGCGACGCGCGACGCGACGACGACCGAGGGCCAATCGACGACGTCCCGTCCGCTGCCGGGGCTGTCGCGGAAGCGGTAGCGCACAAGGCCCGACGGGAACTCGGCGACGCCGCGCGCCGCTGCGGGCTCGCACCCTTCCCGAAGGCAGCGGAGCGGATAGCGGAACCGGACGTGCGCGCTCGAGCCGGTCACGTGACGCTCGACCGTCGGCTCGCCGGCGAGCTCGTACGGGGTGAAGTCCACCTGCATGGTGATCGACTCCGGCCGGACCACCCGGGCGTCGGCGGCGACGTCCGCGGTCGCCACGACGGGCGTCCCGAATGCGACGACGCTCGGCGCCACGTCGGCCGTGACGGCGACCGCGCTGCGCGCCTCGGCGGTCGCGTCGCCCTCACCGTTCACGGCGAGCCAGAGCTCGCGGATCGCGAGCCCGACGAGCACCGCCGCCGCGACCTGGACGGCGATCACCGCCGCCCGCTTCACGCGGCGTGCCCCCACGCCGCCTGCCGCTCGGACGACCAGCTGAGGAACGCCTCGAACACGTGCTCGCGATCCTCTCGCCCGATCACGACGGGCTCCACGCCGAGCGAGCGCAGCCCGTCGACGAGGTCGCCGAGCCGCTGCTCGTGGCGCTCGCGCAGCCGCTGCGACTCGCCGGAGGCAAGCCGCACGAGCCTGGTGCGACCGTTCGCGCCGACGAGCGGGACGACCATGCGGTCGACGTCGGGAAAGCGCTGCTCCCAGACGGGGTCCTGGACGATCACCGGGACGACGTCCCAGCCTCGGTCGAGCGCCCACTCCCACGTCTCGAGCGGCGTCGGCTCGATGAAGTCGGAGACGACGAACACGAAGCTCGCCGACGGAACCTGGCGC
>DATAPC010000026.1:0-11280 GCA_036265415.1 Gaiella sp.
GGGCGACCCGGGCAGCGAGAAGAGGATCGCGTGCATCAGCTCGATCTCGTCGCGGCCGCCGTCGAGAAGCGGTGCGAGACGGCGGCGGATCCCGAGGTTGATCTTCATCCGCGGGTCCATCGCGTACTCGGCGTACATGTAGTCCCGCTCCTCGTCGGTGACCATCTCGAGCGTCAGCTCGTCGTGGTTGCGCAGGAACAGCCCCCACTGGCAGTGCTCGGGGATCGGCGGGGTGCGGTCGAGGATCTCCACGATGGGACGCGCCTCCTCCCGCCGGAGCGCCATGAACATCCGGGGCATCACGGGGAAGTGGAACGCCATGTGGCACTCGTCGCCGTCCGCGAAGTAGTCGACGACGTCCTCGGGCCACTGGTTCGCCTCGGCGAGCAGCACCCGGTCCGGGTACTCCGCGTCGACCGCAGCGCGCACCCGCTTGAGGAACGCGTGCGTCGCGGGAAGGTTCTCGCAGTTCGTCCCCTCCTCCTCGAACAGATACGGGACGGCGTCGAGCCGGAACCCGTCGAGCCCGAGGTCGAGCCAGAAGCGGAGGGCGTCGATCATCGCGTCGCCCACCTCGGGGTTCTCGTAGTTGAGGTCGGGCTGGTGGTGGTAGAAGCGATGCCAGAAGTAGGCCTCGCGCTCCGGGTCGTACGTCCAGTTCGACTGCTCGCTGTCGACGAAGATGATCCGCGCGTCCTCGTAGCGGTGCACGGTGTCCGACCAGACGTACCAGTCGGATTTCGGGTTGTCGGGTCCGAGCCGCGACTCCTGGAACCATGGGTGCTCGCTCGAGGTGTGGTTCATCACGAAGTCGGTGATCACGCGCATTCCCCGCTCGTGGGCCGACTCGACGAACGCCGCGAACTCGTCGAGCGTGCCGAACTCCGGGGACACCGAGAGGAAGTCGGCGATGTCGTAGCCCCCGTCCCGCAGCGGGGAGGGATAGAACGGCAGGACCCAGATGCAGTCGATCCCGAGCCACTGCAGGTAGTCGAGCTTCTGCCGCAGGCCGCGGAAGTCGCCGTTCCCATCGTCCGACGAGTCGAAGAACGCCCGCGTGTGGAGCTCGTAGAAGACGGCCGTCTTGAACCAGTCCGGCTGCGTCTCGAACCAGTGTTCCGCCATTGCTCCTACTCGTCCGCCAGGCAGGATTCGGCAGGAGCCGAATCCTGCGGCTCGATCCCCGCCCTGTGGGCGGGGCAGCTCCCCGAAGGCGCCCGCTTCGCGGTCGCGACTGCCGTCGGCGCGCGGTACAGCCTCACCGCTGCACCTCCAGCACGTGCGCCTTGCCCGGGCCGAGGCGGACGTAGTTCCGGGCGCCCCAGTCGAAGCTCTCGCCCGTCAGCCCGTCGAGGACGTCGAACCGCTCCGGCAGGCCGAGCTCGGCGGGAATCACGCAGACGCCGTCGTGGACGGCGAACGGATCGAGGTTGACGACGACGAGCACGACGTCGTCACCGAGCGAGCGGCCGTACCCGAGCAGGTGGTCGGTCTCGGTCTCCAGCCACGTGAGCCGCTCGAAGCCGGCTCCGGTGAGCGCGGGATGGGCGCGGCGGAGCTCGTTCAGGCGCTTCACGAGCGGGAGCAGCGGTCCGTCGAGCCGGCGCTCGCGGAGCTCGTACTTCTCGGAGTCGAGGTACTCCTCGCTCCCGGCCCGCACGGGGACGTTCTCGCACGCCTCGTAGCCGGAGTAGATGCCGTAGCTCGGCGAGAGGGTCGCCGCGAGCACGAGCCGGAGCTCGAACGCCGGACGGCCGCCGGTCTGGAGCGTCGCGTGGAGGATGTCGGGCGTGTTCGGCCACAGGTTCGGCCGCAGGTAGTCGGACCAGGAGCGCAGCTGCTCGACGAGCTCGACGAGCTCCGCCTTCGTGTTCTTCCAGGTGAAGTACGTGTACGACTGCGAGAACCCGGCCTTCGCGAGCAACGTCATCGGCGCGGGGCGCGTGAACGCCTCGGCGAGGAACACCGTCTCCGGATACTGGCCCCGCACCTGGCGGATCAGCCACTCCCAGAAGGGGATCGGCTTCGTGTGCGGGTTGTCGACGCGGAACACCGTCACCCCGAGGCCGCACCAGTGCTCGACGACGGCGCGGATCCCGTCCCAGAGCTGCTTCCGGGCACGTGTGTCCCAATCGAGGTTGTGGATGTCCTGGTAGCGCTTGGGCGGGTTCTCCGCGTACTTCAGCGACCCGTCGGGCCGATGCTGGAACCACTCGGGGTGCTCGCGAAGCCAGGGATGGTCCGGGGACATCTGGAGCGCCAGGTCGAGCGCGAGCTCCATCCCGTTCCGCCGCAGCTCGGCGACGAGCCCGCGCAGGTCGGCTTCGCTGCCGAGGCCGGGGTCGATCGCGTCGTGCCCGCCCTCGGGCGCGCCGATCGCCCACGGGCTGCCGACGTCGCCGGGAGCGGCCGTCTCGGCGTTGTTCCGCCCCTTGCGGTTCGTCCGCCCGATCGGGTGGATCGGCGGCAGGTAGACGACGTCGAAGCCGAGCTCCGCGAGCTGCGGCACGACGTCCGCGACGCCGCGGAGCCCGCCCCACGAGCGCGGGAAGAGCTCGTACCAGGCACCCGTCCGCGCCCGCTCGCGCTCGACGTCGACCTCGAGCGCGGCCGACCGCGCCCCACCGTAGCGCTCTCGGTCACCGAGGCGCACGGCGAGGCCGCGCCACTCCTCGATCGTGCCCGAGCCGAACAGCGCCTCGCCTTCGGCGAGCTCGCCGCTCAGGTCCTGCTGTCCTGCCGCGACCTTGCGGTCGTGCTCCTCGAGCCAGCCCCCGTGCCGGTCGACCCACGCCTCGATCTCGAACCGCCAGCGCCCGACGGCGTCGACGTCGAACGCGCCCGCGAAGCGGTCGTTGCCGAGCGCCGCGAGCGGCGCCTCGCGCCAGCGGCCCTTCGGACGGCGGTAGCGAACGACCGCGCGGAGCGTCTCGTGGCCGTCTCGGACGATCGTCGCGGAGACGTCGACGGTGTCGCCCACGCACGCCTTCGCCGGCCACCGGCCGCAGTCGACCTGCGGCCGGACGTCTGTGACGATGATCCGCTCGCCAGACACCCGCGGCACACGGTAAACAGTCGGCCGTGCTCCGGGAGCGGTCACTGGGTGTCCAGCTGCATCCGACGTCGCTTCCGGGCGGCCGTCTCGGAGCCGAGGCGTTCGCGTTCGTCGACTGGCTGGCGGCAGCCGGCTGCCGGTGGTGGCAGATGCTGCCGCTGAACCCTCCGGACGAGTTCCACTCGCCGTACGCGTCCGATTCGGCGTTTGCGACCTGGGACGGGCTGCTGGCCGACCCGGACGCCCGCGTCGAGCCGAGCGAGGTGCGGGCGTTCCGCGCCCGCGAACCGTGGGCCGACGAGTGGGCGGCCTTCGCCGGGGCGGGTGCGCTCGAGGCGCAGGTGCGCTTCGAGCGCGAATGGGACGCCCTGCGGGCCTACGCCGCCGAGCGGGGCGTGCGGATCATCGGCGACGTCCCCATCTATGTCGCCGTCGACGGCTGCGACCACCACACGCATCCGGAGCTGTTCCTGCCGCTCGACGAGGTCGTCGCCGGCGCCCCGCCGGACGACCTCAACGACCTCGGACAGCTGTGGGGCAACCCGCTCTACGACTGGGACGCGATGGCGCGCACCGGCTACCGCTGGTGGATCGACCGCATGCGCCGCGTCCTCCGGCTCGTCGACGTGTTCCGGATCGACCATTTCCGCGGCTTCGCGGCCTTCTGGACCGTCGCGGCCGGCTCGGAGACCGCGCGCGACGGCTGGTGGTCACCGGGACCCGGTGCGGCGCTCTTCCGGGCGGCCGAGGCGGAGCTCGGGCTCCTTCCCGTGATCGCCGAGGACCTCGGGGTGATCACCCCCGACGTCCGCGTCCTGCGTGACGAGCTCGGCTTTCCCGGCATGGTCGTCCTCCTCTGGGCCTTCTCGGGCCCGCCGGACAACCCGCACCGGATCGAGAACCACCGCGAGAACCAGGTCGTCTACACCTCGACCCACGACACGGACACGCTCGCCGGCGCGACCGGCGAGCCGGACGTGTGGCCGCTGATCGAGACGGCGCTCGCGTCGCGGTGCGCGCTCGCGATCGTCCCCGCCCAGGACGTCCTCGGCCTCGGCAGCGAGGCGCGGATGAACCGTCCGGGCGAGCTCGGCGGGAACTGGGTGTGGCGCCTCGAGCAGGGCGAGCTGACCCGCGCTCACGCGGCGCGCCTCCGAGCCGCAGCCGCGACGAGCGGACGGGCCAACAGCTAGCCCGTGTCCATGCCGTGCGCGCGGCGGCCGGAGGCCGGCTCTGCAGGCGGAAGGCCAGATCGGGCCGACCGGTGCAGACGCCGAAGAAGGGGGCTCGTGGGCGAACGCTTAGAACAGAATCTGCAGCGCCGTGTCGGACGGGCAGCCGCGCTCGAGGAGCGACACGGCGAGGTGCAGGTCGACGTCGCGGTCGAGCGCGAGGACGAGCGCGGCCTCCGCGTCGTAGCCCGCGGCGAGCAGCCGCTCGACCCGCCAGGAGGTGACGCCGTCCCGCTCGCGCTCGGACGCGCTCGGTGCTATCGGGGTTTGGATTGCCATCTCACACGACATAACGCGCGAGATGTATGGAGACCCTGAAGCCGCGTTAGCGCGAGGTTCCGGGCATGTTGCGCTCGCGTTGCGGAGGCCGTCAGTCGAGCTGCTCGAAGCGGAGCTTCGCCGCGACGGCAGGGCGGCCGTCCCGCTCGTAGACGACGTCGACGGCGTCGTCCTTGCCGTAGGAGCCGGCGATTCCGAGCACCATCGACGTCCACCGCCCGAGGCCGAGCTTCTCGCGGGCGAGCTCGCGCTCGAAGACGAGGTTGCCGTCGCGCACGACGAAATCGACCCCCTCGTGCTGCTCCACCCCGTTCAGGAAGACCTGGAACGGCCGCTGCACGTCGCCGGGCAGGCGGACGAAGGTCTCTCCGCGCGGCTCCTCGCTCACCTTCATAGAATGCCCGGAGCGTGAGGCCGAAGCCCCTGGTCATCGTCGGCGTGCTCCTCGGCGCCCTGCTCCTCCCCGCCGCGAGCGCGCTCGCGGGAAACGGCGGCTTCGCGCCGGTGCCGCCGGAGTCGCCGAACGCCGACGGCATCCGCCAGAGCTTCCTCTTCATCTCGGCCTTCGTGTTCGCGATCTTCCTCCTCGTCGAGGTGCTGCTCGTCGCCTTCGTGCTCCGGTACCGGCGGCGGAACAGGCCGCGACACGCGGACGGGGCTCAGATCCACGGCGCCAACCGGCTCGAGCTCGCGTGGACGGTCGGTCCGGTGCTCATCCTGTTCGCCATCGCGGCGTTCGTCTTCGCGAAGCTGCCCGGGATCCAGGACGTCCCCGCCGCGAGCGCAGGCAGCAGGAACATGGTCGTCGACGTGACGGGGACGCAGTTCATGTGGGAGTTCCGCTATCCGAACGGCGTCATCACGGTCGACCGCCTCCGCGCGCCGCAGGGGCGCACGATCGAGCTCGACGTCACCGCGCCCGACTGGGACGTGATCCATTCGTGGTGGATCCCGTCGCTCGGCGGCAAGATGGATGCGATCCCCGGCAAGCTCAACAAGACGTGGTTCTCGGCGAAGCGCACGGGCGTCTTCCAGGGCCAGTGCGCGGAGCTGTGCGGGCTCTACCACGCGAAGATGCTCGCCTCGGTCGAGGTGATGCCGGCGGCCGAGTTCGACGCCTGGCTCGAGGAGCGCCGGTCGCAGCAGGAGGCGGGAACGTCGCCGCTCGGGCAGGAGCTCTGGGAGGGAAGCTGCGCGAAGTGCCACGGCGCCGAGGGCGAGGGCGGCTACGGCCCGCGCATCGCCGGCAGCGCGCTCGTGCAGGACGACCAGGCACTCGCGACGCTGCTGCACAACGGCGGCATCAAGATGCCGCCCGTGGGCACGGACTGGACGGACGAGGAGATCGCCGCGATCACGACGTACGTGAAGGAGAGCGTTGGCAACCAGGGTTGAGCAGCCAGCCGTCCCCGCGTGGCAGCGCGGGAGGGTCGCCGGCTGGCTCGTCACCGTCGACCACAAGCGGATCGGCATCCTCTACATCGGCACCGCCGGCGTGTTCTTCGCGATCTCGGGGTTCCTCGCGCTGCTGATCCGCACCCAGCTCGCGCGGCCCGACGGCGGGGTCGTGACGGGCGACTCGTACAACGAGGTCGTGACGATGCACGGGACGGGGATGGTCTTCTTCGTCGTGGTGCCGATCCTCGCCGGTCTCGGCAACTTCCTCGTGCCCCTGATGATCGGCGCGCCCGACATGGCGTTCCCGCGGCTCAACGCACTCTCCTACTGGCTGTACGCGTTCGCCGGGCTCACGTTCTGCTTCTCGTTCCTCGCCGCCGGCGGCGCGGCGAACACCGGCTGGACGGCCTACCCGCCGCTGTCGCTCGCGGCGCAGGGGAACGGGCAGGACCTGTGGATCCTCGCGCTCCACATCATGACCCTGTCGTCGATGGCCGGAGCGATCAACTTCATCGTCACGATCCACAACATGCGCACGCGCGGCATGTCTTGGATGCGCATCCCGCTGTTCGTCTGGTCGATCGAGATCTACTCGTGGCTCCTGATGCTCGTGCTGCCCGTGCTCTCGGCGGGGCTCACGTTGCTCCTGCTCGAGCGGCAGTTCCCGGACACGTTCCACTTCTTCCGGCCAGAGCCCGGCGCGGCGGGCGGGTCGCCCGTCCTCTTCCAGCACGTGTTCTGGTTCTTCGGGCACCCCGAGGTCTACATCATGATCCTGCCGGCGATGGGGATCATCTCGGAGATCCTCCCGGTCTTCGCGCGCAAGCCGATCTTCGGCTACAAGGCGGTCGCGCTCTCGACGGTCGCAATCGGCTTCTTCTCGATGCTCGTCTGGGCGCACCACATGTTCACGGTCGGGATGCCGTCCTACCTGAACATCTGGTTCATGCTCGCCTCGATGGTGATCGCCGTCCCGACGGGGATGAAGATCTTCAACTGGCTCGCGACGCTGTGGCGCGGGAACATCTCGCTCGACACGCCGATGCTGTTCGCGCTCGGCTTCCTCTCGATCTTCACGATCGGCGGCCTCTCGGGGATCTACCTCGCGGCGTTCCCGGTCGACTGGCAGGTGCACGACACGTATTTCGTCGTCGCGCACTTCCACTACGTGCTGTTCGGCGGTTCGATCTTCGCGATCATGGGCGGCCTCTGGTACTGGTGGCCCAAGATCTTCGGGCGGATGCTCTCCGAGCGGCTCGGGAAGGCGACGTTCGTCCTCGTCTTCGTCGGCTTCAACCTGACCTTCTTCCCGCAGCACCTCCTCGGCCTGCTCGGGATGCCGCGGCGGATCTACACGTATCGCCACGACGGGCTCTGGGAGGCCTACAACATGATGTCGAGCATCGGCTCGTACATCATGGGAGTCGGGTTCCTCCTCTTCCTCGCCGCGATCGTCAAGAGCGTCAACGGGCGCCGCGCGGGGAACGACCCGTGGCATGCGGACACGCTCGAGTGGTACACGACGTCGCCGCCGCCGCCGCACAACTTCGACGAGGTTCCCTACGTGACGAGCGCCCGCCCCCTCTACGACCTCAAGCGCCGGCTGCGCGAGGCCGAGTCGTCGTGAGGACGGATCGCGCACCCGGGCCGCTGCTGCGCCTGACCGCCGCCGCCGCTGCCGTCGCCGCCGGCCTCGTGGTCGTCAGCGCGGCGCTCGAGCTGGGCCGTGGGCACTGGGGCGCCGCGCTCGTCGCCCTGCCGCTCCTCGTCGCCGTGCTCGTCGCGGCAGTGGTCTCGTACCGGAGGCTCGTCGTGCCGGCAGCCGTCGCCGTCGGGCTCATGCTGACGGCGATCGCCACGGGCGGCCTCGTCGCCTGGGTCGACTCGCCCTGGGCCGTCGCCGTGCACGTCGCGGCGGCCGGAGGGGCGCTCGCCGCCTCGCTCGTCGCCCTCACGGTCTCGTTCCGCGGGGAGACGCTGCCGTCGGGCCCGTGGCGCGACTACGTGACGCTGACGAAGCCGCGGATCATGTCGCTCCTCCTCGTGACCGGGGCGGGCGGGATGTTCGTCGGCGCCGGTGGCTGGCCGGGCGGACCGGAGCTCATGTCGATGCTCCTCGGCCTCGCCCTCGCCTGCGGCGGCGCGAGCGCGCTCAACCACGTGATCGACCGCGACATCGACAGGCTGATGGGCTCGCGGACGGCCGCGCGGCCCGTCGCGTCGGGACGGGTGCCGGCGCCGAGGGCGCTCGAGTTCGGGCTCGTCCTCTCGGCGCTCTCGTTCGCGCTGCTCGCCTCGACCGCGAACGTGCTGACCGCCCTGCTCGCCCTGGTCGGGAACCTGTTCTACGTCGTCGTCTACACCGGCTACCTGAAGCGCTCGACCGACCAGAACATCGTGATCGGGGGCGCCGCAGGCGCCGTGCCGCCGCTCGTCGGCTATGCGGCCGCGACCGGGAGCCTCGCGCTGCCCGCGCTGTGGCTCTTCCTCATCGTCTTCCTCTGGACGCCACCGCACTTCTGGGCGCTCGCGCTGATGCTGAAGGAGCACTACGAGGCCGCCAACGTGCCGATGCTGCCCGGTACGCGCGGCGAGCGGGAGACGACACGCCAGATCCTCCTCTACTCCGTCGTCCTCGTCGGGTTCACGATCGCCGTCGGGATCTGGCTGGGGCCGGTGTACACCGTGGCCGCCGTGCTGCTCGGGGCGTACTTCGTCTTCCTCGCGCACCGCCTCCGCGCCGAAGCGTCGAGGCGCAATGCGGTCGTCCTCTTCCACTACTCCCTCGCGTACCTCGCCCTGCTGTTCGTCGCCGCGGCGATCGACCCACTGCTGGTCTAGCGATGCTCTCCCCCGAGCTCTCCCGGAAGAACAACCGCCTGGGCCTCGCGCTCTTCGCGATGTTCGTGGCGCTCTTCGTCGGCGCCTGCGTCATCGCCCTGGTCTACCTCCAGGTCGACTGAGCGTGGGCCCAGACCTCGAGCTCGCGCTGCGGCTCGCGGACGCGGCCGACGCGATCTCCCTGACGCGCTTCCGCTCGCGCGACCTGGTCGTCCGGACGAAGCCGGACGCGACGCCGGTCACCGAGGCGGACACGGAGGTCGAGCACGAGCTGCGGGCGATGCTCGGCGTCGAGCGGCGCCGCGACGCAGTTCTCGGCGAGGAGCAGGGCGCGACGGGGTCGGGGCGTCGTCGCTG
Organism: Gaiella sp.; assembly: GCA_036265415.1. Classification (GTDB taxonomy): domain Bacteria; phylum Actinomycetota; class Thermoleophilia; order Gaiellales; family Gaiellaceae; genus Gaiella. The sequence goes on from DATAPC010000026.1 coordinate 9,163, forward strand.
GATCCTCGACCCGATCGACGGGACACGGAACTACTCGCGAGGGATCCCCGTCTGGGCGACGCTGATCGCGCTCGAGGAGGACGGACGCGTCGTGCTCGGCGTCGTGTCGGCCCCGGCGCTCCACCGGCGCTGGTGGGCCGAACGCGGCGGCGGCGCGCACGCGGGCGGCGACCGGGTGCACGTCTCCGCGGTTCGCCGTCCGGAGGACGCCGTGCTCAGCTTCGCCCTCGAGCAGCCGCTCCCCGGCCTCGCGGCCCGCGCCTGGCACGCCCGGGCGTACGGGGACTTCTGGAGCCACATGCTCGTCGCCGAGGGTGCGATCGACGGAGCGATCGACGCGATCGGCGTCTCGGTCTGGGACCTCGCAGCCGTGCAGGTCATCGTCGAGGAGGCGGGCGGGACGTTCACCGACTTCGCCGGCGAGCACCGGATCGACGGCCAGAGCGCGATCTCCTCGAACGGGCCGCTCCACGAGGCGCTGCTCGCGGCGGTCGCCGAGGGGCCGGCCTAGCGGGCCGCGGCGCGGACCGCGGCCTCGAAGACCGGGTCGCGCGTGAGCGTGTCGAGCTCGGCGCTCAGCAGGTCACTGCCCGTCGGCGTCGCGGAGCGAGCGGCCGCTTCGACGGGCTCGCCGTCGACGCGAACCGACGTGATCGCCTCCGCGTTCCGCCGCGTGAGCGCGACGTCCCTCCGGAGCCGCGAGCGGAGCCAGCCGGCGAGAAGCAGGGCGTCGGCGCGCGGCCCCTCCACGGTCAGCCGCTCGGCCTTGCGGATGTCGGGCCAGCGCGCCGCGAGCGCGACGCGCCACGGCAGCCCCCTCCGCCAGGAGAGATCCGAGACGGCGATGCGCTCGAAGAGCCGCGCGAGGTTGCCGTAGCCCGCCGGGATGCCGGGCCATTCGGAGGAGTCCACGACGAGCCTGTCGCAGACGTCGACGAGGTCGGCGAGCGCCCGCCCGTCCCAGCCGGGCTGTCCCCGCCAGCGGCAGAAGGCGGGCAGATCGGAGATCAGGAGCGGCAGCACGACCGACGCCGGATGCCGTGCGGCGTCGCCGCTGAGACGGAGCTCGATCACCTCCGACAGCACCTCCCGGCCGTCGCGGCTCTCGAAGTCCTCCACGGTGGCGTGCGCCTTCACCCCCGACCGCCGGCCGCCGACGGGCACCAGGACGATCGTGCGGGCCGGATGGCGCTCGGCGAGCCCGGCCAGCACCCGCCGCGCGTGCGGGAGCCAGCGCTCGGGCGCCCACACGACGTGGGTCATCGTGCTCGTGCGGAGCTCCGGCTCCCCGTCAGCCTCCTGGAGGCAACGAGCCCGGGCGAGCTTCCGCTCGACCTCCGCGACGACGCCCATCAGCGGCTCACCGGCTAATGCCTCCGCCAGGAGCGGCCGTCGCGGTGGAGGAGCTCGTCGGCCTTCGCCGGCCCCCAGCTGCCGGCGGCGTAGTCCGGGAACGTGGGCACGTCGCGGCTCCACGCGCCGACGATCGCGTCGACGAGCTTCCACTGCTCCTCGACCTCGTCCTCGCGTGTGAAGAGCGTCGCGTCGCCGAGCATTGCGTCGAGGATCAGCCGCTCGTACGCCTCGGGAACGCCCTCGCGGAACGCGCCGCCGTAGAGGAAGTCCATGTGCACCGTCCGGATCGACATGCCGGCGCCCGGCACCTTCGCGCCGATCGCGAGGGAGACGCCCTCGTCAGGCTGGACGTGGATGAGGAGGACGTTGGGCCGCATCCCGTCGCCGGCGATCTCCTCGAACGGCGGGTGCGGCGCCCGCTTGAACTGGATCGCGATCGTGGTCTCGCGCCGCGCGAGACGCTTGCCGGCGCGGACGTAGAACGGCGTGTCGGCCCAGCGCCAGTTGTCGACGTAGAGCTTCGCCGCGATGTAGGTGTCCGTCATCGAGCGCGCGTCGACTCCGGGCTCCTCGCGATAGGCGAGAACCTCCTCGCCCTCGACCCAGCCACGCCCGTACTGGCCCCGGACGACCGACTTCGGACCGGGCGTGTGCATCGCGCGGAGCACCTTCACCTTCTCGTTGCGCACCGCCTCCGCCGTGAAGTCGGTCGGCGGCTCCATCGCGGTCAGCGCGACGAGCTGCAGCAGGTGGTTCTGGAAG
>DATAPC010000027.1:0-10219 GCA_036265415.1 Gaiella sp.
TGCTCGCGGCGCATTGGCCCTGACGCAGCCCGATCACGGTGTGCTCCGCAAGGCCCAGCGCGGTGACGAGCGGGCGTTCAACCTCATCGTCAGAGCCTACGAGCAGCCGGTCTACAACTACGTGCTGCGCCTCGTCGGCGATCGGAGCCTCGCCGAGGATCTGACGCAGGAGGTCTTCCTCCGGGTGTACCAGGGGCTTCCGGGCTTCTCCGACCGGTCCCGGTTCACGACGTGGCTCTTCCAGGTGACGAAGAACCGGGTGCTCGACGAGCTCCGCGCGCTCGAGCGCAGGCCGCGCGCGGTCGTCGCACTGGACGACATCCCGCCGCTCGAGGTGGTCGACCAGCCGTTCGAGCGAACGGAGACGATCGACGCCGTCTGGCGGGCCGTCGAGGCGCTCACCGTCGACCTGAAGATGGCGCTTCTCCTGCGCGACGTCGTCGGCCTCTCGTACACCGAGATCGCCGACGCGCTCGAGATCACCCTGGCGACTGTCAAGTGGCGGATCTACAAGGCGCGCGAGGAAGTCGCGACGATGCTTGCGCGCGACGGGATCACGGCGCGCACGGCGACGACGACGCGGCCCGCCGTGGCCGCTGCCTCCACGGAGTAGCCCGCGGCTCAGCGCGGGTCGGAGACGGCGAGCGGCGGTCCCACGACCGTCATCCCGACGTCGGCGCCGAGGCGCCCGAAGACGTCCGGGTCGACGGGCCCGTCGGGCAATTCGGCGAAGCGGTCGAAGAACGTCTCCATCCCCGACGGGGTGAACGCGACGAGAATGCGCGCCGGCGCCTCGCCGACGTTCTGGAAGCAATGCGGCACCCCACGCGGCACGAACACGAACGACCCGTGAGGGGCATCGCTCCGCTCGTCACCGAGCCGGAAGCGAAGCCGGCCCTCGAGGACGTACCACGACTCGTCCTCGTTCGCGTGGATGTGCAGCGGTGGCCCGTCCCCCGGCGCGACGACGTTCTCGAGCGCCGTGAGGACGCCGCCCGTCTGATGGCCCCTGACCTTGAACGTGAGCGGGCCGCCGGCCGGCCCCTGGATCGTCACTCCCTCTCCCGGGCCGACCGTCACGGCATCCTTTGCATCGGGCATCGCACGCCGCTCCTCGGTCGGCTGGTCTCGGCAATCCTAGGGCGCCGGCCGCCTACGATGCGCGCGTGGAGACGCCGGATCCCGTTCGCTCGCTGACCGCGTCGCTCGCCGACCTCGCGGGCGTCGACGTCGAGCTGGAGCGCCCGTCGGACGCCCAGCACGGCGACTACGCGACGAACGTCGCGCTGCGGCTCGCAGGAGCGCGGCGACAGCCCCCGCGCGAGGTCGCGGCCGACCTCGCGGACGGCGTGCGGGCGCTGGACGGCATCGCCGGGGTCGAGGTCGCCGGCCCGGGGTTCCTCAACGTGACCGTCGACGACGCCTGGCTCGGCTCCGCGCTCGGAACGGCGCTCTCGGCCGGCCGCTCGTTCGGCGCCGGCTCCGCCGAATCCCCGCAGCGGATCCAGGTCGAGCTCGTCTCGGCGAACCCGACCGGCCCGGTCACCGTCGCGTCGGCCCGGAACGGCGCGTACGGCGACGCTGTCGCGCGTCTCCTCGCGTTCGCCGGCCACGACGTCGAGCGCGAGTACTACTACAACGACAGCGGAGCCCAGATGGACCGCTTTCGGGAGTCCGTCGCCGCGATCCGCCGCGGCGAGGAGCCACCGGAGGACGGGTATCGTGGCGCCTACGTCGCAGACCTCGCGCGCGAGGCCGGGGATCCGGTTCCGCGCATGCTGGAGCGGATCGAGGCGGCGCTCGAGCGCTTCCGGGTGCATTTCGACACGTTCGAGCGCCAGAGCGTCGTCGAGACGGAGATCCCGGACGCGCTCCGGGCGATCGAGACCTACGAGGCCGACGGGGCGCTCTGGGCGCGGACGACCGCGCACGGCGACGACCGTGACCGCGTCGTCGTCCGGTCGGACGGCACCACGACGTATTTCGCCGCGGACGCCGCCTACATCCGCCGCAAGTTCGCGAGGGGATTCGACCGCCTCGTGTACGTTCTCGGCGCCGACCACCACGGCTACGTCGGACGACTTCAGGCGCTGGCCGAGATGCTGGGGCATGCGCGGGATTCCGTCGAGGTGCTGATCTACCAGCTCGTCCAGCTGACACGGAGCGGCCAGTCCGCGAAGATGTCGAAGCGCCGCGGCGACGTCGTCTTCCTCGACGACTTCGTCGACGAGATCGGCGTCGACGCCGCCCGCTGGTACCTCCTCTCGCGCGGCCACGACCAGACGATCGAGATCGACGTCGACCTGGCCGCGGAGCGCAGTCAGAAGAACCCGGTGTACTACGTCCAGTACGCCCACGCGCGGATCGCTGGAATCCGCCGAAACGCAGAGGGCCGTTCGCCGGATCCCGAGCCACGGGCACCGCTCGCGACCGAGGAGCGCGAGCTCGTGAAGCGGCTGCTCGAGCTTCCCGCCGTCGTCCGCTCGGCGACCGAGCGGCGAGCGCCGCACGCCCTGCCCGCCTACGCGATCCGGGTCGCCGACGACTTTCACCGCTTCTACCACCACCACAGGGTGCTCGGATCCGACGCGGAGGCGTTCCGGCTCGCGCTCTGCGCGGCGACCCAGACGGTCGTCGCCGTCTGCCTCGACCTGCTGGGCGTCGACGCGCCCGAGCGCATGTGACGACCGGGCGATGCGCTGGAACGCCGCCCTCGGCGGGCTCGCGGCGTCGTGGGGCTTCATCGCCGTCCTCGTGGCCTCCGTCGACCTCGGCGCCGAGGCGCTCGCGTTCTGGCGCCTGGCCTTCGCGGCAGCTGCGCTCGCGGCAGGGGCGCTCGTCGCCGGCCACACGAACCTGCTCTCACCGGGCGACCGGCTCGGGGCGCTCGCGCTGCTCGGGGTCGTCCAAGGCGCCCACTGGCTGCTGTTCTTCGAGGCGGTCGACCACGGCTCGGTCGCCCTTGCCGTGCTCACCTTCTACGCAGCGCCGCTGCTGATCGCCCTCGTGGCGCCGCTCGTGCTGCCAGAGCGGCTGAGCGCGACGGTCCTCGGCGCCTGCGCCGTAGGCGCGGCGGGGATCGCGGCCATCGCTCTCGACACCGGAAGCGAGGGGGGGCCGGCGTCGGCAGCGGCCGTCGCGGCGGGCCTCGGCTCTGCGGCCAGCTACGCGGTCCTCGTCATCCTCGCGAAGCGCCTGCTCGCGGCCGCGACACCGCCGCTCACCGTCGCATTCTGGGACTGCCTCGTCGGCGCGATCGCCGTCGCACCGGTCCTGCTCCTTGCCGACCGCGTCGTCCCCGGTGACGCCGGGGAATGGACCGTCGCGCTGACGCTCGGCGTCGTCTTCACCGGCGTCTCGACGCTCGTCTACGCCACGCTCCTCCGCCACGTGACGGCGCAGGCGGCGGGCGTGCTCACGTTTCTCGAGCCGGTCGCGGGCGTCCTCCTCGCCTGGGTGCTCGTCGACGAGCGGCCCGGGACGGCGACGCTCCTCGGCGGCGCGCTCGTCCTCGGTGCGGGGGTCGTCGTCGTCCTCCTCGAGCCGGCCGAGACGCGCGTCGCCGACGCGCCGGCCGGGGTAGGATCGGGCATCGAATGAGCCGCGATCCCTCGCGTACGCCGCCCGACCGGAACCTCGCGCTCGAGCTCGTGCGGGTCACGGAGGCGGCGGCGATGGGAGCCTCGCGGTGGATCGGCCGCGGCGACAAGAACGCCGCCGACCAGGCCGCCGTCGATCTGATGCGCTTCATGGTCAACTCGGTCTCGATGCGTGGCGTCGTGGTGATCGGAGAGGGTGAGAAGGACGAGGCGCCGATGCTCTTCAACGGCGAGGAGGTCGGGGACGGCACGGGGCCGGAGGTCGACGTCGCCGTCGACCCGCTCGAGGGCACTCGGCTGACGGCGCTCGGCATCTCGGGGGCGATCTCGGTGATCGCGGTGGCCGAGCGCGGGACGATGTTCTTTCCGGGCGCCGCCGTGTACATGGACAAGATCGCCGTCGGGCCGGAGGCAGCCGAGGCGATCGACATCGACCGCTCGCCCACCGAGAACGTCGAGCGCGTCGCCGAGGCGAAGGGCGTGGAGGTCAACGAGGTGACCGTCGTCGTGCTCGAGCGCGAGCGTCACGACGACCTGATCGCCGAGCTCCGCGAGGCCGGCGCGCGGGTGAACCTGATCCGCGACGGCGACGTGGCGCCGGCGATCGCCGCCGCTCAGCCGGGCACGGGAATCGACATGCTGATGGGCGTCGGCGGGACACCGGAGGGCGTCATCTCCGCGGCTGCGATCAAGTGCCACGGCGGCGCGCTGCAGGGACGGCTGTGGCCGCGCGACGGCGACGAGCGAGCGAAGCTGAAGGAGGCGGGGTTCGAGGTCGACAGGGTCCTGACGCACGACGACCTCGTCCGCGGCGAGGACGTCTTCGTTGCCGCCACGGGCGTCACCGGCGGGGCGCTGCTCCGCGGCGTGCGACCGGGTGCGGGCGGCATCGAGACGGAGTCGATCGTGATGCGCTCCCGCTCGGGAACCGTGCGGCGGATCTCGGCGCACCATCCGTCGGGGAAGCTCAGGAGATTGCGAACGGAAGGAGGCCGCTGATGGCCGCGAAGGAGCTGAAGGCGATCGCAGAGTCGATCGTCGCAGACCACAAGGGCGTGCTCGCGGCGGACGAGTCGACGGGCACGATCAAGAAGCGCTTCGACTCGATCGGAGTCGACTCGACGGAGGAGAGCCGCCGCGCGTACCGCAACCTGCTCTTCACCACCCCCGGGTTCGAGGAGTACGTCGGCGGCGTGATCATGTACGACGAGACGCTCCGCCAGGCGTCCGACGACGGCACGCCGTTCGGCGACCTGCTCGCCTCGAAGGGCGTCGTGCCCGGGATCAAGGTCGACACCGGAGCGCAGGACCTCGCGGGACACCCGGGCGAGAAGGTGACGGAAGGCCTCGACGGCCTGCGGGCCCGGTTCGAGGAGTACCACGCGCTCGGCGCGCGCTTCAGCAAGTGGCGCGCCGTGATCACGATCGGCGACGGCATCCCGACGGACGCGTGCATCCACACGAACGCGCACGCGCTCGCCCGCTACGCGGCGTTGTCGCAAGAGGCGGGGATCGTGCCGATCGTCGAGCCCGAGGTCCTGATGGACGCGGACAACACGATCGAGCGTTGCTACGAGGTGACCGCGCGGACGCTGCACGTCGTGTTCTACGAGCTCTACCGGCAGGAGGTGGCGCTCGAGGGGATGCTGCTGAAGCCGAACATGGTGATCTCCGGCAAGCAGTGCGCGACGCAGGCGCCGTCCTCCCAGATCGCCGAGCTGACGGTCGACTGCTTCCTCCGGCACGTGCCGGCGATCGTCCCGGGGATCGTCTTCCTCTCCGGCGGGCAGTCGGAGGTCGAGGCGACGGAGAACCTGAACTCGATCAACCGCGTCGGCGGGCCCTGGCCGCTCTCGTTCTCGTACGGCCGGGCGCTCCAGGCCTCGGCGCTCGAGGCGTGGCGTGGTGACTCGGAGAACGTGGAGGCCGGTCAGGAAGCCTTCCTGCACCGCGCGCGGATGAACGCGCTCGCGGTCGCGGGGAACTGGAGCGCCGACGTCGAGGAGGCCGTTCCCGCGTGAGCGACCGTCGTGCCGGAGCGCCGCGCACGCGGCGCCCGGCACGCAACGGCCGCTACCCTCGCACGATGTCCGTTCGTGCCGCGGCCGCCGTCGCCACGATCGGCTTCGCCGTGCTCGCCGTCCTCGGAGGCGCCCAGGGCGGTTCCGCGGCAGCACCCGTGCGCGTCACCGTCTTCGGCGACTCCGCCGCCACGGCCATGGCCTACGACCCCGACGCGAAGCGGATCCTCGGTCGCGGGATCGACCTTCGACTCGAGGTGGCCGCCTGCCGCCGCCTCGGCGACGCGAGCTGCCCCTACGACGGCGTGCGGCCGCCGAACGTGATCGACCGCGCGACCGCGCTCGCCGCGGACATGGGGCCCGTCGTCGTGGTGATCGTGGGCTACAACGACTTCGAGGCGAACTACGCCGACAACATCGAGCAGGCGCTCTCCGCGTTCCGCAAGGGCGGGGTCGAGCACGTCGTCTGGCTGACGCTCCACGCGGAGCGTCAGAGCTATCTCTCGATGAACGGCATGATCAACGCCGCGGCGGAGAAGCACCCCGAGATGACCGTCGTCGACTGGAACGCGCAGGCGCGGGACAACCCGGGCTGGTTGCAGCCCGACGGGATCCACCTGACCCCGTCCGGGGCCGAGGGCATGGCCACGCTGGTGAACGGCGCGCTCGTTCAGCTCGGCGTCGCCCCGAGGCCCGTCGTCCCGCAGGCTCGGAAGCTCCTCGCGATCACCTCGCGTTCGCTTCCGGTGGGCCATCTCGGTCACGCGTACGTCGCCCGCCTCAGGGCGATCGGCGGCACGGCGCCGTATCGCTGGCTGCGGTCGGGCGGTTCCCTTGCGCCCGGCCTGCGCCTGACGACGAACGGACGGCTCACCGGTGTACCGAGGCGAACCGGGAGCTACCGCCTCCGCGCGAAGGTGGTCGATCGCACGGGAGCGGCACGCGTCCGCCTGGTGTCCCTGCGCATCGCCTGACCTCCGCCTGGCCCGAACACGCACCTATGAACGCGACGGGAAGCCGCGGCGCCGCCCACGCCGGGAAACGAGCCCGCTCCGGCGCCACGTGAGCTCGTCGAAGAGCGCGCTGCGCAGCTCCACGAGCACTCCCCTCGGATGATCGAGTACCGCGAGGATCGCCTCCCGGTCCGCGCTCGAGAGCGCCACGAACTCCTGGCCGTTCGTCGTGGCTTCCAGGAGGACGCGGGCGGTGTGGTCGGACCCGTGGCGCGTCAGCATCGCCGCGAGCTCGAGCGTCTGCTCCCGAGGGACGCGAACGCCTGCGAGGATCGGCATGGACACACGGTACCGAGCCGAATGTCGCCGCGACATGCCTTGAACGGACGATTCCAGGACGGTGGCCCGGCGCTGTTCTGCCTAGACGCCACGAACGGACATCTTGCTCACGGCAGAGTCGGCGTTGCGCCGCAAACGGAGTCGCGCGAGAATTGATCGGTCTGGGCACACCGCCAAAGGAGGCCCCCGTATGCCAACGTACATCGTCCTCATGAATTGGACCGACCAGGGCGCCAAAACGGCAGACCAGACCGTGACTCGGTATGACGCGGCGAAGGATGACCTCGCCCAACGAGGGGTGACGATCAAGGACATCTACTGGACGATGGGGCCCTATGACATCGTCACAGTCGTTGAGGCAGCGGACGATGAGACAGCCACGAAGGGACTCATGCGGCTTACGTCGCAAGGCAATCTGAGAACGTGCAGCATGCGGGCGTTCAGCGCCGACGAGGCGCGCAACCTGGTCGAGTAGCCTCCTTGATTCCGTCTGCGCTCGCCGAAAGGGCGGGTGGGCCCGAAGGCCCGTCCGCCTCTGCCTAGCAGACCGAGTCGGCGAAGTGGCTCACGCTCGCGCAATCGGTCGACGACGACTCGGCCGTGAGAGGGGCGCGGTGGCTAGATGTAGTTCCCAAGGAGGTTGTTCCGCCTTGAGGCGGGAGCCTGGTGGCCGAGGGAGCCGTGTGGTCGCTGGAAGTTGTAGCGCCTGAGGAAGGCGGGCAACGCGGTGGTGCGTTCGGCTGAGTTGCCCTAGATGCGGGCGTACGCCTACTCGTCGAGGAGCGTCTGGATGACGCGCTCGGCCTTGGCGAGTACGAGGGCAAGATGTACGAGGACAAGGGCGAATCCTGGAGATCGAGGACGAGCGCCGGCTCAAGCCAACTCACTTCAGCCCGTTGAGTGGCGAGGAGGATGCGCCCGAGAATTACCACACGCTCGTGTACGAACTCGAAGACAACGCCGGAAGGACGCTGCGCGTCCTAACGCCACGGCTTCGGCGCGTCGAACTGCGAGTCAAGTCGAAGGAGGCGGGCGTGCACGCGCGGCCAATGGGATCATGGATTGAGCGAGCGCAGCCGTGGCCAAAGTTTCGACCAGGCTTCGGTGGTCGTCGCGCAAATCCAGATCGGGGCACCTTGCTCTTCGTTCTCGAGTGACACACCGTTGTCGATCCGCGCGGCGAGCACGCAGCCGCTGAAGTCGATGCGCAGCGTCTCTGGGTGGTTGTAGCCGACGACGATGATGGGGCGGGCGCCGTCGGGTGGGCGGCCGAAGCGCCAGAAGGCGTTGTGCCCGGAGTAGGCGCGTGGGAGGCCGTGGGCGTGGCCGTAACGTGCGATCGCGCCCGCCTCGCCGTAGTTGCTTGTATAGACGACCGCGGTCGAGCGCTGTTGCTGCGGCAGTTCGTTCCACACCCGACCGACGGTCGCCGCGAAGGTGAGCCAGCCGATCGTTTCTATGGCGTCCTCGTTGACGTCCGGAATCGGCGTCGCATGCACTTTCGCGACCGGAACGAGCGGCAGTGTGATGAGCGCCGCGACTGCGGCCGAAAGGGCGATCGTGAACCCGAGCGCCAGCTTCCGAGGTCGTCGCGCTCGCCACCAGCCTTCGGCAACCACCCCGCCGGCGGCGAGCAACGCGAGGAGCAGACCCATCGTGTAGTACGGCTTCGCTCCCGTGACGAGCGCGATCACGAGCAGAACGACATAGGCAAGGCCGATCGGACGGTACGGCCGCGCCTCGGTCCCACGTAGGAGCCACCAGAGACCGCTGAGCCATAGCGGCGCGAGGAGAGGTCCGATCAACAGAAACTGAAGCGGGATGAGCTCGACGCGGTTCCCTGCGGCATCTTCCTCGGCGATCTTCCGGGCGAGCTCGAGTTGGGGCCAGCCGTGCCGAGCCTGCCAGACGAGGTTCGGCAGCCACACTGCGACGGCGAGTGCGGCTCCCATCCATAGCCAGGGGCTGCGCGCCAGATCCCAGCGGCGTGACAGCAGGCAACCAGATGCGAGCGCCACGACGAGGAGAAGCACGAGCTGCTTGTTCTCGAGTCCAATTCCGACGACCAGACCGACGAGCAGCCAGAGTCGCTCGTCCCCATCTCCGAGGATCCGGACGACGATGTACACCACCGTCATCCAGATCAGAACGTCGAAGGTCGTCGTCGAGAGGAGGTGCCCGACCGCCATCACCGCCGCCGAGGCGGCCGTAGCCAGCGCCGCCAGCGCCTGGCCCGCCTCTCCTGCACCCAACTCTCGTGCGATCAAGGCGACAAGCACGACGACGAGGGCCATCGCCACAGCTGACAACAAGCGCAATCCGCGCGGGTCTGCGCCGAACATCCACTCCGAGAAGCGGCCGAGCAACGGCGTCAGGGGCGGCTGATCGTCGTATCCCCACGCGAGATGCCGAGCGGCGACGCGGAAGTACAACTCGTCCCGGTGATAGCCGTAGCGATTCGAGGTGGCAACCAGCAAGAGGAACTCGGCAGCTGCAACCGGCAGTACGAGGAACCAGGCGACTCGAGACCGCCCACGACCCATGTGGACTCCACAGTATCTCGAACCCGCTCCGCTTCCTCAGAACCGAATCGTGGAACGTAAGTACCGCCCGCGAGCGCCGCGAGAGGGGTCATCGTGGAGTCGTCCCTCCCTGCGGGTGGTGGTCGAGATGTCAGAGACCGAGAATGTCGGGGCGCGCCGGCATTGCAGGGCTGGCCGCCGCGCGTGCGTTGCGTCGATACGGCATCGAGGCGTCCGTGTCGAACGCGCAGCGGCCCAGACGCACCGGGCGCGGAGATGCCCGGCAACTCAATCCGGGCGTTCGGCGCTCTTGGCCTACGGGAGCCGGTGCTCGAGCGCCGGCACGACGAGATTGGTGCATGTGTGGAGATCGGCCGTCGGGAGCTGCACGAGATAATGCTGGAGGGGGCGTCCGCATGGGCGCGACGATCGGCTCGCTCATCCAGGACGCGCCACGGGTACACGTCGCCTCCGCACGCCCAGTGAGCGCTCAGCGACCCTCAGCGTGGGCCGGAAACGCTGGCCTCCCGGAGGGCGGCGGCTTCGGAGGGGTCAGGGGAAACCCCGCCCTGATGGCCGCTTCGCATGAGAGACGCTGCGTTTCCGCCCCTCTTGCGATCGCGAACCCCGCAAAGAGCGAAGACTACGGTTGGCCTGGCGAGCACAACGGGAGTACAACGTTCCTGTACCGCCCGTGGCGCCGTCCCACGGGGGACACCGCGCCCAGCCGCAGAGGGCGTGCGAGGAAGGGACGGCGCCCGGCTCTCTCGTTCGCGCCCGACGGC
>DATAPC010000028.1:0-56598 GCA_036265415.1 Gaiella sp.
CATCCACGTCATCCGCGACGCGGACGCGGACCCCGCGGAGCCGACCGCGGCGGTGGTGTGGGGCGCCAATGCCACGTCGTCGGTGCCGAGCTCCGTGCGCGCGACCTGGAGAAGCACGCCGACCACGCCCTGACCGACCTCGGCGGCGGCGGAGTGGACGACCGCGCTCCCGTCCTCGTGGAGGACGACCCGCGCGCTGCAGTAGTCGTCGAACCCCTCCGAGTAGCAGATGTTCTTGAAGCCCACCGCGAACCCGACGCCGCGGCGGACGCCCTCGCCGAGCGTCGTGTTGCCGGCGCCCCCGGGGAGCCGGAGCGGGTCGCGGGGCAGCGTCTCGGCGGCCGGGACGGGAATGGCGGCGGCACGCCGGATCACCTCCTGCGTCGGCAGCGACCCGGTGACGACCTGGCCCGTCGGGAGGGCGTCGCCGGGCTCGAGCGCGTTCAGCAGGCGGAGCTCGACCGGGTCGATCCGAAGCTCCGTGGCGAGCAGATCCATCTGGGCCTCGGCTGCGAAGCACGTCTGCACCGCCCCGAAGCCGCGCATCGCGCCGCACGGAGGGTTGTTCGTGTAGACCGCCGTCGACTCGATCAGCGCGTTGTCGACCCGGTACGGGCCGAGCGCGAAGGACGCCGCGTTCGAGGCGACCGCGGTCGAGCTCGACGCGTAGGCGCCGCCGTCGAGCAGGATCGCCATCCGTACGCAGGTGAGCCGACCGTCGCGGGTCGCGCGGTGCTCGCAGCGGATGCGCGCCGGGTGGCGGTGGACGTGTCCAGTGAACGACTCGGCGCGGTCGTAGACCATCTTCACCGGTCTGCCCGTGTGCAGCGCGAGCAGCGAGCCGTGGATCTGCAGCGAGAGGTCCTCACGGCCGCCGAACGCGCCGCCGACGCCCGCGAGGTGGATCCGCACCTGGTCGGGGCGCAGCCCGAGGCACGGCGCGACCTGGTCGCGGTCGACGTGGAGCCACTGCGTCGCGACGTAGACGTCGACGCCTCCCTCGCCGTCCGGCACCGCGAGGCCGGACTCGGGGCCGAGGAAGGCCTGATCCTGGATGCCGAGCTCGTATGCGCCGCTGACGACGACGTCGCCGCCGGCGTCCGCGTCGCCGTGCCGGATCACCATGTGACGGATGACGTTCGGTCGCGGGTCGTCGCGGTAGCCGTGCCCCATGGTCGGACGGTCGGGGTGGAGCGGGTCCTGCTCGAGCGCGCGCTCCATGTCGACGACGGCCTCGAGCGGCTCGTACCCGACCACGACCGCTGCGAGCGCCTCCCGAGCCTGCTCGGGATGCTCCGCGGCGACGACGACCACGGGCTCGCCGACATAGCGCACCCTGTCGATCGCGAGCACCGGCTGGTCGGCGAACTCGAGCCCGTAGAGCTTCGCCCCGGGGACGTCGGCGTGCGTGAGGATCGCGTGGACGCCCGGGACGCGGAGTGCCGCGGAGAGGTCGACGTCGACGATCCGCGCATGGGCATGCGGGCTGCGGAGCGTGTCGCCCCACAGCATCCCGGGTGCGGAGAGGTCGCTCGCATAATCGAACACGCCCGTGACCTTCGGCACGGCGTCGTCGCGAAGCACGCGCTCGCCGATCCGGCCGACCGTCAGCCGCGTGCGCGTGCCGACGGCGCTCATGCCCGCTCCGCGGCGAGGCGCACGGCGTCGAAGATCTTCGCGTAGCCCGTGCAGCGGCAGAGGTTTCCCGAGAGCGCCTCGCGGATCTCGTCGTCGGTGGGCTGCGGCGCGCGTTCCAGCAGGTCGGCCACCGCGACGACGAGCCCGGGCGTGCAGAAGCCGCACTGCACCGCCCCTGCGTCGACGAACGCCTGCTGCACCGGATGCAGCTGTCCGTCGGTCGCGAGCCCCTCGACCGTGACGATGTCGTGTCCCTCGGCCTGGGCCCCGAGGACGAGGCACGAGCAGACGAGCTCGCCGTCGAGGAGGACCGAGCACGAGCCGCACTCACCCTGCTCGCAGGCGTTCTTCGAACCCGGCAGCTCGAGCGTGTCGCGAAGCACGGTGAGGAGGCTCTCGCCGCCCCACAGGTCTGCCTCCCGCGGCTCGCCGTTGACCGTCAGCGAGATCCTCACGAACGGAGACACCTCTCGAGCGCGCGGCCCGCGAGCACGCGGAGTGCGTGGCGGCGGTAGGCGGCGGTGGCGCGGACGTCGTCGATCGGCGCCGCCGCCTCGACGATCCGCTCGGGCAGCGTCGCCGCGTCGGCGAGCGGGACGCCGACGCGGCGGACGGTGACGGCGGCCGAGCCGAATGCGGCCCGGACCTCGCCCTCGTCGCCGTCGACCACCACGGCGAGCGAGCAGATCGCGATCACCATCGCGTTCCGCGGCCCCACCTTCATGAACGTCTGCGCGCCGCCACTCGGGCGGACGCGGATTCGCGTGACGAGCTCGTCCGGCGCGAGAGCGGTGCGCTTGACGCCGAGCAGGAACTCCTCGAGCGGGAGGGTGCGCGTGCCCCGGACGCTCGCAAGCTCGACCGCGGCCCGCTCGGCGAGCAGTGGCGGCAGGGCGTCGCCGGCGGGCGAGGCCGTCGCGAGGTTGCCGCCGAGCGTCCCGCGGTTCCGGATCTGGGGCGATCCGACCGTACGCGACGCCTCCGCGAGCGCCGGCAGCAGCCGGGCGAGCGGTGACGCCATCGCCTCCGTGTACGTCAGTCCCGCGCCCAGCACGAGCATGCCGTCGTCGCGCGACCACCCACGGAGCTCGGCCACCTCGCTCACGTCGAGCAGCGCGGGCGGCCGCGAGTGTCCGAAGTTCAGCTCGACCATCACGTCGGTGCCGCCCCGGATGACGCGCGCCTCGGGATGGTGCGCCCTCAGGTGGAGCGCCTCGTCGAGGTTCGACGGCCGGATGACCTCCATGGGCGGAAGACAACCACACGCGGGCCCGATTGCCCCTCGGTCCGACGCAGAGGCCAGCCTTGACGAATGACTAGATGTGAGTTATCACTTACATATGAGCGTCGGGACTAGGCAGACGGCGGAGGAACGGCGCGAGGCCGTGCTCGCCGCGGCGCTCGATGCCTTCGCACGCGGCGGCCTCCACGGCACGTCGACCGAGGACATCGCGCACGCGGCGGGGATCTCCCAGCCGTACCTCTTCCGTCTCTTCGGCACGAAGAAGAAGCTCTTCCTCGCGACGATCGAGCGCTGCATGGCCGACACCCTCGAGCTGTTCCGCCGCGCCGCGGGCGACCTGCGCGGGGAGGAGGCCCTCGAGGCGATGGGGAAGGCCTACGTCGCACTCGTGACGAGCGACCGGACGCGCCTGCTGGCGCAGATGGAGGGTTACGCCGCCTGCGACGACCCGGAGGTGCGCGATGCGATGCGCGCGGGATACGGGAAGCTGCACCTCTTCGTCGAGACGGTGTCCGGCCTCGACGAGGCGGCGGTCGCGAGCTGGTTCGCCCACGGGATGCTCCTCAACGTGGCCGCCGCGATGGATCTCTGGGGCAGCCGCGAGCCCTGGGCGCGGCGGCTGCTCGAGGGCTGTGTCGGCAGCGAGGCGTTCGCGGCCGCGACGCGAGAGGCCGGGTGAGCTTCTTATTTCTCGACTGATGTGAGTGACTGATCACGATTAAAAGCCTGGAGGATGGAATGACCACACGCAGACACACGCTCTGGACGTTCGCGATCACGTCGGTTGCGTTGTTCATGGTCTCGCTCGACAACCTCGTCGTGACGACCGCGCTCCCGGTCATCCGCACGGATCTCGGCGCGTCGCTCGAGCAGCTCGAGTGGACCGTGAACGCCTACACGCTGACGTTCGCCGTCTTCCTCCTGACGGGGGCGGCGCTCGGCGACCGCTTCGGCCGCCGGCGCATGTTCGCGCTCGGGCTCGCCGTGTTCACGCTCGGCTCGGTCGCGGCCGCGCTCGCGCCGAGCGTCGAGGCGCTGAACGTCGCACGTGCCGTCCAGGGGCTCGGCGGCGCGATCGTCATGCCGCTCACCCTCACGCTGCTCAGCGCCGCCGTGCCGGCGGAGAAGCGCGGCCTGGCGCTCGGCGCCTGGGGAGGCGTCGGCGGCCTCGCGATCGCCTTCGGGCCGCTCGTGGGCGGCGCCGTCGTCGAGGGGATCGCGTGGCAGTGGATCTTCTGGCTCAACGTGCCGATCGGCCTCGTCCTCGTCCCGCTCGCGCTGCGGCGGCTCGAGGAGAGCCGCGGCCCGGCCGGCCGGCTCGACGTTCCGGGCGTCGCACTCGCGAGCGCCGGGCTTTTCGGGATCGTGTGGGGCCTAGTCCGCGGGAACGGACAGGGATGGGCGAGCACCGAGATCGTCGCCTCGCTGGCCGCAGGCGCCCTCCTCGTGGCGGCGTTCGTCGCCTGGGAGCTGCGGGCGACCCACCCGATGCTGCCCATGCGGTTCTTCCGCTCGCGCGCGTTCGCGCTCGCGAACGGCGCCTCGTTCCTCATGTTCTTCGGGATGTTCGGCTCGATCTTCCTGCTCGCGCAGTTCTTCCAGACGGTGCAGGGCTACTCGCCGCTCGGTGCGGGTCTGCGCATCCTTCCCTGGACGGTGGCGCCGATGTTCATCGCGCCTCTCGCGGGGGCGATGTCCGACCGGATCAGCCCGCGGCTGATCATCGGCACGGGGCTCACGCTGCAGGCGGCAGCACTCGCCTGGATCGGGCTCGTCTCGACGCCCACGGTGCCGTACTCCGAGCTCGTCGCGCCGTTCGTCCTGGCCGGCGTCGGCATGGCGCTCTTCTTCGCTCCCGTCGCGAATGTCGTGCTCTCGGCCGTGCGGGCCTCCGAGGAGGGGCAGGCGTCGGGGGCCAACAACGCGATCAGGGAGCTCGGCGGCGTGTTCGGCGTGGCCGTGCTCGCGGCCGTCTTCTCCCACGTGGGGGGCTACGAGTCAGGGCAGGCGTTCTCCGACGGGACGAACACGGCCGTGCTCGTCGGCGCAGCGTTCGTCGCGCTCGGCGCCGTCGCCGCGTTCGCGATGCCGGGGCGCGTCCGTCGCCTCGGGGAGCCGGTCGAAGCCGGCGCGGCGCTTCCAGAGGCGGCGTGAGCGTGGGAGCGGTGTCAGACACGTTCGTGACGACTCCGTGACAGGTGCTCCACAGCGCCCGCTGCCCAAGCGGCTGAGCGATCTCCTTGACAGGGATCGGTGTCAGACACCGTTCCCTGTCAAGGGGAGAACGTGCCGGCCTTGTGCCGATACATCCACAGCAGCTCGGGGCCGCACGGGCCTCCGCAGGCCGTCGCAGCGTCAGCACGCCGTGCCCCGCCCATGCGTGTTTCCCCGCCCACGGGGGGCGACGGTGCGCACCCGGGGGGAAGGCGAAGTGCGCCTTCTCGGGAAGGTACGCGACGAGGAGCTCGGGTGTCCTCGACGACGACGACCGGGGATGCACACCACGGGACGCCGCGCCAGATCTCCCGGAGAACGATCAGGTCTCCGCGCCCCCACACCGCAGCCACGCTACCGGGGTACGCTCCCAAGGGCGATGGCCCGGCCGGAGACCCTGAGTGCGCCCGAGGGCGAGGTCGCCGCCGGCCCGAGGCCGGACATCTCCGTCGTCGTCACGCTGTTCGAGGAGGGCGCGACGCTCGAGGAGCTTCACCGGCGGCTGACGGCGGCGCTCGAGCCGCTCGGGCGGCCGTACGAGGTGATCTACGTCGACGACGGGTCGACCGACGGCAGCTTCGCGGCGCTCGAGCGGATCCACACGGGCGACGACCGCGTACGGGCCGTCCGCCTCAAGCGGAACGTGGGGCAGCATCCGGCGATGCACGCGGGCCTCTCACGGGCGCGCGGCGACGTCGTGGTGACGATGGACGGCGACCTCCAGAACCCCCCCGAGGACGTGCCGAGGCTCGTCGAGGCGGTCGAGGCGGGGTACGACGTCGCGAGCGGGCGGCGCGCGGCGCGCCACGACTCCTGGGGGCGGACGCTCCCGTCGCGGCTCATCAACGGGATGCTGCGCCGGTTCACAGGGGTCGCGATCTCGGACTTCGGCTGTGCCTTCAACGCGTACAGGAGGAGCGCGGTCGAGCCCATGCTCGGCGCGATCGGCCGCCAGAAGTTCACGAAGGCCCTCGTCCTCTCCGGCGGCGCCTCGGTCGTCGAGGTCGACGTGGGCCATGCGCCGCGCCAGGGCTCCTCGCGCTACTCCCCGCTCCGTCTCACGCGGCTCGCGCTGCACGTCCTGGCGGGCTTCTGGCCGCAGCCGATCCAGACCGCCGGGGTCGTGCTCGGCGCCGTCTGCTCGCTCGCGTCGCTCGCCCTCGGGATCTACGGGATCGTCTTCTGGGTCACCGAGTCGAACTTCCCCGGGCCCCTGCTCCTCGGCGCGCTGGTCGTCGCCGTGCTGGGCGTCCAGGGCTTCATCCTCGCCCTCGTCGGCGAGCATCTCGGCAGAATCCAGCGGGTCGTGGAGCACCGTCCCCTCTACCTCGTCGACCGCGAGCTGTGAGCCGTGTCCTCGTCACCGGCGGCGCCGGGTTCATCCCGTCGAACCTGATCCGCCACCTGCTCGAGCACACGCATCACGAGGTGATCTCGCTCGACGCCCTCACGTACGCCGGGAACCTCGAGAACCTCGCCGACGTCATGAGCCATCCGCGGCTCGAGTTCGTGCACGGGGACATCCGCGACGCGGGCCTCGTCCGCGAGATCGTCGGCGGCGTCGACGTCATCGTGAACGCGGCGGCCGAGTCCCACGTCGAGAAGTCGATCCGCGAGGGTGCGTCCGAGTTCGTGACGACGAACGTCGAGGGGACGCAGATCCTGCTCGATGCGATCCGCGAGACGCCCGTCGAGCGGTTCCTGCTCGTCTCCTCGAGCGAGGTGTACGGCACCGCCGAGCGCGACCCGATGGACGAGGAGCATCCGCTGAACCCGCGCAGCCCGTACGCGGCGACGAAGGCGGGGGGCGATCGGCTCGCCTACAGCTACCGCATGACCTACGACCTCCCGGTCGTGATCGTCCGGCCGTTCAACAACTACGGGCCGCGGCAGCACCCGGAGAAGGTCGTGCCGAGGTTCATCACCCAGGCGCTCGCCGGCGAGCCGCTCACGATCCACGGCGACGGGCACGCGAGCCGCGACTGGCTTCACGTCGACGACACGGCCTCGGCGATCGAGGCGCTGATCGACGTCCCGCTCGAGCGTGTCGCCGGTGAGGTCGTCAACGTCGCCACGGGTCTCGACATCTCGGTGACTGCGATCGCTCGTCTCGTGCTCGACGCGGTCGGCGAGCCCGGCCTCGGCACCGTCCACGTCGACGAGCGGCCGGGGCAGGTCGACCGGCACATCGGTTCGACCGAGAAGCTCGAACGCCTCGCGGGCTGGCGGGCGTCGATCGGATTCGAGGAGGGCCTCGAGCGCACGGTGGCCTGGTACCGCGAGAACGAGGCCTGGTGGCGGGGCGTCCTCGGCCGCGTCGGCGTCTCCTCGTCCTAGGCGCAGGGCCCGCTCAGCTCGGGCTGCTCGAGGCGGCCCGCCGACGGGAGGACGTCGAGGTGATCGCGGTCGACCGCGACCCGCAGGCTCCGGGCTTCGCGTTCGCCGACGGGCGCGCCGTGATCTCCTCCGAGGACGAGGAGGCGGTCGACCGGCTCGCCAGGGCACGCGACGTGGACGGCATCGTCTCGCCGGGGGCCGACTGGCCCGTCGGGATCGCCGCGCGCGTCGCGGAGCGCATCGGGCTCCCGCATCCGATCGACGGCCTCACAGGGGCGGTCGCGACATCGAAGGCCCGCCAGCGCGCGGCCTTCGCGGCCGCGGGAGTGCCGCACGCGCGGGCGGTCGACCCGCGCGACCCGCCCACGTTCCCGATCGTCGTCAAGGCTCCGGACCGGCAGGGCCAGCGCGGGCTGGCGCTCGTGCGCGGCCGCGAGGAACTCGAGGCCGCTGTCGCCGCCGCGCTCGGCGAGTCGCGGAACGGGACGGCGCTCGCCGAGGAGCTGGTCGACGGCCCCGAGGTGACCGTGAACGCGGTGTCGGCCGGCGGCGAGTTCCGTCCGCTGACGGTGACCGACCGCCTGACCGCTGAGCCGCCGGCGTTCGGCGTCGCGCTCGCGCACGCCTGGCCGTCCCTCCACGACGTCGAGCCGGTGGTTTCCGTTGCGCGGGCCGCGGTCGCGGCGGTCGGGATCGCGAGCGGCCCCTCGTACACGCAGCTGCGGATCGGGCCGGCCGGGCCGGTGGTGATGGAGGTTGCGGCGCGCCTCGGCGGCGGCCACGACGCGGAGCTCTGCGCCGCTGCGATCGGCGTCGACCTGAACGACCTCGCCGTGGCGGCGGCGCTGGGGGAGAGCGAAAGTGACATTTTGTCACGAGCGTCGTTCGGCGGCGGGCTGCACGGGGAAGGAGTCGGCGGCGCCGCAGTGGTCTTTCTCGTCCCGCCGGTCGGGCGACTGCTCGTGGTCGACGGCGTTGCCGACGCGGAGAGCGCGGAAGGAGTGGCATGGGTTCGCCTCTACCGACGCCCGGGGCACCTCTTCGGCCCGTTCCGGCGCGGCTCGGATCGTGCCGGCGCGGTGCTCGCGACCGGTCGCGACCGGGACGAGGCGCTCGAGCGAGGGCGCCGTGCTGCCGACGCCGTACGCTTCCGGGTCGATGCGGACCCGTCGTAGCACTCCCCTGGGCTTCCAACCGCCTGCGATCGGCGAGGAGGAGGTCGAGGCCGTCGCCGAGACGTTGCGCTCGGGCTGGCTGACCACCGGGCCGCGCGCCGCCCTCCTGGAGGAGCGGATGGCCGAGTACCTCGAGGCGAGACACGTGATCGCCGTCACGTCGGGGACGGCTGCCATGCACCTCGCACTGCTAGCGCTCGACCTGGGCCCGGGCGACGAGGCGATCACATCGCCGATCACCTGGCCCGCCACGGCGAACGCGATCGAGCACACGGGCGCGACGCCCGTCTTCTGCGACGTCCGCGACGAGGATCTCAACCTCGACCCCGAGCTTCTGCCGGGACTCATCACTGCTCGGACGAAGGCCATCGTTCCGGTTCACGTCGCCGGCCAGCCCTGCGACCTCGACCCGATCCATGCGCTCGGGCTTCCGGTGGTCGAGGACGCGGCGCACGCGCTCGAGAGCCGCTACCGCGGCCGGAAGCTCGGCGGCCTCTCCGACGCGACCTGTTTCTCGCTCTACGCGACGAAGAACGTCGCGGCGGGCGAGGGCGGGCTCCTCGCGACGAACCGCGACGACGTCGCCGAGGCGGTCTCTGCCATGCGTCTGACGCGCCGCGGCGACGGGTCGCGGTACGACCAGACGACCTGGGGCTTCAAGGCGAACCTGTCGGACGTGCTCGCCGCGATCGCGCTCGTCCAGCTGAAGAAGCTCGAGCTGCACGCGGGCATCCGCGCGCGCCAGTTCGCGCTCTACGACGACGGCATCGCGGGCCTCGAGGGGATCGAGCCCCTGGCGCGCGACGCGCGCGACACCCACGCGCTCCACCTCTACGTCGTGCGGATCGACGCAGAGCGCGCGGGAGCGACGAGGGACGAGTACCAACGGGCCCTGGCCGAGGAACGCATCGCGACGAGCATCCACTTCCTTCCCGCGCACCGGCTCACCTGGTTTCGGACGCGCTACCCGTCGCAGCAACCGCTGCCGGTGGCCGAGCGCGCCGGCGAGCAGGTGCTCTCGCTGCCGCTCTCGCCGGCGCATTCGGACGACGACATCGCCGACGCGCTCGACGCGCTCGCGCGTGTCCACGCGCGCCTCGCGTCGTGAAGCGCTCCGTCCGGATCGGGCTGACGCTGCTCGTCACGGGGCTCGCGATCGCGTACCTCGTCTGGAAGGTCGACATCCACGAGATCGTCGACACGCTGCTCGACGCCGACCCGTGGTGGTTCCTCCTCGCCGTGACGATCATGATCGGCACGGCGCTGCCGATGGCGCTGCGCTGGCAATGGCTGATGCGCGCCCAGGGGATGGAGGAGACGTTCGCCTGGCTGACCCGCGCCTATTTCGTCTCCTACACGGCGAGCCAGGTGCTCCCGACGTCGATCGGCGGCGACGCGATGCGCGTCTACGAGACCGCGCGGCGCCATCCGGGCCGCACGGCCGACATCACGTCGATCATCCTGCTCGAGCGCGGCCTCGGCGGGGCCGGAACGGTGCTCCTCGGCGCGATCGGATTCGTGCTCGCGATCGGGGAGTACGACGTCAGCGCCTACCTCTGGCTCGAAGGGGCGTTCGTGCTCGGCACGATCGTGCTCATCTTCGTCTTCTTCGCCCGCAGCGCGCGCCCGTTGCTCGCGCGCACGCGGCCGCTCCTCGTGAGGCTCCGGGTCGATCGGCCGCTGCGCGCGTTCTACGACGGCGTCCACCACTTCCGCGGCCACATGCGCCTCCTCGTTGCCGTCTTCGTGTTCACGACGGCGATCCAGGCCGTGCGCGTGCTCGCGATCTGGGCGGCGGGAAAGGCGGTCGGGATCGACCTCGGGCCACGGATCTACTACGTGATGGGGCCGCTCTTCTTCCTCGTCCTCCTCGTGCCGTTCACGCTCAACGGGATCGCCGTTCGCGAGGCGTTCTTCGTCAGCTTCCTCGGGAGCGTCGGTGTGCCGGCCGACCAGGCGTTCGCGTCCGGCTTCCTCTTCTTCCTCGTCACGACCGCCCTGGCCCTCCCGGGCGCCGCGATCCTGCTCTGGGAGGGGTTCCGTGGGAGCCGGCGGCCGCGGCTCGAGCATGGCTGACGACCGGGCGCGGGTCGCCTGCGTCGTCGTCACGTACGACGCCCTTCCATGGATCGAGCAGTGCCTGGCGAGCGTCGCGGGCATCCCGGCCGTCGTCGTCGACAACGGCTCCTCGGACGGCACCGTCGAGGTCGTCCGCTCCCGATTCCCCGCTGTGCGCGTGATCGAGTCCTCAAACGACGGGCTCGCCGCCGGCTGGAACCGCGGGATCGCCGAGACGGCCTCCGAGCACGTGCTCGTCCTGAACGCCGACGCCTGGCTCGTCGAGGACGCCCTCTCGGAGCTCCTGGCCGCGGCCGACAGGCACCCGAGCTCCGCCGCGATCGGGCCGAGGCTCCTGAACCCCGACGGCAGCCTCCAGCGCTCGGTGCGCGGCTTCCCGACGACCTGGCGCCTGGCGACCGAGTACCTCTACCTCCGCAAGCTGGCGCCGCGCTCCCGCGCGCTCAACGCCTTCTACGGGGCCGGCTTCGACCACGCGTCCGAGCGGGTCGTGGAGTGGGTGATGGGCGCGTGCTTCCTTCTCCGCCGCAGCGCCTACGACGAGGTCGGCCCCTTCGACGAGCGATTCTTCCTCTTCAGCGAGGAGGTCGACTGGATGCGTCGGGCGGCCGACCGCGGCTGGTCGGTCGTCTTCACGCCGGACGCCCGCTGCGTCCACGTGAGCGGCGCGGCGCACGGCGGCCGCCTCTTCCGGGAGAACCTCCGCGGGCACCTGCGCTACCTCTCGTTGCACGGGCGGCCCGGGGAGGCCGACCGGGCGCGCCGGCTGCTGCGCGCCTCTCTCGTCGTGCGCGGCCGCGTGCACCGCGGGGAGCGAGCGCGGCTCTATCGGGAGCTCGCCGCCTGGCTGGGGTCCGGCGACGTCGACTCGCTGCTCGGCGCATGACGCCTCGGAGCGGAGCGAAGGGGGGCTGAACGTCGTGCTGCTCCTCCAGCTCGTCTTCGGCTTCGCCGTCGTCCTCGCCCCCGGGGCGCTTCTCGCGCGCACGCTCGGTGTACGTCGCTCGTCGGCGACGCTCGCCTGGTCGCTCGCGCTCGTCTTCACAGCCCTCGCGGTGACGTTCGTCGTCCACGGCTCGCTCACGTTGACGCTCGTCCTGCTCCTCGGGGTCGGGCTGGCCGCGCTGGTCGTCGGCGTCCGGCGCGGTCGGCTCGCGGGGACGGCGGTCGGCGAGCGCCTGCCCGGCAGACGCCTCGTGCTGGCCGCGGGAGGCGTGCTCGGGCTCCTGCTCTGGCACGTGGCGGGGCACGTCGGCGGCGACGGCTTCTTCCACCTGGCCAGGATCCAGAAGCTGCTCGCGTTCGGAAGCCTCTCCCTCGACAGCGCGAACGAGTTCCCCGACGGCGGCCTGCACCCCGGCTACGCCTTTCCGCTCTGGCACGGCTTCCTCGCGCTCGTCGCGAAGGTGTCGGGCGCCGACCCGGTCGACGTCGTCCTCCACGGGCCGACGATCCTCGCGCCGCTCGCCGTGCTCGTCGCGTACGAGGCGGGATGGGCGCTGTTCCGGAGGGCGGTGCCCGCTGCGGCCGCAGCCGCGGCCGGCGTCGCCATCGCCGCGATGGCGCCGGGCTCGGGCGGGGCGTTCACCGCGCTCGCGCTCCCCGCCACGGCGTCGCGCCAGCTGCTCGTCCCCGCGGCGCTCGCGCTCGCCCTGGAGACGATCCGTGCGCCCTCGCTCCCGCTCGTCGCCTCGACCGCCGCCGGGGGCCTCGCGCTGGCTGTCGTCCATCCCACCTACGCGCTCTTTCTCTGGCTCCCGCTCGCGGGGTTCCTCGCCGTGCGCTGGCTGTGGGAGCGGCGCGACCTCCGCGCCGGCGCTCTCGCGCTCGGCGCGCTCGTCGTCCCCGCTGCGCTCTTCGTCGCGTGGCTCCTGCCCGTCGTCGGCGACACCGCGTCGGTCAGCCCCGACGCCGCCGAGCGTGGGCGCGGCTTCGAGCAGTACGCGGGGCAGCTCCACGGGACGGAAGACCGCTTCGCCGTCGTTCCGGAGCTCTTCGGCCGCACGGGCGCCGTCGCGGTCGCGGCGCTCCTCCTCGTCCCGCTCGCCGCATTGGCGACCCGGCGGCGCTGGGCGGCCTTCGTCGTCGGTGGCGCGCTCGCGGTGCTCGCCGTCTGCCTCGTCCCTTGGCTCTTCACGCCGTTCTCCGACGCCGTCTCGCTCTCGCAGTCGCGGCGGCTCGCCGGCTTCGTGCCGCTCGCCTTCGCCCTCGCGGGGGGAATGGGGGTCCTCGCCCGGCTGCTCGGCCGCGCGGCGGCGCCCGCGGCGCTCGTCGCGGGCATCGCCTTCCAGCTCCTCTATCCCGGCGACTTCGGCTACACGCTCGAGGACGGTGGCCCTGCGTGGGCGACATGGGTCGCGGTGGTCGGGGCGATCGCTGCGCTCGCGCTCGGCTTCCGCCGCCGTCCGCCGCTCGAGCGGACCGCCGCCCTCGCCTCCGCGCTCCTGCTCCTGCCGACGTACGTCCACGGGCTCGCGACCTGGAGCCCGTCCGACGCGCGCCGGCCGAGCCCCCTGTCGCACGGGCTCGTGGCGGCCGTGCGCGAGGACGTGCCGGTCGGCGCCGTCGTCTATGCGGACCCCGAGGCCAGCTACCGCCTCGGCGCGGTCACGGCCGTGCGCGTGTGCGTCAACCCACCCGGCCACGTCGCGGACACGGTCGACAACCGTCCGCGCGAGCGCGTCCGGGAGTTTCGCCGCTTCGTCCGCACCGGCGACCTCGCGATCCCGCGGGCCTGTGGCGCGACGTGGCTCCTCGTCGACCGCGAGCGCTTCCCCGGCGCGGCCCCGACGGGCCTCACGGCCGTCTACCGCGACGCGCGGTGGGTGCTGTATGACCTCAGCTGACTGACGGCGCCGGTTCTCGGGACGGGTTCGCAGCCATCACCGAGCTGGCGCTCCCTCGGCAACCAGTTCGTCGACGAATCTGTAGCCCGAGCGAAGCGGGGGCCGGCTCGGGCCGTCGAGGCCGCTCGTGTCTCTCACGGTACGGCCGGCTGCCTCGACCGAGAGGGAGAAGCAGCGCTCGAGCACCTGTCCGAGCGATGCGTACATCTGTCCCGCCACGGACCCGAGCTCCGGAGCGTCGACCTGTATCGCTCTGATGGGGGCGAGCGCGTCGAGTCGAACGTAGAACATCCCGCCCGCAAAGAACGAGTGGTCTGGACGAAGGTGCTCGATCCCGAGACGATGAGCAAGCGCCGCCAGGCGAGGACTGTCTGCGAATGGGAACGAGGACGTCGCGAGACAGTGTCCGGCAGGTCCGACCATACCCACCTGTGGGCTGGTCTCGAACGCCCCGAGGACGCGCTCGGCCACGCCCGGGTCGAGCAGCGAAGCGAGCAACTCGTCTCGCCAGTGTCCGCCGCCCCGCCCAGTGTGGAGCTTCAGAATGACGTCGTGGCCACGCTCCTCGCAGAGAGGTAGCACGTGCATGAACGGCAGCACATCGCAACCGTGATCTCCGACTGTGACCACGTCGCCCGACAGCCGGCTCTCCCGCACCTGCGTTTCGACCTCCGAGCGGCACTCTGGCGACGTGGTGACGATCACGGCCGGCGGTGGATCGATGGCTTGCAGCCGACGGATGATCTCGTGCAGGAGCCTCGGGCCTTCCGCGTGCACGACCACGCCGAGCGAGGGCCTCGAGGGGGTGCTCTGCGCCACGGACGCTCGCACCGAGGCGACCCGGACCGCCTCGAGATAGGCATATCCGTATCGCTGATCGGGTTCCAGGTAGCAGCCTTCCGCCCATTCGTTCCACGCGTTGACGAACACGAGCCGCTCGGCATCGGGGAGCCGTTCTTCCGTCTCTCGCAGTGCCCGCAGCAGCCAGTTCTGGAATCCGACGGGTGAGCTGTGCCCGAGGATCGAAGCAGAATCGCCCCTGCGCGGAGTGTTGTCCCACGAGGGACAGACACCCCGGAACAAGGGGTACGGAGGTGCCGTATAGCTGAGGCTGTCTTCCGCAAGATCGCGCCAGTCGTGGACGTGGGCACGTACCTCAGACGAGACGGGCTCGAGCTCTGCCGTAATCTCGCGAGGCAACGGTCGGCCGCGAGGGCGAAGCGGCGGGAACTCGACGGCTCCGTCGAAGCCGAACACCCCTGGCTCGTCGTTGTCTACGCCCTGGACATAGGCGAGGTAGATCTCCATTCCATGGGTCTCGCGTAGGCATCTCCTCCAGCGTTCCGCAGTCGCCCGTGCATCGGGCAGTTGCTCGGGCCGGTACACGAGGAGGAGCGGTCGATCGCCGATCCGCACGTAGCGAGGATCGAGCAGGTACTTCGAGTAGTGCTCTATGAATGCGAGGTCGTCCTCGGCGCTGTGGGTCTGCGAGAGCAGCACGGTGGAGTCGCTCCCGTCCCACCGGCGTGTCCAGTTCTGGTTCGCCCAGCAGACACAGAAAGGGAGTTCGAGCTCCGGATGGTCGAGGTACTGCTCGAGGGGAAGCTCGAGCACGCGCCGCCCCCCGAACCAGTAGACGTAGAAGCAAAACGCGTCGATTCCGTAGAGCTTCGCCAGCTCGACCTGACGCCGTTGGTTCTCGACGACCCGGAGGTCGTAGAAGCCGAGCTCACCCGGCAGACGAGGCTGGTAGTGACCACGGAACAATGGTCGGGCGCGCGTGACGTTCGTCCATTCGGTGAACCCACGGCCCCACCAGGCGTCGTTCTCGGGGATCGGGTGGAACTGTGGGAGGTAGAAGGCCACGGTGCGGGCGCTTGCTCGGGGAAGCGCGGCAGACGTTTCGAGTAGTGGCACGGGAGGGTCTTCGTATCGCCAAGCATCGCCTGACGATCGCATCGTTGCGTCCGTCGGCCGCGCACCTCCTCGCACGGGGCGAAGGCCGCGGATCGCGTCCCTTCCGCCTCGGAGGGGCCGGGTGAGCCTCCACGAGAGCGAGGCGCGCGTCGCCTCGAGCTGTCCCTTGACTACTTGGAGCTCGCGCGAGCGAGACTCGAGCTCGCTTCGCAGGCCGGCGAGCTCATCGTCTCGGCGGTCCGACTCCGTGCGCGGTGTCGGCGGCGCGGCACTCGGTTGATGTCGGATCGGCAACGTCTCCGTCTTGCCCGGACCGTCGATCCGACACAGGGTACCGCCACGGCGCGGACCTGACCGGGAAGTACATTCCCGAGTCGTGTCCTCTCCCGACACACCATGACCGGCACTCGTGCGCGCGCTGCGCTCGCGCTCGCCGCCGTCGCTCTCGCGTGTGCGATCGTCGTGCAGGACAGCGGGCCCAACCAGGCGGCGCACCACGCGCTCGTCCGGGCGCTCGCCGCGGGGACGCCGGAGATCGATCCGCGCGAGACGATCGACGCCGCCTACGTGGACGGACGCTTCTATGCCGCGAAGGCACCGGGGCTCGCCCTGTTCACCTTGCCGTGGCACCTCGGCCTCCGTGGTGCGGGCCTGCAGGACACGCCGCTCTCGACCTCGGACGGCTACCGCCACCGCGTGTGGGAGCTCGATCTGTTCGGCGCCGTCCTGCCGATGGCAGTGCTGCTGCTGCTCATGTACCTGGCCGTCGAGCGAGTCGTCCCGGGCTACGGGCTACCCGCATCTGTGCTGCTGGGGGCCGGCACGCTGCTACTCCCCTTCGCGACACTCTTCTTCGACCACGTCCTCTCGGCCACCCTGGGCTTCGCCGCCTTCTTCGTGCTTCTCGTCGAGAGGAGGCAAAACAGTCCGTGGTTCGTCGCGGCGGCGGGAGCACTGGCGGGATTCGCGATCGTGGTCGAGTTCTCTCTCGGCATCGTGGCCGTCGTCCTTGCTGCGTACGCGATCGTCGGCGACCGGTGGGCACGACGCGCGCTCTCTTACGCGGGGGGCCTCCTGCTCGGTGTCCTGCCGCTGGCTGCCTACAACACCTGGGCATTCGGATCGCCGCTCCGGTTGAGCTACACGAACGCATTGAAGGCACCCGCCGGTGACGGCGCACCGGTCGTCGGGGCGAATGCCGGCGGCTTCTACGGCGTCTCTCTCCCGGATCCGCGCGCCGCCCTGACGCTCCTCGTGTCCGAGAAGGGGCTTCTCGTGGTCACGCCGATCGCGATCGCGGCGATGTTCGGTCTGCCGCTCCTCTGGCGCGCCGGCCACAGGGCCGAGACGGTCGTCTGCGCGGCGGTGCCGCTGTCGTTCCTCGTGTACAACGCCGGCTACTACCTGCCGTACGGCGGCCAGAGCCCGGGGCCGCGCTTCCTCGTTCCCGCGTTGCCGTTCCTGGCAATCCCCCTGGGGTTCGTGATGCGCTCACGCCCACTCGTGATCGCCGGTGTGGGCCTGGCGTCCGTGTGCGTGATGGCTCTTGCGACGATCACCGGCCCACTGACGGGTGTCGAGTACTCCGTCGACCTCTGGCTCGACCGCCTCGGAAATGGCGACGTCGTGGAGACCGTCGGCGGTCTTCTGGGCGTCCGGCCCGACTGGCTCGCCGCCTTGCCGTTCGGGCTCCTCCTGGCGCTTGCGTGCAGCCTGGCTTTCTCCCGGCTCCCGCTTCGCGCGGCGCTCCGTAGTGAAGGCTCGTTGTTCGTCGGGGTGCTCGGCGCATGGCTGGTCGTCGTGCTCGTCGCCCCCGACCTCGTTCCCGCCGACGAGCCCAACGGAACCGACGAGGGCGTCCTCGCCGTCCTGCTCCTGCTCGGCGTGATCGCCATCGCCATCGACGTGACTCGACGGTCGGGGTGGCTCGCGCTGCTCGTGCTGGCGCCGGCATTCGTGCTCACGGCACCGAACTTCGAGCACCGCCCGCGGGTGTCGCTCGCATTCGGTGCGCTGCTCTTCGGTGCGTCCGCCGCGCTCTGGATCCATCAACGGCGCCTCTCGTCGGCGACGACACGGGCCGAGGACCGCGAGGGGGATGCAGCCGTGCGCGAGCCCTCGCACCCGTTCGCGCCGTGACGCGGCCGGTCGGGGACCTGGGCCGCCACTACGATCGTCGACCGTGAACGTGCTCCTGATCAGCTTCTATTTCCCGCCGGCCGGCGGGGGCGGCGTGCAGCGTCCGCTCAAGCTCGCGCAATACCTGCCTGCGCTCGGGGTCGAGACGCACGTGCTCGCGCCGGACGACCCTCGCTGGCTGCATCGCGACGAGGGACTTCGGCTGCCGACGCAGGCCTGGGTCCACCGCGCCCGGTACGTCGGCGTGAGCGGCGGCAAGCCGTCAGAGGTGCTCGCCGAGACGCAGGGCGTCGAGCGCGCGCTCACGCGGGCCCGGCTCCAGCTGCGGCGCCTCGTGGTCCCCGACGAAAACGCAACCTGGGCCTTCACCGCCGTCCCCGCCGGGATCAGGCTCGTGCGTGAGCACGGGATCGACGTCGTCCTCTCGACCTCGCCGCCCGGCTCGACGCACCTGATCGCCGCGGCGGTCGCGCGGGCGACCGGCACTCGCTGGGTGGCAGACCTGCGCGACTCGCTCCTCCAACACGCGCACCGCCGCGCCGACACGACGGCGACGAAGGCGAAGGCTGCCCTCCACGAACGGGTCGCCCGGCTGGTCGCCGCGCGCGCCGACGCCATCACGTGCGTCTCGGAGGCGATCAGCGAGGAGATGCGCACGCTCGGGCCGAAAGGGCCGGTCGTCACGATCCCGAACGGCGCAGACTTCGACGACGTCGCCGGGCTCGAGCGCCATCCCTCCGACCGCTTCCGGATCACGCACACGGGGAGCTTCTTCGGGCGGCGAGATCCCCGGCCGTTCCTCCAGGCGCTCGCCGACTCCGGTCTGGACGTCGTCGCGCGCTTCCTCGGGGACTTCCGCGATGCCGACCGGGAATGGGCTTCCGCGCTGGGGCTCGGCGACCGGCTCCAGCTGCTGCCCTATGCGCCGCGAGCCGAGTCGCTCGCGCTGCAGCGAGACTCGGAGGCCCTGCTCCTGCTCATCCCCGAGGCGGGAGGCCGCGGGACGGGCGTGCTCTCGGGGAAGGTGTTCGAGTACATCGCGGTCGGCCGGCCGATTCTCGCCGCCGTCCCCCCGGACGGAGCTGCGGCGGAGCTGATCCGCGAAGCCGGCGCCGGCGTGGTCGCGGCGCCCGACGATCCGGCCGCGATCCGGGCGGCCCTCGAGGATCTCCATGCGCGCTGGAGCAACGGTGCGCTGCCCGACGTGGAGCTCTCGCCCGAATGGCGGGACCGGCTGTCGCGCCGAACCAGGGTGGAGGAGATGGCCGCCGTGCTGCGCGATACCCTCCGCTGACGGACGACCTCGCTGCACGTCGATTCTTCCACGCGGCCGGGATCCGTGGGCTGGTGGTCGCGTACTGGCTCCTGGTCGTGCTCGTGGCGGTCGCCGTCCGGTATCCGGATGCGTTCCGAGCCGCCAACGCATCGAGCCGCGCGAACGCCAGTCTGGATCTCCTCGACCGCGAGGTCGGCGGCGGCAACTCGGTGATCCCCGACCAGAGCATGCTGTTCGAGGCGCTTGGTCGGATCCCGCCCGACGGAACCTTCGCCGTCGCCGTAGGGCCGAGACAGCAGGGATGGACCGACCTCACCGCAACCTTCGCCGAGACGTTCCTGCGGTCGTTCCTCCTTCCTCGGCGCGTGGCGCCCGACGCGCCATGGATTTTCTGCTTCGGTTGCGACCGAGGTGCCTACCCGGGCGGCCGTGTCGTGTGGGAGGGCGACGACGGCGTCTCGATCCTCGAGCGGGGGCCGTGACCGTCCGGGCGATCGCGGGGCTCGCGGCGCTCAACCTCGCGCTCGCGATGATGGGGACGACGCTGCTCTGGGCCTTCCGTGGGTTTGCCCGCTGGGGCGACGTACTGCGGCACGCCGGGCTCGGGTACCTCCTCGGCGTGGCGGCCTTCGGCGTCGTGTGGACAGAGCTGCTCGTGGTGGGCGTGCCGTTCGGCGGCTGGGCGATGTTGGCGACCCTGATCGCCGGTACGGCCGGGGCCGCCGCGGTCGGGATCCGGCTCGGGAGGGTCAGGCCGCACGGCTTCGGTGGGGCCGGTACGGGCTCGCCGTTTGCGCTGATCGTGACCGCGTCCGGGGTCGCGCTGGTAGGGCTCCTGCTCGAGGCGTTCTTCCGCTCCGCGCGCCTGCAGAGCCTGCAGGCGTTCGACGCCTGGGCCTTCTGGGTGCCGAAGGCGAAGGCGATCTACTACTTCGGCGGGCTCGACGAGCAGGTGTTCACGACCAGTGCCGGCCCAACGTATCCGCCGCTCGTCCCGCTGCTCGACGCCGCGGCGTTCCACGCGCTGGGGAGCGCCGACACGGTCACGTTCCACCTCCAGTTCTGGTTCCTCGTCGTCGGTGGGATCGCCGCGATTGCCGGCAGCCTCTATCGCCACGTCCCGGCCTGGGCGCTGTGGCCGTCGCTGCTGCTGGTGCTCGTGGTTCCGCGCTTCGGCGAGCGGCTCATGACCCCCCAGGCGGATGTGCTCGTCGACCTGCTCTTCGTCGTCGGCGCTCTCCAGCTCGCGCTCTGGCTGCGCGACGGACGCGGCTGGCGCCTCGCCGCGGTCGCCGTTCTCTTCGCCGGTGCGACGCTGACGAAGCGCGAGGGGCTGCTCTACGCGGGGCTCGCCCTCCTGGTCGCGGTGGCGGCCTCGTGGCGCAGGGGGCGCGTGCAGTGGCGAGGGCCGGCGGTCGTCGCGGGTGTCGTCCTCGCGGCGGCGATCCCGTGGCGGCTCTGGTACCGCTCGCACGACATCACGGGCGAGGCGCCGCCGAGCCTCGGCGTCGCGGCCTCTGCGCAGCGCGCGCTCGACTCGCTGCGGCTTTCCTGGGACGTGCTCTTCGACACATCGCTGTGGTCGGTCACTCCCCTCCTGCTCCTGCTTGCGATCGCTGTGGCGTTCGTGTGGGGCGACCGGCGCCTCGCCGCCTTCTTCACCGTCCTCACGGTCGTGGTCTTCCTCGGCGGCGCCTGGGTGACGTACTCCTACGCGGACATCCCGATCACGGCGGACGAGGCGCTGAACCCGATCGTCCGCTACACCGCGGCGATGGTGCTTCTCGCCGCGGTCGCGATGCCGCTGCTCGTGGCCTCCGCCTGGCGGGGTCGCCGGGAGATGGGCACGTGAGCCGGCGCACGGCACGGATGGTCGCCGCGGCGATCATCGCGGTGCCGTTGATCGGCTATCCCCTCGTCGTGGGGGCGGACGGCGCCCGGTTTCCGTCCGCCGCCGACTGCGTCCGGAAGGCAGGCCCGGGAGAGACGGCCGCGCTCGACCTCGTCTTCGGTCGTCGCGACACGCTTGCCGAGGCGGAGCGGCTGCTGGCTCGTGTCCGCGGCGTCGGCTACCGGGACGCCGTGGTGCTCGGCGACGGGTGCGGCCGTTGGAAGGTGCTCTACGAGGGCATCGAGTCGTACGCGCAGGGCGCGAGCTCGGCTGCCGAGGCACGCCGCGCGGGTCTCGACGCGTGGCTCGAGATCGAGCCGCCCGGCTGACAGCCGGACGACGTTGCTCCGCGCAGCCGCGACGTCCGTACCATGAGCCGGCCGTGACCGCGATCGCCGTCGATCGTCCCCGCGTGGCCGCGGATCGTGCGCCGTACGTGGAGGCGCTGTTCTTCGCGACCGTCTTCACCGTCACGTTCGCGAAGCTCCAGTGGGAGGTGGCGGGGACGCTGTCGTTCTCGGACGTCGTTACAGCCGTCTTCCTCGTCGCCTTCCTCGTCCACCGCATCGAGCGCTTCGACGGGACGATGCCCCGTGCGGCCGTGGTGACCATGGCGTTCTTCGCCGCCTTCCTGCTCGTCTACCTGATCGGCTGGTTCAACCTCGAGACCGCCGAATCGCTCGCGCAGTGGACGAAGGGAATGGTCAAGTTCCTCCTCCACTTCCTGTTCCTGATCGCAGGCGTGGCGCTGATCGCGCGGCGCGGGCTCCGGTTCTACTGGCTCACGCTGGCGGCGTTCGTCGGCGGGATCGCGGCGAACGGCGCGTACGGCCTCGCCCAACTCGCGGTCGCCGAGACGACGGGCGGCAACCTCGACGAGGCGTGGCTCCAGCCGATCACGGGCGGTGCCAGCAAGATCAACATCTTCGGCGCGATCGAGGGCTCGTTCGTCTACCGCGTGAACGCACTCACCGGCGATCCGAACCACCTCGGGATCGAGGTCGCCGCGGCGATCGTGCTGCTGCTACCCCTCTACCTCCGGCTCGAGCGCGGCCACCGGCTGCGAACACCCATGGCGCTGTTCCTCGCCTTCCTGACGATCGTCGACCTCGCCACGCTCTCGCGGAGCGGCCTGCTCGGGCTCGCCTGCGGGTTCCTCGTGCTCGCGGTGCCGTACCGTCGGCTGCTGCTGCGACCGATGTTCCTCGTCCCGCTCGGCCTCCTCCTCGCCGGCCTCTTCGTCTTCGTCGCCCGCCGCGCGAACTTCTTCGAGCAGGTGTTGAGCTCACGCCTGTCGACCGAGGGCCGGGGCGCCGACACGCACTTCATCGTCTACTCGTTCATTCCGGACGTCCTGGCCCAGAACCCACTCTTCGGCCTCGGGCTCAACACATTCTCGGTCTACTACGAGTTCCAGACGGGAAAGACGAACTTTGGGCCGCACTCGTTCTACGTCGCGTCGTTCGTCGAGTACGGGCTCGTCGGGACGCTCGTCTTTGCCGCGTTCCTCGTCTACCTCTTCCGCCGGGCCGGGCTCACGCGTCGCATGGGACGCGCGCTCGCGGCGGTCGGCGACCCGCTCGCTGCACGCGTCTGGCCGCTCGGCTGGGGGCTCGCCGCTGCGCTCGTCTCGACGATGGTCTCGAACATCTTCTACCTGACGATGTCCTTCTACTACTTCTACGTGCTCGCGCTGCTCGCGATCGCCGCGCCCGCCGCGGTCGCGCACCACCTGGCCGAGCGCCAGTGAAGGTCTGCGTGCTCACGACGTCGTACCCGCGCGACGCGGACGACGTCGCGGGGAGCTTCGTGCGGAACGGGGTCGAGGCGCTCCGGGAGACGGGCGTCGACGTTCGTGTCGTCTCCCCCGCCGTATTCCGGCACTACGGGATCGCCTACGGCGACGGGATCGTCAACAACCTGCGCCGGGCGCCCTGGAAGCTGCTCGTCGTGCCGCTCTTCCTCCTTTCGTTCGCGAGGGCGGCCCGCCGGGCGAGCCGCGGCGCCGACGTCGTCCACGCCCACTGGCTGCCCTCCGCCTTGCCGGCGCTCGCCACGGGGAAGCCGATCGTGCTGCAGCTCTGGGGCTCGGACGTCGCGCTTGCCCGGCGCGTTCGGCCGCTCGCGCGATGGCTCGTGCGGCGCGCGCGAGTCGTCGTCTGCGCGTCCAATGCGCTTGCGGGCGACGCACGCGTGTTCGGTGCCCGGGACGTGCGCGTGATCCCGAGCGGAGTCGCGATCCCGGACAAGGTGGGCGAGCCGGAGGAGCCCCCGCACGCGCTCTACGTCGGACGGCTCTCCGAGGAGAAGGGCGTGCGCGAGCTTGCCGAGGCAGCCGACGGGCTCCCGCTGGTCGTCGTCGGGGACGGCCCGCTCCGCTCGCTGTTCCCGCAGGCGGTCGGCTTCGTCCCGCCGAGGGAGCTCGGCCCGTGGTACGAGCGGGCCGCGGTGGTCGTCGTCCCGTCGCGGCGAGAGGGCTATGGCATGGTCGCACGCGAGGCGATGGCGTACGGCCGGCCGGTGGTGGCGACGGCGGTCGGCGGACTGGTCGACGCGGTGGAGGACGGCGTGACCGGCGTCCTCGTTCCGCCGAACGAGCCCTCCGCGCTGCGGGCGCGGGTGGCGGAGTTGCTCGACGACCGGGGGCGCCGCGACGCGCTCGGCGCGGCGGGACGTGCGCGCGCGATCGCGATGGGCGCCGAGGCGTTCGCAGCGATGCTGCGGGCGACGCTCGAGGAGGCGCTCAGTCCGCCCGGCAGCGAAGCAGGGTCCTGAGCACGCGGAGCCCGTCGAGCGCGGTCAGCTTCTTGCCCTCCTCACGCGAGCGTGCGGCGTACGAGATCGGCACCTCGTAGATCCGCTCACCGGAGCGGAGGACGCGTGCGGCGATCTCCGGCTCGATCGAGAAGCCCCGCTCGCGGAGCCGGAGCGAACGGAAGAGCTCGGTGCTCATTGCCTTGTGGCACGTCATCACGTCCGAGATCCAGCAGTTGTAGATCACGTTCGTCGCGAACGTGACGCCCTTGTTCCCCATCACGTACCAGAAGCTGTACGCCGAATGGCTCGCCCACGAGCGGGTACCGAACACGACGTGGGCGTGACCGGACAGCAGCGGCTCGAGCAACGGCCCGAGGTCGGAGGCGCGGTACTCGAGATCCGCGTCGAGGACAGCCGACCAGTCTCCCTTCGCATGCTGCAGGCCGGTCTGGAGCGCAGCGCCCTTACCACGGTTCTTCCCGTGGAGCACGAGCGTGACCGGCTCTGGCCACTCGCGCCCCTGCAGCAGCTCGCGCGTCCCATCGGTGGATCCGTCGTCGATCAACACCAGCTGGCGCGACTCGACCGGCAGCTCGGCCGTGAGCGCGTCCTCGATCGCGCGCTCGACGGTCGCGAGCTCGTTGTAGACGGGCATCAGGATCGACAGCGACGTGGCCATTCGCGGCACCCTATCCGTGGTTCCGAGCGCAACCGCAACTATGTCGGCAGCTTCCGGCTGCAACCTGAGGGGTACGATCGCGCGGTGCGCGAGCTGGCGATCGACGGACGGACGATCGGCGACGACACCCGGTGCTTCGTGATCGCCGAGATCGGCCACAACCACCAGGGCAGCCTCGAGCAGGCGAAGGAGCTGTTCCGGGCGGCCAAGGACGCGGGCGTCGACGCGGTGAAGCTCCAGAAGCGGGACAATCGCCGGCTCTTCACCCGCGAGCTGTACGAGAGCCCGTACGACAACGAGAACAGCTTCGGGCCGACCTACGGCGAGCACCGCGAGGCGCTGGAGCTCGGCCGGGACGACTACCTCGAGCTCCGCGGCCTCGCGTCCGAGCTCGGGCTCGTCTTCTTCGCCACGGCCTTCGACGAGGCGAGCGCCGACCTCCTGGAGGAGCTCGACCTGCCGGCCTACAAGCTCGCATCCGGCGACCTGCGGAACACGCCGCTGCTCCGCCATGTCGCCTCGTTCGGCAAGCCGCTCCTGCTGTCGACGGGCGGCGCCACGATCGAGGACGTCGATCGGGCCGTCGAGACGGTGCTCCCGATCAATACGCAGCTCTGCCTGCTCCAGTGCACCGCCGCGTATCCGGCCGCCGTGGAGGAGCTCGAGCTCGGGGTGATCACGACGTTCAGGGAGCGCTACCCGGAGGTCGTGGTCGGCCTCTCCGACCACCAGGACGGGATCGCGATGGCGCTCGTCGCGTACATGCTCGGCGCCCGGGTGATCGAGAAGCATTTCACCCTGAGCCACACCGCGAAGGGCACGGACCACGCGTTCTCGCTGCTGCCGGAGGGGATGCGGAAGCTCGTTCGCGACCTCAGGCGCGTCCCCGCCGCGATCGGTGACGGCGTGAAGCGGCCTCTGCCGAGCGAGGAGGCGCCGCTGCGGAAGATGGGCAAGAAGCTCGTTGCCGCCCGCGATCTCCCGGCCGGCCACCTGCTCGTCTCGGGTGACCTCGTGGCGCGCTCGCCCGCCGACGGGGGCCTCGCCCCGCACCGGCTCGACGAGCTCCTCGGCAAGCAGCTCGCCCGTCCGCTGCTCGAGGACGAAGCGGTCGGGCCGGACGACGTCTTCGCTGGGAATGCTCGGCAAGACGCACCGATCGCGGGCTCCCGCACCGCAGCGACGCGCCCGTAGCCTCGCTCGCCCGAGCGAGGGCCATTCCGGCGCGCAGGGTCGTCGGGGCGCGGGAGTAGGCTCGGGCACCGGATGGCCCGGCCGGACTTCATGCTCTCCGTCGTCGTACCGCTGAAGGACGAGGAGGCGAACGTGGCAGCGCTCGGCGAGCGCCTGCGGGAGGTGCTCGACGGGATCACTGCCCGCTGGGAGGTGATCCTCGTCGACGACGGCAGCGCCGACGAGACGTACGCCCGCGCCCTCGCGCTGCACGGCTCGGAGGCGCGCTTCAAGGTCGTCCGGCTCTCGCGCACCTTCGGCCACCAGGTGGCGCTCTCGGCCGGTCTCGACCTGGCCGCAGGGGACGCCGTGGTCACGATGGACGGCGACCTGCAGCACCCTCCCGAGGTGATCCCCGAGCTCGTCGCGCGCTGGCGCGCCGGCGCGGCGGTCGTCTACGGCGTGATGGTCGAGCGCCAGGGGGAGTCCCATCTGAAGGACGCGACGGCGAGGGTCTTCTACCGCGCCTTGACGAGGCTCGTGGACATCGAGGTCCCCGCCGCAGCGGGCGATTTCAGGCTCGTCGACCGGGCGGCGCTCGACGCCTTTCGCTCGATGCGGGAGACGAATCGCTACCTGCGGGGCATGTTCAGCTGGGTGGGGTTCGAGCAGGACGGTGTCCCGTACTCCAGCCCGCCGCGCACTGCGGGACGCAGCAAGTACACGTTCGGTCGCATGCTGCGACTCGCGACCGACGCGGTCGTGAGCTTCTCGGATCGGCCCCTCCGCCTCGCGCTCAACCTCGGCTTCGTCGTCTCGGCTGCGTCGATCCTGTTCGGCCTCTCGGCGGTCGTGTCGAAGCTCGCGGGCCTGGACGTGGTCGCCGGCTGGACCTCGGTGATGATCCTCGTCGGGTTCGTGGGCGGGGTCCAGCTGATCGTCCTCGGCATCATCGGCGAGTACGTGGGCCGGATCTCCGACGAGGTCAAGCGGCGTCCGTTGTACGTCGTGCGGGCGGCGCACGGCCTCGGTGGGCCGGACGAGGCCTGAGGGTGGGGCGCTCGGCTCAGCGTGCGAGGAGCACGATCCCGAAGAGCACGACGAGCGCCCCGATGGCGCGAACAGCGTCGAAGCGTTCGCCCAGGACGAGCCAGCCGCCGAGCGCGACGCCCACGAAGCCCGCGCCGACGAACGCTGGGTAGACCGTCGTGACGGGGTAGCGCTGGAGCGTGAAGAGCCAGAGCGCGAAGCTCGCGACGTAGAGCGCGCCGCCGACGATCGCCCCGGGGGTGAGCACCTTCTCGAGGAACGTGTCTCCGGGCGAACGCTCCACGTCGAGCGTGCGGCGCAGGAGCAGAAGGCCGCCGGTGCTCAGGAGCGCGGAGCTGCAGAGGAGCGTCACGAGGCGCATTCGTCAGGCGGCTTCCGGCGTCGCGGGACGGCGCGCGACCACGGTCATCACGTCCCACAGGTTGACGGGCATCGACCGGCCTCCGAGCCGCGATCGCGCAAGCCGGCGTGCGAGCGAGTCGAGCATCGAGACGTCGACCATCAGGCACGCCTTGTGGGCCAGGTAACGGAGTGGGAAGACCGACGCAGGATGGCCGACGTACAGGACGTCGAAGCCGACCGACTGGAGCAGGCGCGTCATCGTCGGCCGCGTGAAGAAGAAGTTGTGGTGCCGGGGCGTCATCAGGTGCCAGCGCTCGAGAGAGAGACGCGCGAGCGCCGAGCCGGCGTCCCCGGTCGAGAGTGCGAGCACACCCCCCGGCCGTAGGCGGTCGAACGCCTGCTCGATATCCCCCCGCGGGTCGAGCGCGTGCTCGATGTAGTCCCACATCGTGACGCACGACTCTTTCCGGTCGGCCGGCGTGTCGGCGAGGGTGCCGACGCCGATGTTCGCAGACAGGTGCCGCTTCCCCCAGTCGACCATGCCCTCCGAGACGTCGACGCCCCGAGCGTGCCACCCGCTCCGAGCGGCCTCGTCGACGAAGAACCCCGCGGCGCACCCGACGTCTAGCAGCGCGCCGACCTGCGTGAAGGACGCGAGCCGCCGCAGGCGCCGCCGAGCGTTGGCGCGGTGCACCTCGGCGTCGGCGACGTAGTCGAGGTATCCCTCCCGGCTCTCGAGCCCTTCGTCTGCCGCGGCGAAGTAGGCGCTCCCGTAGATCTCCGTCAGCTCGTCGGCGCCGGGGAGCGTTGCGCGGAAGACGAGCCCGCATACCGGGCACCGCACGATCGAGTGACCGTCCTTGACGAGTACCTCGGTCGCGGCGGACGCGAAGGTCTCGCCGCACAGGTTGCAGACGACGTCAGGGGCAAGACCCGGACGCGGTCGTGCAGGAGGGCTCATGCCGTGCAGCGGAGGATCTTGCCGATCTCGGAGCTGTAGACGGGTCGTGGCTCGGGGCCGCAGGCCGCGAGCACCGGGTCGGTCGGCGGCGTCACGGTACCCGGCCCCCCGGGGTCGATCACGACGAGATACCGCTCGCTCCCCGAGCAGTCGTGCGCGGGTTCCTTCGCGAGGGGCATGAGCACGGGGAGCGCACGAACGAACTCGACGTTCAGTCCGATCACGCCCACCCGGCACCCGCCGGCCGAGCGTCCGGCTGCCTGGCGGACGAGCGCTTCGCTCGACTGCTCGTCGAGTACCCAGGACTCGACCCGGCTGTGTCCCTCCCATGCCTGCCACGTCCCGCCCACGAGCAGGAGCGCACCGGCCGCGACGACCGTCGCAGACCCGAGAGAGGCAGCGCTGCGGGCGAGCGCGAACGCCCCGAGCGCGACGGGCGGCAGGTAGTAGCGGCTCGCTACGACACCGGCATGCGCCGCAGAGAGCACAAACGCGAGAGCGACGACGAGAAGGCCGGTCGAGAGCCAGTCCGCCCCGACGCGGAACGTCCTCACCGCGAGCACGACGACCGCGGCCGCGAGCACGATCATCGGCAGCGGCGAATGGAGCACCTCGCCGGCGCGGCCGAGCTGGTCGGAGAGCCGCGCGAGGAAGCTCTTGGCGGCGGCAGCGTCCTCGTACACCCTCTCGCCTGCCAGCGACATCTCGATGGTCCAGGCGAGCATGGGGACGAACGGCAGCAGAATTCCCGCCGCCACCAGACCGATCCCGGCACGCCGCCGACGGTTCAGGCCGTCCCAGCGCCCGCGCTGATCGCGCAGCGTCGGCCACAGGAAGGGCGCGACCAGAAGAACGCAGACGGATGTCTCCTTCTGCAGCACGCCGAACGACCACGAGACGATCCCGCCGACCGCGAGCGCGACGGTCGTCGCACTCACGGCGGCGGTGTCCAGGAGCCCGTCGAGCGCACGGACGAGCATGACCGCACCGAGGCTCATGCACCCGACCATGAGGGGCTCCTGCGGGCCGTACCGCACCAGATCGAGGGCGAGTGACGGCGCGGTGATGACCGCGAGAGGAACGCCGACGACGAGGAGCCAGCGCGGGTCGGCGCCGCGGAGCTTTCGCAGCTGCGACTCGACCAGGAGCAGGGCGAGGAGCGTGACCCCCAGCGGGAGCGCGGCGACGCGAAGGACTCCCCAGAGCCTTGGGCCGAGCAGGTTCCCCGGTGCGCCGAGCGTGTGCCACTGGAGGCCGTTCCAGGCGATGAAGCCCGGTCGGTAGCGCTGTCCCTCGGGATTCCCGAAGCGGACCACCTCGCGCAGCTGATCCGGCGCCCGGGCGATCGCGCTCCAGTCGTCGACCATCGACGGAAACGGGTGGCCGAAGCGTGGGCCGACCATCCAGAAGACGACGAGGCCGACGACTCCGAGGCACGCGAGTACTTCGGCTCGGACGCGCATCGGCTGGTTCTACCACCGTGACCCGTGACACCCGCGACGGTCTCCGCGGTTCTGAGCCGACAGCCCGCTCACACGGGCGCCAGGTCTCCCGCGCACGTCTCCGGAGCGACTCTGCGCAGCAGGCGCCAGTGGTTCTCTTTCTCCTCGAAGACGGCGTCCCATGCCCCCGGGCACGCGAGCGCGGTTGCGGACTCCTTCGCGACGAGCCACGTCGCATCCGGGGGGACCCGACGGCCGTCCGCGACGAGACGGAGAGTGCGGGTGAGGTGGGGACCGGCCAAGGGCGCGAGGAAGATGTCTTGCGGGGCGGAGACGGCCAGCACGGCGCCGCGCGGCACGTGCTCCTCGACCGCGCGGAGGATCGCCGGGGTGCCGTCGTAGCCGCGGATCACGGTGAGGGTGTCGATCCGGTCGCGGTGCCAGACCGAGCGGGAGATCGAGCCCTCGAAGATCCCGAAGCCGGCGGGCTTGGTGAACGAATGGACGAGCGAGAGGCCGGTCGTCGTGAGGCACAGCAACGCAGTGGCCGTTGCGAGCCAGCGGATCCGGATCGTCCAGCCCCAGGCGACGCAGGCGAGACCCAGGGCGACCATCGCGAGGCGTCCGCGCCAGGGGTCGTAGGTGATCGTGAGCGCGAACGTCGCGATGAGGACGAGCGGGGCCAGGGCATAGACGAGCCCGGCCGGACGGAGCCGGCCCCGACGGACACCGACGATGGCCGTGACGACTCCTCCGAAGACGATCACCGTGCCGGCGGCGCCGTACCACGACAGCGACGTGTCCGGCACGCCGAGGACCTTCCACGCATCGCTGTGGTCGCGCGCGATGTCCTCGCGTCCGACCGCGAGCCAGGCGTGCTCCCAGAGGGAGCGAGCCGGCCGCTCGAGCCCGCGCAGCAGGAAGGGCGTCACGGCGACGATCGTCCCGACGAGCACCAGCCCACTGCCGCGCCGGCTCCCGCGCGCGAGGAGGAAGACCCCGGGAACGGCGACGAGCGCGCCGACGACCGCCGCAACGGAGAGCTCGGCCCCCCAGAACCCCGACGTGTCGACCACGTCGAAGGTCAGCGCGCGGAGGGACCCGACGATCGCACCGAAGGAGTGGTCTGCGCGCTGCCCCGTGGCGCTGCCCAGATCGCCGTCGAGCGAGCCGGTCTCGAAGGCGTTGAGCACGTACCACGGCGACCCGAGGAGCACACCCGCTCCGGAGGCGACCGCCGCCGCGGCGCGGCGGCCTGCGGGCGCTGCTGCGAGAACGGCCATCAGCAGCAGCGGCAGCGCGAGCACGGCGCTCAGCTTCGTCGAAAGCGCGAGGCCGATTGCGAGCGCGCCGAGGGCAAGCTCGGCTCGCGTCCGCCCCCCGAGGAAGACGAGCGCCGCCAGGAGAAACGACGCGACGAGCAGGTCGTTCAGCACAGCCGCGCCGTGCAGCAGGACGACCGGCAGGGTCGTGAAGACGAGACCGGCGTACGCGGCCGCCGGTCGCGTCAGGCCGATCCGCCGCGCCGCGA
Organism: Gaiella sp.; assembly: GCA_036265415.1. Taxonomy (GTDB): domain Bacteria; phylum Actinomycetota; class Thermoleophilia; order Gaiellales; family Gaiellaceae; genus Gaiella. The sequence goes on from DATAPC010000028.1 coordinate 30,691, forward strand.
GGACGACAGCGAGCAGGGCTGCCCAGAGGGCGACGTACTGCGGGAGGGCGGCGAACCGCTCGGAGCGAGGCAGGAGCATCGTGAGGTAGAGGCCGATCTCCGAGACCGGCGGATTGCCGTCGAGCCGCGGGTCGTTCCCGGAGGGGACGTAGCCGATGTGCTCCTGCTGGTCCCACAGGAGGGCGCGCGTCTCGTGGTAGGTGAGGCCGTCCCAGTCGTTCGGCGTCGTCAGGAACGCGAGGAGCCCGAGGTACACCCCCGCGACGGCGACCCCAACGGCAAGGACGGCGACGACGGGGTCGGCGAGTGCCTCACGGACGCTTTCTGTAGTCGCCCTCGACCGGGCCGGCGACCGCCGCAGGCGCAGAGCGAGCACACCCGTCGTCAGCAGCCCGACGGCGGCGGCGAGCGACCAGCGGTCGAGCCAGCCTGGCAGAGAGACGAGGACGGCCGCGACGACCAGACCCGTCCACGCGAGCAGGTACGCGGCGAGCAGGCGGAGCCAGCTGGATGCGAGGCCGACGGCGGTCGAGAGCCACCACCCCAGACAGCCGAGAAGGCCGAGTCCGGCTGCGAGGAGGAGGGCTCCGCCCATCGCGGCCAGTGACTATACGGGCGCGGGATCATGCCGCAAGCGTCGGCGCCAGTGGGCTTCGACGAGGGCTACCATCGGGCGCCATGATCGACCCCCTCTTCGACCTCGCCGGTCGCGTCGCCGTGGTCACTGGCGGGATGGGGCAGCTCGGGGCTGAGCTCTCCGTTGCGCTTGCCACGCGCGGTATGCGCGTCGCGATCCTCGACATGGAGACCGAGCCCCGCGCGGGGGCCGCGGGGCTGAAGACAGGCCTCGACGACGGGATGATCCGCGTCCACGAGTGCGACGTCACCGAGCGGGCCCAGGTCGAGGCCGCAGTCGCGCTCGTGGAGGTCGACTGGGGTGTCCCGGACCTGCTCGTCAACGCCGCGGCGCTCGACTCCCCGCCCGACGCTCCCGCGGCAGAGGTCGGCCCGTTCGAAGACGTGCCACTCGAGGCGCTCGAGCGCGTGGTGCACGTGAACGTGCTCGGCGCCGTCGTGCCGTGTCAGGTGATCGGCGGTGCGATGGCACGCGAGGGTCGCGGCTCGGTCGTCAACATCGGCTCGGTCTACGGGCTCCTGTCGCCGGACCAGGGCCTCTACGACTTTCGCCGCGAGGCCGGTGAGGTGTTCTTCAAGCCGGTCGCCTACTCGGTCTCGAAGTCCGCGCTCGCCAACCTGACGCGCTATCTCGCGACGTACTGGGGGCGGAGCGGCGTCCGGGTGAACACCGTCACGCCGCACGGGATAGAGAACGGGCAGCCGCCGCCGTTCGTCGACGCGTTCTCCGCCCGCTCCCCGCTCGGACGGCTGATGGACGCGTCCGAGGCGGTCGGCGCCGTGGTCTTCCTCGCGTCCGACGCGTCGTCGTACGTCACGGGCGCGAACCTCGTCGTCGACGGCGGCTGGTCGGCCTGGTGATCCCGGCGGAGGTGCCGAACCTCGTCGCCGGCGAGGAGCGGCCGCCCGCGAGCGGGGCCTGGCTCGACAAGAATCGGCCGGCCGACGGCACGCATCTTTGCCGCGTCGCGCGCTCGGGTGCCGGGGACGCGGATGCCGCCGTCACCGCGGCACGCGAGGCCAAGCGCGAATGGGCCGCACGGACAGCCGTCGAGCGGGGCAACGTCGTCCGCGCGATCGCCGAGCTCTTGCGGGAGCGGCGCGAGGAGGCGAGCGAGCTGGTCGCGTCCGAGACCGGCAAGCCGATGGCGCTCGCGCTCGGGGAGACCGACGCGGCGGTCGAGATGGGCTTCTTCGTCGCGGGCGAGGGAAGACGCTCCTACGGTCGCACGACGACGGCCTCGATGCCGCATCGCACGGTGCTCACGCTTCGCCGCCCCGTGGGCGTGGCGGCATTGCTGATCTCGTTCAACACGCCACTGCCCAACGTCGCCTGGAAAGCCTTTCCTTCCATCTTCTGCGGGAACGCCTCGGTGCTGAAGCCGTCGGAGCACGCCCCGGCCTCGGCCTGGTGGCTGGGCCGCCTGTGCCTCGAGGCCGGGCTGCCTCCGGGCGTCCTCAACGTGCTCCAGGGACTGGGCCCAGAGACGGGGATGCCGCTGGTCGACGATCCCCGCGTCGACCTCGTCAGCTTCACCGGCTCGGCCGCGACCGGGCGGCTGATCGCCGAGGCGGCGGGCCGGCGCCTGGCGAAGACGGTGATGGAGATGGGCGGCAAGAACGCGCTCGTCGTCTGCGACGACGCCGACCTCGACCGCGCCGTCGAGTGGACGCTCGCCGCCGCGTTCTCGAACGCCGGCCAGCGCTGCGCCGCGGCGAGCCGGGTGATCGTCTTCGAGTCGGTGTACGAGGAGTTTCGGACGCGGCTTCTGCACGGGGTCTCGGAGCTGGACGCGATCGGGCCGGTGATCTCCGAGGCGAGCATGCAGCGGATCCTCGGCGCGGTGGAGGCGGCGCAGGCGAGCGGCGCGACCGTGCTCGCCGGCGGCACGCGGGTCGGCGACCGGGGCTGGCACGTCGCGCCAACGATCGTGGAGGGTGTCGCACCCGATGCTCCGCTGTCGGGCGTCGAGCTCTTCGGACCCGTCGCGGCGCTGTACCGCGTCAGCGGCTTCGACGGGGCGGTCGCGCTCGCGAACGACTCGCCGTACGGCCTCACGGCGGCGGTCCACACGGCGAGCGTCCATCGCGCGATGCAATTCGCCGAGAGCGTCGCCGCCGGCGTCGTGGTCGTCAACGCAGGGACGCACGGCAGCGAGCCGCACATGGGCTTCGGCGGCGTCAAGCAGTCGGGGACGGGGTGGAAGGAGGCGGGGCTCGAGTCGCTCGACGTCTACTCGGCGACGCAGTACGTGAACCTCGTCGTCGACCCTCAGCTCACGTGAGCGCCGCGCCGCTCGCCGTGCTCGGCCTCGGCGGGGTCGGAGGGATGCTCGCCGCGCGTACGGGAGCCGTCTGCGTCGGCACCGAGCGCACGGTCGCGGCGATCCGCGCGAACGGCGTGACGCTCCGCCACGAGGGAAAGACGATCGCCGCGCGGCCGGACGCCGTGGAGCGCCTCGAGCATCCGGTCGCCCTCCTGGTGGTCGCCGTGAAGGCCTACCGGCTCGACGAGGCCCTCGACCGCGTCGCGCCGTCGTCCCTGGAAGGCGCGCTCGCCCTCCCGCTCCTCAACGGGCTCGAGCAGGTCGAGGCCGTGCGTGGGCGGCTCGAGGGACTTTGCGTCGTCGCCGCCGGGAGCATCGGCCGGGTCGAGGCCGTCTCGACGGCGCCCGGAGTCGTGGCTCAACGCACCGGGGGTGACGCCGTGATCACGGCCGCCTGCCGCGACCTCCCCCGAAACGTCCTCGACGACCGCCTCGCTCCGCTCCGCGTACCCGGGCTCGAGGTCGTTCTCGCCGCCGACGAGCGTGGCGTGCTCTGGGAAAAGGCCGCACGTCTCGCGGTCCTCGCAGCGGCGACCGTGGCGTCGGGTGAGCGGGTCGGCGCGCTGCGACGCGACACGGCCTGGCGGCGTCGCCTCTCGGCGGCGCTCGGCGAGGCGTGCGGGGTTGCGACGGCCGACGGCGTCCCGCTCGAGCCCGCCGGTCAATGGGCGATCATCGACGCGATGCCGCACGACCTGACGACCTCGACGGCCCGAGACGCGGCGGCGGGCCATCCGACGGAACTCGACGCGATCACCGGCTCGGTCGTCCGGGCCGGACGTCGGCTCGGCGTCGAGACGTCCACGCTGGAAGGCCTGCTCGAGGCGGCGTACGCACGCGCGGGCTCGCCGGCATGACGTCCGCCCCGGTTCACGACGCGCTCCCACACGGCGTGCTCGACGTCGAGGCGAGAATGGGGCGCTGGAGCTCCCGGCGCCTCGTGACGCGTGTCGTGATCGGCGTCTCGGCCGCCTACGCGCTCGTCGTCGGCATCCTCGCCCTCCTCCGCTACGAGGCCTTCGCGTCCGACTTCGACCACGGGATCTTCACGCAGTACGTCTGGCTGCTCGGCCACCTGCACGAGCCGTTCAACACGATCAACCTGCGCACGCTGCTCGGCGACCACGTGGAGCCGGGAATCGTGCTCCTGGCGCCGCTCGGGACGCTCGGCGTGGGAGGCGCGGGGATCCTCGTCGTCCAGACGCTCGCGCTCGCGGCGACCGCGCCGCTCCTCTTCCTCCTCGCGCGGGAGCACGGCGCAGTCGGCTGGGTGGCCGCCGTGCCCGCGCTCCTCTGGTGCGCCTCGCCGGTGGTGCTGCATCCGGCGCTCCTCGACTTCCACCCGGAGGCGCTCGTCCCGGTGTTGCTCGTCGGAGGCTGCCTGGCACTCGAGCGCGGGAGGACGGCGTGGTTCGTGGCCGCGGCGGTCGTCGCGTGCGCGATGAAGGAGGACGTCGGGCTCACGTACGCCGTCCTCGGCCTCGTGCTCGCGTGGGAGGGAAGACGTCGGCTCGGCGGCCTGCTCGCCCTGGCGGCGGGCGGCTACTCCTTCCTGGCCGTCTACGTCGTGCTGCCGACCTTCGGGAACGCCTCCGAGCAAGAGTTCGGTCCGCGTTTCGCGGGTGGACGGGGGGACTCGTTCCTGGACGTGGTCCGTTACAGCGTGGAGCACCCCCTGACGACGGTGCAGCAGACGCTCACGCTCAACGATCTCGGCATCCTTCTCTTGCTTTTGCTGACAACAGGCGGGTTGTGCCTGCTCGCTCCGCGCTGGTTGCTCCTCGCGATGCCGTCGGCCGCGCTCAACCTGTTCTCTGCCTACGGGTTGCAGCACACGATCGACTACCACTACTGGATCGTCACCGGCGGCACCGTCGCCCTCGCGGGGGCGGTCGGCGCCGGACGGGTCGGGGCCCTGAGCCACAGAACGTGGCTCGGCTGGAGCGCCGCAGCCGGCGTCGCGCTGACGCTTCTGTCCCTCCAGTGGTCGTCGGCGATCGTGCGACAGCTACGGGTGGAATGGCCGCGCCGGGCCGACCGGCAGGCGATCGTCGACGCGCTTCCCGCCTCCGCGAGCGTCTCCGCGCCGATGCAGATGCTCGCCCACGTCGCGGAGCGGAAGCGCGTCTTCGTGCTGCCGGAGCCGATAGTGGCGGTGCGGATCGGGACGACCTGGGGCGTCGCGAGGCGGGCCGCGGCGACGCGTGAACTGGAGTACGCGATCTCCGACGCTCACATGCGGCCCTGGGGACCGATGAACTCGCAGGAGGTCGAGCAGCTGCTCGAGCGCGGTGGCTTCCGCGAAGTGCTGCGCCGTGGTGACACCGCCCTCTACCGCAAGGAACCGGGCGCGTGAGCCCGACCGCCGTCGCGTTGATCGGAGCCCGAGCGGGCTCCGAGCGCGTGCCGGGGAAGAACGTCCGGCGCCTTGCGGGACACCCGCTGCTCGCGTACGCGATCGAGGCGGCCCGGCAGGCGGGCGTCTTCGACCGGATCCTCGTTTCGACGGACAGCGAGCGAATCGCGCAGGTCGCGCGGTGGTACGGCGCCGACGTGCCGTTTCTCCGGCCGGAGGAGTACGCGACGTCCACGTCGCCGGACATCGAATGGATCGCGTGGACGCTGCCCCGGCTCGAAGAGCACTACGACCTGTTCGCGATCGTGCGGGCGACGAACCCGTTCCGCGGGCCCGATGTGATCCGGCGGGGACTCGAGCAGCTCGTCGCCACACCCGAGGCCGACTCGATCAGAGCCGTGGAGCTCGTCAAGCAGCACCCCGGCAAGATGTGGGTGCTCGACGAGGTCGGACGGCTGATGCGGCCGCTGCTCGACCAGTCGCATCTCGATGTCGCGTGGCACGCCGGGCAGTACCAGGCGCTGCCACCTGTGTACGTGCAGAACAGCGCCCTGGAGATCGCCTGGACGCGCGTCGTCGGCGCGACCGGCACCCGTGAGGGGCGGATGCTCGCGCCGTTCCTCACGACGGGCCACGAGGGGCTGAACATCGACGACGAGGAGGACTTCGCGCGGGCGGAGCAGCTCGTCGAGGAAGGACGCGCCTCGCTGGTTTCCGTCGCGCGGGAGCCATATCCTGGCGAGCCGTGAGGCGAGCCTCCCTTCGACCCGGGGACCACCTTCGGGTTCCGCGGCTGGCAGCTCGATGAGCACGCTGCCACACACCGTCCCGACGCCGCGCGCCTCGAGACGGTCCTTGGCGGCCATCTGGCCCAGCGCCGCAGTCGGCGTCGGGCTGGCTGGCATCGTGGTCGCGTGGCTCGCGCAACCCGTCGCGGGAGGAGACACCGGCCCGTTGCTGGCGGGAACGGAGATCCTCGGCCGCTGCCTGGCGCAGCTCGACCTGGTGCTCTGCAAGCAAGCGACGCCGATCGGCCCCTACCCGGTGCTGCAGTACGTGCCGGACCTGCTCGCCGACGCCGGCGCGGAATTGTCCGAGGGCGGGCGGATCCGGGTGCTCGCGGCGCTGAGCGGCGCCGGTGTCCTGGCCGCGGTCGCCGCAGGGTGGATGGCGCTCCGCAGGATCGGCTTCGCGGAGTGGCGGTGGCTGTTCCTGGTCGTCGCCGTCGGCGGGCCGGCTCTCGCGTATGGCAACACGACCTGGGGCGAGATGCTCGCGACCGGTCTCGTGACGGTCTTCGTCGCCGCGGCGCTCCTGCCCGCAGGCCCCGTGCTCGTGGGACTGGCTGCGTTCGCTGCGAGCCTCACGAAGGAGACCGGCTACCCATTCGTCGTCGCTCTCGGCATCCTGGCCCTCCTCCTCGCGCGCAGGCGCACGGCGGTGTCGGTCCGACCGCATGCAATCGGGCTGGCGGGGGGTGTCGCGCTCGCGCTTGCGCTCAGCTCGGCGTTCAACCTCCTTCGCTTCGGGACGCCCAGGAACGCCTACTACCTCGACCCCGCCCTCCGGACGTCGAGTGCCGACCGCTTCGTCGAGCTCGCGGCGGGTCTCGTCGCCTCGCCGAATGGCGGGCTTCTCTTCTTCTGGCCGGTCGCGTGCCTACTCGTCGCCGTGCTGCTCGCGGTGCCCGCGCTACTCGCGCTGCGAGGCGCTGCGCCGTGGCGCGAGGCATGGCCGTCGTTGACGTTGCTCGTGATCGTCGGAGGAATCGTGGTCGGGCTGGCGTCATGGTGGTCGCCGTTCGGCTGGTGGGCGTGGGGACCGCGCCTCAGCCTCCCCTGGGTGCTGCCCGTCGTGTTGTTGTCTCTTGCTGCATTTGGATCCCATGCGACGTCCCTCGTTGCGCGCGCAGTCCGTTCCGTGCGCGGGCTCACCGCGACGGCGATCGTGTGCGTGGTCTGCGCGTTGCCGCATGCGGGCATGCTCTGGGCGCCGCGAACGATCGGAGAGTTCTTCTTCTTCCACAAGACCGTGGCATGCCCGGGAGGCGGCCCGCCGCCGACGCCCGCCTACTACGAGTGCCTGCACGAGGAGATGTGGACGCGGCACCCCATCTGGCTCGATTCGTTGTCCGGGCTGACGACGTCGGCAGGCGCGGCCACCGCGGTCGCGGTGTCGCTCGTGATCGTCGGCTGCCTCGTGCTGTTCAGGCGCGAGGTCGCCGACGGACGGACGGTCGCGGGGTGAGCACTGCGCACGCCCGAATCCGGGCCGTCCCCTATCGTCACTCCGCGTGAAGCTGGCCGCGCTGGAGACGCTGTCCTGCGACGCCGGCTGGCGGCCGTGGCTCTTCGTCAAGGCGACGACGGACGACGGGCTCGTCGGCTGGTCGGAGGTCACCGACTCGCACGGATCGCCCACCGGGCTCGCCGGCGTCGTCGCCGACCTTGCCCCCCTCGTCCTCGGCCGCGACCCGCGCGCGGTCGAGGCGATCCACTGGGATCTCTACCGCCGCACACGGCAGAGTCCCGGATCGATCGTGCAGAAGGCGCTCGGCGGCATCGAGAACGCGCTCCTCGACCTCAAGGGCAAGGCGCTCGGCGTCTCCGTCGCCGAGCTCTTCGGCGGCCCGACCCGAGACACGATCCCGCTCTACTGGTCGCACTGCGGCACGACGAGGGCGCGCGCCTGGGAGGTGACCGGGACGCCCAAGCTCGACTCCTACCAGGCCGTCACTGCACTCGGGCGGGAGGTCGTCGAGCGCGGCTACCAGGCGTTCAAGACGAACATCGTGGTGCCCGGCGACGAGCCGCGCGTGCTGATGCCCGGGTTCGGTCGAGACGGCGGTATCGATCGGAACCCGACGCCGGGTCTCCTCGACGCGCTGACGCTGCTGCTCGAGGCCTTCCGCGAGGGCACCGGCGGCGCGGCACAGCCGATCGTCGACCTCAACTTCAACGTCACGACCGAGGGAATCGTCCGGGTTGCTCGCGTCCTCGAGCCGCACGACCTCGCATGGCTCGAGGTCGACTCGTACGACCCGGCGGCGCTGGCCCACGCCCGACGTCGTTCGCCCATCCCGCTCTGCTCGGGGGAGAACCTCTACACGCTGCGCGGCTTCCGCCCGTACCTCGACGCGGGGGCGATGGACGTCGCTTCCGTCGACGTGATCTGGAACGGGTTCGCGCAGTCGGTGAAGATCGCCGCGCTGGCCGAGACGCACGAGGTGGCGTGCGCGCCGCACAACTACTACAGCCACCTCGCGACGTTCATCGCGGCCCAGTGGTGCGCGGCGATCCCGAACCTTCGGCTGCTCGAGATCGACGTCGACGACGTGCCCTGGCGCGAGGAGCTGACGACCGCCGTCCCCGAGATCGCGGATGGCGAGCTCGTCGTGCCCGCCGGTCCCGGCTGGGGCTGCGACGTCCGCGAGGACGTCCTCGCGGCTCACCCCGTCTAGTAGCTGCCGATCCGGCGGACGAGCGACGACGGCAACCGGCGGTGGCGCAGACCGAGCTGCAGGCCGGCGAACTTGCCGAGCTCGTACACGACGGCATAGGGAATCCACCGCCTCCGACCCGTGCGCCAGAGCCAGAAGAGCTCCTCGCGGGCATAGCGACTGCCGGCGCGGCGGAGCGCCGCACGCGACTCGTCGCCCTCGACGTACGCATGCTCGGCCGATACGCCGGAGTCGAAGAACCGGCGAAACGCGGACCGGATCGTGTACGAGTGGGAGTGGCGCACCGCGGCGCGTGGCTCGTAGACGAGCGACAGGCCGTCGCGAAGGACCCGCCGCGACCACTCCTGATCCTCGCTCATCGTCAGGTCGTCGCGGAAGGGGTAGCGCAACAGGATCTCGCGAGGGATCGCTGCGTTGACGTTCGAGAACAACGTCGTCTCGAACGTGGCCTCCGCGTCGGGCTCGAGGCGCTGCACCCTCCCGTCGGCGCCGTAGAGGAAGTCGAGGAAGAAGCGCTCGGGCGGGCGCGCGTCTGGGTGAGGGAGCTGGCGCCCGTACGCCCCGGCGACGTCCGGAGCGGAGCGGGCCGCCGCAACGAGCCGTGCCAGCCACTCCGCGTCGTCCGCGACCGCGTCCTGCGATGTGAAGACGACTGTGTCGCCGCGAGCGAGCTCGACACCGAGGTTGCGGGTGCGCCCGTGCCCGAACGCCTCGGCGGGGATCTCGTGCACGACCGCGCCGGCCGCACGCGCTCTCTCGACGCTGCCGTCGGTCGAGCCGGAGTCGACGACAACGATCTCGATCGCCTCGTCGACCACCTGGGTGGCAATGCCGGCAAGGCAGCGGTCGAGCTCGTTACCGCCGTCCCTGACGGGAATGACGACCGAGATCAAGGGGCGCGTTCGTACACGAACAGGAGGTTGTTGCGTGTGGGAGGCACGCGGACTGCGCGGGCCAGCCGGTCGTCCGGGAACCTCGCCGGGACCAGGGATCCGAGCTCCTCGTTGTCGAAATATACAACGTGATCTCCCGTGATCAGCCGGTCGGACGACGAGGCCGCGAGGTGAGCGATCGACCCCGAGCGGATCCAGTCCTTGAGGACGTACTGACCGCGCGGCGCCGTGAGCTCGTGGACGTCGTCCAGCAGGGCTCCGCGTGCGTCGAGCGGTACGTGGTGCAGCACGTCGACGACGACGACGAGATCGAACGGCTCGGCGGTCTCGCCGAGGTACGTCCTCGAGTCGATCGAGTGGAAAGTCGCCCTGCTCCGGTCTCCATCGAACAGGTGCCCGACCTCCGGTGCGACGTCGATCCCCGTGTACCACGCGCCTGGGGAGGAGGCGAGCAGCCGGGACGCCATCTGCCCGTCGCCGCAGCCGACCTCGAGGATCCACCTCGCGCGGACGAGCCCGGACAGCATCCGGGCGCACGCATCGAGGTCGATGAACTGGCGGCGGTAGAGGTCGCTGACGGGGCCCTCGAACCGTCGGAGGCGCCTTCGGACGGACCGGCCGATCTTCATGCGAGGTGAACGCGCTCGACGACGGTCGCGCGCGACGGCTCGCCGGTGCGCATCGTCAGCAGGCTGACGAAGAAGGAGCCGAGGATGACCTGGGTGCCGAGCGCCACGAGCGTGAAGCCGATCGCCGTGGCGTACTCGTGCGCGAGCGCCCCGAAGCCGTCGAACGCCCAGGCGAGGAAGATCGCGAAGACGGTAACCATGCCGGCGAGCAGCAGGATCCCCCCGAGCGCGAGCCCGTGCTCGAGTGTGACTCGGCCTCGAGCCCACTCGATCAGGCGGTCGGTCTCGCCCAGGTGCGAGGCGGCGAACGCCCTGGCGAAGACGCCCAGCTGGACGATCTGCGCACCGAGCAGAATCGCGAACATGAACACGAACAACGTATGGATCTGCCACGAGCGACCGAGGATCGTGACAGGGCCGGCCGCGAGCGCGAGCGCCCCGACGACCCCGAGGACGAGGAGGATCACCCCCGGGACGAAGTAGAGCCAGCTCGGGCTGTAGAGCAGCATGAACTTCACGTGGCGCCAGGCGTCCCCGACGCGGTTGAGCTTCGACTCGCCGACGCGCGGGTAGTACTCGATCGGGGTCTCGCTCACGCGCAGCTTGCGGCGGAAGGCCTTGAAGACCATCTCCGAGGCGAACTCCATGCCCGTCGAGTGGAGGTCGAGCGTCTCGAGAGCGTCGCGGCGTACGCCGCGCATGCCGCAGTGGGCGTCCGAGATCTTGACACCGAACAGGACGTTGAGGAGGCCCGTGAGGATCGGGTTGCCGACGTGGCGGTTGAGCCACGGCATCGCCTCGCCATGGATCGTGCCCTCGAAGCGCGAGCCGATCACGAGGTCGTCGCCGGCGGCGAGGCGCTCGACGAACGGGGTGAGGTCGGCCATCGGGTACGTCGCGTCGGCGTCACCCATCACGACGAAGTCGCCCCGCGCGACGGCGAGCCCGGCGAGGTATGCGCTGCCGTAGCCGGGACGCTCCTCGCGGACGACGATGGCGCCGTGCTCGGCCGCGACCTCGGCCGAGCGGTCGGTCGAGGCGTTGTCGACGACGATCACCTCGCCGGGACGGCCCGAGCGATGGATTCCCTCGAAGGCCTGGTCGACGACCGCACCGACCGCCTCCTCCTCGTCCAGACAGGGAATGACGACCGAGATCTCGGGCGACTCCACGCGGGCCAGTGTACGAGGCCGACGGATCGGCACCGGTACGGTTCCGGGTCAGTGGCGAGCGCAGCTGGCGACGAGCGCCTTCGTGACGTGCTCGTGCTCACGGTGAGGAAGAGCTTCTGGGCCTCGCCGGAGAGTGAGGCTTTCCCCCGACGTGTCTTCGTGCCGACGGTCTGGGGACACAGCACGAGCCTGGTGAACACCGCGCTCATGGCGGCGCGCTCTCTGGTCGCCTTCGCGCGCCTGCGCCCCCGACTCCTCGTCGTCGGGTCGGCGCACCGGCTCGTGCCCGCGCTGCTCCTACTCCGGCGTCTCGGGCTGCTTCGCCGCACCGGGTTGATCGTCACGAACCAGGTCTTCTTCGGGCCGCGCCTCGGCGGCTACGCAGACCGGGTGATCGTCTACTCCCGTCGCGAGACCGAGGGGAGGAGGAACTACGTCTACCTGCCGATCCCCTCCGACGGTGACTTCGACGGCGTCGAGCCCGAGCGGACGCAGCGACCCTACGTCTTCGCCGGCGGAGGGGAGCTCCGGGACTACGCCTCGCTCTTCGCCGCGCTCGAGGGTACGCGTCTCGAGCTCACCGTCGTGACGCACTCGCCGACCACGCTGGGAGTCGAAGAGCCGTTCCCCGAAGGGGTCCGCGTGCTCTGGCGCATGCCGCTCGGCCGCTTCCTCTCGCTCATGGCCGGGTCGCTGTTCGTCGTCGTCCCCCTCAAAGGGTTGGACACCCCGCACGGCCACACGACGATCGCCCAGGCCCTCTCGCTCGGCAAGGCCGTCGTGACGACCCGCGGCTCCGCGGTCGCCGACTACGTCCGCGACGGCGTCGAGGGCCTGCTCGTCGACCCGGGTGACGTCGACGGCTATCGCGCGGCGATGACAAGGCTCGCGACGGACGAGTCGCTCCGCCGTTCGTGCGAGGCGGCCGCCCGCGAGAGAGCGCCGGAGTTCACCTACGGGGCGTTCTCCCGTTCACTGGTCGACCTCTGCTTGGAGGTCATCGAGGAACGCGCGAACCTGGCTCGCCGAGGGCACTAGGGCCCTCGTACCCCGTCGGTACGGAACGGTACGGTTCCCCCCTCGTGGCCGGAGCGACTCCATGAGGCTGCCCGCATCCGTGCGGGCGCTCGGCTGGCGGACGGGCAAGCGCGCCGTGGACTGGAGCGCAGAGCGGCTCAAGCTGGCGAGCTACGTGCCCGCCTACGACTATCGCGAGCAGCTCGAGCGCAACACGAGCCTGACCCTCGACGACCGTCCGATCCGCGACAAGCGGGAATCGACGGTCTCGGCGGACGACGTCGACCTCACGCTCACCGTCGAGGGGCTCGCCGACGTCGCCGAGGGACGCGGCTGGACCGATCTCCGCATCCTCGAGGTCGGGCCGAAGTACGGGATCCACACGCGCTGGATCGACGAGCATCTGCGTCCGTCCTTCCTCACCTTCTCCGACTTCGAGGAGGACCGGCACCTCCATGAGCGGTGGGCGGGAGGGCTCGACACGCCGCACGCGTGGGTGTTCGGCGACCTGCGCCGCGCGGAAGGGTTGCGCGAGCACGGCCCCTTCGATCTCGTCTTCTTCCTGGGCGTGCTCTACCACAGCGCTTTCCACCTCGAGCTGCTCGGGATGCTGAACCGTGTGACCCGGCCGGGAGGCGAGATGCTGCTCGAGACGACGGTCGACCCGCGCCCGGACTCGGCCGTCCGCGTCCGCTGGCAGCGCGGTACCGGCAAGGCGAAGATGGTCCCCACCTTCGACGCGCTCCGGATCGAGCTCGCCTGGACTGGGTGGCGGGACGTGACCGTCTTCACCGACTACCGCCCCGAGTCGAATGAGGTGCTGATCCTGTGTCGCAAGACCGACGAGCTCGAAGACGGCTCGGACGTGGCCGACGTCGTTCGTCCCCAGCGCGGATCCGTCGCCGGCGTGTGAGCTCCCGCGGCGCGGCACTCCTCACGCTCGCCGGGATCGTGCTGGCAGCCGTGACGCTCTGGGGCGCACTCGGCCAGGAGATCGAGGTACCGACCGTCTTCGGGGACGAGCTCATCCACTGGGACGCATCGCGCTCGCTGGCGGCGGGCGATGGACTCCGCGTGCGGGACGGGGGCTACGGTTTCGGCCCCGTCTACCCGGCGCTGCTCGCACCCGTGCACGTGCTGACGACAGACGACCTGTCCGCCTACCAGTGGGCCCGATTCTGGAACGCCCTCCTCTTCGCGCTGGCCGCCGTGCCCGCGTACCTGCTCGCGCGTCGCCTCCTGCCCCCGGGCTGGAGCCTCTCGTGTGCGGCGCTGACCGTCCTCGTCCCCTCCGCGGTCTACACCGGCTTCGTGATGACCGAGGGTGCGGCCTACACGGCGTGCTTGGTGGCACTGCTGGCGCTTGCCCGGTGCCTCGAGCGGCCGGCGGTCGGTGCGCAGCTCCTCGCGCTCGCCTCGCTGCTCGTCGCGGCCGGGATGCGCCTGCAGCTCGCAGCCCTCGGCGTCGCATTGCTGGCCGCGCTCGTGTTGCGGTGGGTCGTGACACACGGCTCCCGATGGCCCTCGCGGGGAGACGTTGTGCGTCTTTGGCCTCTGCTGGTGGTGCTCGGCGGCGGAGCGGTCGCACTCGCGGTCCGGGCCGCCCTCGGGAACCCCCTCGCCGGCTACGCCGACCTGTGGCGCTCGTACGACGTCCTCCAGGTCGGACGCTGGACGTGGCGCGCGTTCGCGGGGCTCGGCCTCTACCTCGCGGTCGTGCCCCTGGTCGTCGCGCCGGCCGCGCTCGCAGCGCTGACACGGGACGGGCGGCACGGTAGCCGTCGAGGCGCCGCATTCGTCTCGCTGTTCGTCTCCGTGAACGTCGTGTTGCTCCTCGTCGTCGGGGCGTTCTCGAGCACGGAGTTCGGCGTCGGCTTCCTCCACGACCGCTACCTGTTCTATGTCGTTCCGCTATGGCTGATCGCGACCGCCGTGTGGGCGCAGCGGCGGCTGCCGATCGGGCCCGTCGGGCTCCTGGTCGGCGCGCTGCTCGTGTTGGTGCCGCTCGCGACCCTGCCGACGTACCTCTTGAACGCGGACGGAGGCCGTCGCTTCGACGCGATCGCAGCCGGGCTCCCCTCGCAGATCGCCGTTCGGGGCGGGCTTCAGGAGCCCAGGCGCTGGTGGCTGCTCGCGGCGGGCGTGATCGCGGTCGCCCTGGTCGTCTCCGTGGCCCGGCTTCCTCGCTGGATCGTGCTCGTCCCGGTCGCCGTCGTCTTCGCCTCGAACGCCGGCTTCGCCTGGCACGCCCGCGTCGAGGCCGGGCGCAACGTCACGTTCGCACCGATGGATGCAGAGACGACGTCCTGGGTCGACCGGGCCGTACCCGACGGCAGCGAGGTGGCGACGCTCACCCGCGACGTGCCCGTGGACACACGCGACGCTCTGCGCCTGACCGAGTTCTTCAACGGCTCCATCGGCCCCGTCTACACGCTCGCGGGACGGTATGCGCCGACGCTCGCCTCGGGCGCGGTGCGCCTGGGTGCCGGGGGAGTAGTCACTTCGGACACCGGAGACGTTCGCGCCACCTGGGTGGTCGCCCCGCGCGACCTCGAGCTCGACGGCGAGCTCGTCGCCCAGGGTACGAACGCAGGGCTTCGTCTCTGGCACGTGCCGGGTCGGCTACGCGTCGTGGAGACGTCGCGCCCGTGAGGACCTGGCCCCGCAGCGCATGGGGGTGGGCGACCGCGCTCGCCGCGACCCGCCAGGGGGCGGCGCTCCTGTTCACCGCCGCGCTCGTCGTGTGGGTGATCCAGAGCCTCGGCTGGCCGGTCGCGCCCGGACGCGACCTCGAGTCGTACCTGGCCGTCTACGTCGACTTCTGGCATACCAATGCGGTCTTCCCGTGGGAGATGCTCTCGCGCGTGCCGGTGGCGCCACTCGTCGTGGGTGGGCTCCTGGACACCGGAAGCCCGTTCGTCGTGGAGGTCATCTCGGCCCTCCTCTTCGCCGGATCGATCCTCCTGTATGCGAGGACCGCGCTTCTGTTCGGTCGCGGCCCCGCGGTGCTGGTCGGCGCCGCACTCGTGCTGTACCCGGGCTACGGCGTCGTCTTCCACGAGCTGGCGAGCGAGATCGTCTTCGCAACCGGGTTCTCGGTGTGGGTCGCCCTCGTTGTGCGCGCGGCGTTGTTCCCTTCCGCCTGGCGCTTCGCCGGGGCCGGCGCCGCGACAGCGCTCATCGCGCTCACGCGCCCCGCGAACCAGGTGTTCCTCGTCGTCGCGATTCTTCCCCTCGTCGTCGCGGGCTCGTGGCGCGCTCGGCTCGTGCGGACCGTCGCGTTTGCGGGCGTCGCCCTGGTCTTGCTCGGCGCGTGGGCAGGGACGAATCTCTGGCGGTACGACGACCTCGCGGTCTCACGCGGCGGCCAGGCCAGCCTTCCGTTCTTCCGGGTCTTCATCGTCGAGCACATCGTCCGCCCGGAGAACGGCCCCGCCTCGCGCGAGCTCGCCGCCGCCGTCGCGAGCGACGTTCTCACCAGAGAGCCGTACCGCTCCTACGGGATCGACCTGGACACGTTCTTCGCGCGCGGGAGCCCGCGAGAGCACGAGGACCTGATCAGCCTGTCGGATCGGCGCTGGGGCTGGGACTCCGACTACCGAATCCTCGGTCGCGCCGCTCGCGAGGCCGTGCGCAAGCACCCGGGCACCTTCGCCGGCAGCGTGCTCGGCGACTTCTGGAAGGAGCTCTGGCAGCCGCTGTTCGCCGGCCGGACGCCCCCGGCCGCGGCGACCGGTGCGTCCGCGCCGGGCGCGACCGTGGTCGTCGACGGCCGCGAGCTGCCCACCCCGACCGAGGGAGAGCCGATCCCGTCCGAGAACCAGAGCGCGCAGCTGTCGACCCCCGATGGATCGATCCGCGAGGTATGGACGTCGCCGACGGAGCACAACATCGAGTTCGACGACCCCGCGATGCGCTCGCGGTGGATCGCGAACGACCGTCGCACGGCCGAGCTGTACGCGGCCTTCCCAGATCACTGGTGGAGCCCGTGGCTCGGGCTCCAGATGGACCGGTCGTCGAGGTTGTATCCACCGCCGTGGCTGTGGTTGCTCGCCGGGACGATCGGGGTCCTCGTCCGCCGTCCCCGGAGCTGGTGGGCGACCATCGCTCCGGTCGCCGGCGCGCTGACGATGCTGCTCGGCACCGTGATGACGGTCTGGGCGGAGCCCGCCTACGCCGTACCCGTGGCGCCTGCGTTCATCCTCTTCGCAGCCGTGGGCCTCCTCGGTGACCGAAACGTCCGGCTCGGGGCGGCCAGCACGACCAGCACGCCGAGCAACAGCGCGTTCCGCGCGAGCAGGTAGGCGATCTCCGCGGCGCCACGCTCGTTCACGTAGTCGCGGTAGAGGTCGGGGAACCACGCGTTCGTCGCCAGCAGCGCGATCGCGAGGAGGAGGGTCGCCAGGCGGCCTCGTCGACCCGGGACGAGCGGGACGAGCGGGACGAGCCACAGGACGAACTGGGGAGACAGGACCCGGCCGAGCGCGAGTTGCGCTGCGACCACCGTCGCGCAGTCCCTGACCAACCCCTCGGGCTCGGCATGCCGGCGGCGCCACGCGACGACCCAGACCCCGAGCACGATCACGAGCGCCGCGACGCCACCCAGGGTGCCCGTCAGCTGTCCGAGCATGCCCGTCACATCGGCGCTCCGCACCTCTCCCGTGCCGCCCTCGGCGATGCCGACTCCGAGGTCGCCCGCGCCGAGTCGGTCGGCGGCGCCGCTCAGCGCGATCGCGACGCTCCCGGCCAAGCTCTCGACCTGGACGCCGCGCGTGAGCTGGGCCCGGATCGAGTACCACGCCTCGCCCGGCGCGAGCGCGAGAAACGGAAGCACCACGACTGCGACCGTCGCGGCGGCGATCCCCACCGTGATCGCGGACTCCCGCCGACCGATGCGGCGGTAGACGTAGACGGCGACGAGTGGCAGCAGGAGCAGCGGGTAGAGCTTGGCCGCGACGGCGAGGCCGAGCGCGACGGCGGCGAAACGCGGCCGGTGGTGGAGGAGGGCGGCGACACACGCGGCGGTGAGCGCGATCGGGAGCGCGTCGAATCGCGTGAGGGCCAACTCGCCTGCCAGCAGCGGCGTCGCAGCGACGAGCCCGAGCGCGACGGCGGCGTGGCCGACGGTCGCGCGGAGAGCACCGAGGGAGAGAGCGGTGACGACCAGGGTCGCGGCGAGCAGCGCGGTCATCAACGCCGCGAACGCGCGCGCGTAGCCGCGGGCCGGCCCGTTCAGCTCGGGCTCGTACACCGGGTCGCCGTCCGGCGCGACGAGCGACGGGATGAGAAACGCCGGCAGCGAGCCTGGCGGGTACTCGACGCGAAAGTCCCGGTACGGCACGGCGCCGTCCGCCATGCGGTCGCCGAACGACTGGTAGAGCGGCACGTCCCACGCCGATGCGTCGTCTGCCCGTGACCAGGTGAATGCCGCGGTGCACACCAGGACCACGAGGCCCGCGGCGGAGAGCAGTGCGAGGTCACGCCGCGTCGCAGGCCTCCGCATGCGCGGAGGCTAACCGCGGGCCGACCGCCGGGGTACCTTGCCGCGTCATGGGCAACGGCCTCGAGGCGCGCCTCGTCTCACGCACGGGCGCGGGTCTCCTCGCGCTCGCGGCGCTCGCGAGCTACGCGGCGCAGGCGCTGGCGTGGCCGCTCCAGCGCGGGCGCGACTCGTGGGACTACTGGCTCTGGTTCCTCCAGGCCGCGGACGCCCACCCGCCGTTCTCGGCGCTTCAGGTGTTTCGGACGCCGGTCGCGCCTCTCGTGACGGGGATCCCGATGTGGCTCGGCGGAGCGCGCCTGACCGAGCTCGTCTTCGGATGCATGTATGCGCTGTCGATCCTCGGCTGGGCCTGGGCGGTCGCGCCCGTCTCACGCCGCGTCGCGCTCGCGACGGCCCTCGTCCTGCTCGTGACGCCCACGTACGCAGGGCTCTTACACGACGTGTCGAGCGACCCGGTCTTCGCATTCCTGCTCGCCTGGTGGGCGGGCGCCGTCGTCCGCGCGTGGCGCACCGGGACGACGGCATGGCTGGCGGGCGTCGGGGCCGGAGTCGCCCTGCTCACGCTCTGCCGCCCGGCGTCGCAGGTCGCGCTCCTGGGCTGCGTCCTGGTGCCGCTCGTGGCGCGACGTGGGAGCCGGCGGATCGTCGAGGGGATCGCCGTCGCGCTTGCGGCGGCGATCGTCCCGCTCGGCGCGTGGGCGGTTCACAACGGCCTGCGCTACGACGACTACACCGTGGCAAGGGGGAGCAAGGCGTGGGTGCCCTTCTTCAAGGTCGCGGGCGCGGTCGACCCGGCCAACGGCGACGCATCGAGGCGCCTGGCGGACGCCGTCGAGCGCCACGTGCTCACGCTGCCCCCCTATGCGAGCCGTGGCGTCGACGCGCAGACGTACTTCCACGGAGCCGGCAACCTCGAGGTGATCCGCATGATCGCCCTCTCGGATCAGGTGTTCGGCTGGGACACGGACTACGCGACGCTCTTCGACGCCTCCATGGAGGCGATCCGCAAGGATCCGTGGTGGTACGGCCGGAGCGTGATGGACACGTTCTGGGATTTCCTCTCGCAGCGCTATGCCCCGGAACCGCGGCAGCGGCCGGTCCCGATTCCGGAGCTGCCGGCCGAGCTCACCGTCGACGGCAAGCCGTTCCCCGCCCCCATCACCGTCTCCCCGCTCGTGCAGGCTACGCGCTACGGCTTCGTCTGGTGCCCGACCGACGACATCGACCGGTGCGTCGTCCCCGACCCGCTCGCCGCGCTCGGCGACGCGGGCGAGGCACACCGGTACGAGGAGCTTGTCGCCAAGGTTCGCGACTGGAACGCGCAGCTCCCCACGCGCGACTCGAACGCCTGGCTCGCGAGCAAGGCCGGCACCGCGAGCGTGCGCTGGCCGCGGCCGATCCTCTGGATCGCCGTCGCGGCGCTTGCGCTCGCCGTGCGTCGGCCGCGTGGCGCGGCGCCCGTGCTCGTCCTCGGGTCCGTCTCGGCGCTCGTGTTGCTCGTGCACGCGCTCTCGCAGGCGCCGCAGAGCGAGTTCGAGCTCCCCTTCGTCCCCGTGTGGATCGCGGCCGCGCTCGTCGGGCTGCTCGCGCCGAGGCGGGACGCGACGTGACGAGGATCGATGTGATCAGGGCGGCGCTCGCGGCGGTCGACGGCCGGCGGTACCTCGAGATCGGCGTCAAGGACGGGGAGTGCTTCGATGCGGTCGAGGCGGCGACGAAGGTGGCGGTCGACCCGCGGTTCGCGTTCCGCCCACCCCTCGGCGCGCGCCTCCGGACCGCCTTCCGCGCGTCGAGCGGGACGCTCTACTTCGGGACGACGAGCGATGGGTTCTTCGCCGGGCCGGCGCGACGGCTCGCGCCGTTCGACGTCGTGTTCGTGGACGGCCTGCACACGTACGAGCAGGCGTACCGCGACATCGTCAACGCGCTCGGGGTACTCCGCCGCGAGGGTGTCGTCGTCGTGCACGACTGCAACCCCGCGAGCGCGGCCGCCGCAGCCCCCACCCTGGACGAAGCTGCGTCCACGGACGGGTTCAACGGAGAGTGGAACGGCGACGTGTACCGCGCGATCGTCCGTCTCCGCACGCGCGACGATCTGCGTGTGAGCGTGCTGGACGTCGATCAGGGAGTCGGCATCGTCAGGAACGGTGTCCCGGCGGAGCGGCTCGACCTCACCGTAACCGAGGTCGACGGCCTCGGATACGGAGCCTTCGCGCGCGATCGCGCCCGGCTGCTCGATCTGCGTCCCCGATCGGATCTCCCCGTCTTGCTCGCCCCGGCCGACGCCTGAGCGCCATGGGACGGTGAGGGCCAGGGCCGTCCCTACAATCACCGCCGTGCCGTCGCTCGAGCTGATCCCCCCGGGCGAGTTCACCCGCGTCGCGGATGCGCCGATCGACCCGGACGCGCGGCTCGCGCTACTCGCCGACATGTGCCGCTTCAACGCGCTCACGGCGGTCGGGCAGGCGGGTTCCGGCCACCTCGGGTCGACGTTCAGCTCGCTCGACCTGGTCGCCCACCTCCTCTGGGAGAGCCTGAACGTCGCGCGCGTCGGCTTCGACTCGCCGGACCGCGACGTGTTCTTCTCCTCGAAGGGCCATGACGTCCCCGGCCTCTACGCGGCGCTCAACGCGCTCGGAGTCGTGCCGACCGAGCGTCTGGTGCGGCTTCGCCGGCTGGGTGGGCTGGACGGGCACCCGGACGTGGGCGTGCCGGGGATCGAGGCGAACTCGGGCTCGCTCGGAATGGGGATCTCGAAGGCGCGTGGCATCGCCTGGGCGAAGCGACACCTGGGCCGCGGTGGACGCGTGGTGGTGATGACGGGCGACGGGGAGCTCCAGGAGGGTCAGAACTGGGAGGCACTGCAGGCGGCCTCGCACCAGCGGGTCGGCCGGCTGCTGGTCGTCGTCGACCGCAACGAGCTCCAGTCGGATCGGACGACGGAGGAGGTGCTGGCCCTCGAGAGCCTGGAGGCGAAGCTCCGCGCGTTCGGCTGCAGGGTCGTCACCTGCGACGGCCACGACCACGCATCGCTGCGAGACGCGCTCCGGACACTCGACGACGGCGACGACGGCACGCCGGGCGTCCTGATCGCGAAGACGATCAAGGGCAAGGGCGTCTCCTTCATGGAGCACCCCGCCGCGCTGGCGGCGGGCGGCGGAGTCTATCGCTGGCATGCCGGCGCGCCCGATGCCGAGGCGTTCGCGGCCGCCGCCGGCGAGCTTGCGACGCGGATCGCCGAGCGCGCCGCGGCGGTCGGTGTCGACCCCGTCGCGCGGGAGCCGGTCTCCCCGCTCGCGGACGGCGCCGAGAGCCTTCAGGGCGAGCCGGAGAGCGGCTCCGGCATGCCCCTTCCGCGTCGCGCGCCTCTGCGGGAAGCGGCCGAGTACGTCGCGGTGGCGTACGGCGAGGCCCTGCTCGCGCTCGCCTCACGCGAGCCGCGCCTGGTCGTCCTCGACGCGGACCTCGCCTCGGACTGCCGTGTGCGGGCGTTCGAGCTGGCCGAGCCCGAGCGGTTCGTGGAGAACGGGATCGCCGAGCAGGACATGGTCTCGATGGCCGCCGGCATGGCCCGCCATGGGCTCGTCCCCGTCGTGAACTCGTTCGCGAGCTTCCTCGCGTCGCGCGCCAACGAGCAGATCTACAACCAGGCCAGCGAGCGCACGAAGGTCGTCTATGCGATGCACTACGCCGGGCTCGTCCCTGCGGGGCCCGGCAAGTCCCACCAGAGCCTCCGCGATGCGTCGCTGATGGCGGCGATCCCGGGCCTCGAAGTCGTACATCCGTGCAACGCCGAGGAAACGCGCACACTGGTCGAATGGGCGGTGCTCCACGCGGAGCACAGCGTCGCGATCCGCCTCGCGATCGGGCCTTCCCCGCGCCGGATCGAGTTGCCTGCCGGCTACGCGCCCGAGCCCGGTGTCGGCGTCACCCTGCGCGAGGGCGCCGATGCGACCCTCGTGGCGTACGGCCCGGTGATGCTCCACGAAGCGCTCACCGCATCCGAGCTGCTGGAGGAGCGCGGCATCGCGACCGCGGTCGTCGGGACGCCGTGGCTCGACCGCGTCGACCCCGGGTGGCTGTCGGACACGTTCGCCGGCGTCCGGGACGTCCTCGTCGTCGAGGACCACGCCCCGGTCGGGGCGCTGGGGGACACGCTCCGGCGCGCGTTCGCCGCCCTGACCGAGCCGCCCCGGCTCCACGTCGCGGGTGTCGAAGGCTGGCCCGCGTGCGGCACCCCGCTCGAGGCGCTGCGCTACCACGGGCTCGACGGCGCCACGCTCGCCGACCGGGTGGCTCTCGCCCTTCCGGGCCGCGCGGGCGCGTGACGACGAAGGCCGTCTGGCTCGTCGTCGCCGACCCGCTCACCGCGAGGACGTTCTTCGACTGCGGCATCGTGGAACGACTCGCCGAGCAACTCGGCGAGCGCCTGCGCGTCGCGTTCACGTTCCCTCGCTCCGAGGCGGACGAGTGGGCGGCACGCGTCCCCGCCGGCGTGCGCACGCTCCACGCCGACGACCTGTACCCCGAGGACGTGGCCGTCCCCGAGCGCGTTCGGCGCCGCGCCGACCGCTGGCTCGACCAGCGGATCGGCTACTTCCCGCTGGCGATCCGGCTCAACCTGCGTCACGGCTTCCACCGCGAGCGGATGGCGCCCGGTCACCGCAACCAGCTTCTCGACTCGTCGCGTGTCGGGCCACTCCCCGTGCGGCCGGCCGTGGAGCGGTGGATGCGCCGGTGGCACTTCTCGCCGCGTCGGCACGTCGCGAGCGCGCTCCTGCGGCAGCTCGAGACGGAACGGCCGCACCTCGTGCTCTCGAACCTGCAGATGCAGTCCGCGACTCCCTTCATCGTGCTCGGCCGGAGGCTCGGGCTTCGGACGGTCGGCTACGTCGCGAGCTGGGATCACACGGTGGGCAAGGGCGTGATCTGGAACGGTCTCGCCCGTTACGTGGTGCAGAACGAGCGGATGCGCGACGACCTGGTCCGGTACCACGGCGTCGACGCCGGCCGGATCGTCGTGACCGGCTGGCCGCAGGCGGACGTCTTCCACGAGCGGCGGCCACGTCGGGCGTTCGAGGACGTGCTTCGGCGGTACGGCCTCGACCCCGTGCTCCCCCTGGTCCTGGTGATGGGGAACACCCCGACGAACATGCCGTACGAGGGGCGCTTTTTCGATCGACTCGTCGAATGGTGGGCCGAGACCGGAGCCGACCGCCGCTTCTCGCTCCTCTTCCGGCCGCATCCCCGGGACGGCGAGTGGGAGAAGCGGTTCGCCTGCGCGATCGGCCGCCCGGGCGTGGCGGTCCAGGAGCCGAGTCACACGGATATCGACGTGCTTGCGACGCTGCTCCAGCACGCGGACGCGGTCGTCTCGAACGCGGGCACCGTGCTGCTCGACGCCCTCGTGAATGACCGGCCCGCAGTCTGCGTCCTCTACGACGAGGGCGCTCCGCCCGGCGAGTCGTGGGCCGCGAAGAGCGTGATCGGCGAGCACTACCGGGACGTAGCGACGTCAGGCGCCTTCTACGAGGCACGTTCGTTCGACGAGGTCGTCGCCGGGATCGAGCGCTGCCTCGCGGCGCCTGGCGAGCTCCACATGCAACGTCGTTCCGTGACGGCGCGGGCCGTCGGTCCTCTCGACGGAAGAAGCGTGGAACGTGTCGTCGATGCGATCGTGGAGGAGCTCCGGCCGTGAGGCCGTGTGGCGCGAGATGTCCAGGTCAGACGACGTCCGATGCGTGGCGGGAGCCGGGCCTCATGCGCCACGCGCTCGTACGGCCAGGCCAGCCCCGCCGATCGTGACGACGAGGAGCGCCACGACGAGGCCGACGAGATAGGCGTCGCCGACCGGCGACGCGGCAGACGCTGCGGCCTGGAACGTGCGGTCGAGCGACACACGCTGCCCGGGAGTGGCTTCGCCGGGCGACGTGGAGCCACGGTCTCGGGTCGCCGTGGGCGCACTGTAGTCCGAGGAGGTGGCGATCGTGGCTAGGGCCTTGGCCGTCGTGTCCGGCATACGGGCGAGAGCGCGCTGTGCCTTCGCGCTCAGGGCCCCGCGTTCCTGCTCCTTCACTCCGGCAGCCGTCGGGCCGGCCCCGGTCGGGAGGAGCTCCGCGTACTGGCTGACCGCCGATGACGACGGCGTCGGCGGCTCCCCCTGTGCCCACGCTGCGCCCGCGAGGATCCCGGACGAGACGAGTACGGCGACGAGAGCACCGGCGCGGACGCCCCACTGCCGGCGCCCCGACACGCTGAGCGGAGGGCGGTTGGGCACCGCGCGATAGCGTACCGGGGTGCGCGTCTCGCGGCCCGGACTCCCGACCGTCGGTCGCGGCGCACTCGTCACGGGGCTCGTGGCGGCGGCGCTCTTCTGGGTCGCGTACGACAACGGGACCTACGGCCTCGACGGCCGGAACACCGTGGCGATCGTGGTCTGGTGGGCGGTCGTCGTCGCCGTCGTCTTCGGGCTGCTGCCGAGAGCACCCGTTCCAGCCTCGGCGATCGTCGTAGGTTGCGTGATCGCCTCGCTCGCGCTCTGGACGCTTGCTTCTCTGCTCTGGAGCCCGAGCGCTGAGGCGACCTTCGACGAGTTCAACAGGCTCACTCTCTACCTGGGCACGTTCGTCCTCGTGGTACTCGGCTCTCGTCGCGGCAGCCTCGGTCGGTGGGCCGACGGGATGGCCGCGGCGATTGCTGCGGTCGCCGGAGTGGCGCTGACGAGCCGACTCTTTCCCGGCTCGTTTCCCGAGGGCGACCTCCCGACGTTCCTGCCGGGCGCGGTCACGCGGCTCAGCTTCCCGCTCGGCTACTGGAACGGGCTCGCGATCTTTCTCGCCCTGGGCATACCGCTGTTCCTCAGGCTCGCGCTCGTCGCCCGGACCAGCGTCGTGCGGGCCCTCGCGCTCGCGCCGATGCCGGTGATCGCGTCGGCCGTCTATCTCACCTCGTCGCGCGGAGGCGTCGCGACCGCGCTCGCCGGGAGCCTCGTCCTGCTCGTTCTCACGGAGCGGCGCTGGGCGGCGGTGGCTGCCGTTGGCGTGTCGTTGGTGGGCAGCGCGGCGGCTGTCGCCGTGCTGCTGGATCGCGACGAGCTCGTCAACGGGCCGCTCGGTACCGATCTGGTAGAGCACCAGGGCCGGACCGCCGCCGTGCTGATCGGGCTCACCTGCGTCGCGACGAGCCTCCTCCACCTGCTGGGGGCGCAGCTGCTGGAGGGGAGGGCTCCGACGGCGGCTCCGGCGGGGCGGATCGCGGTCGTCGCCGCTGTCGTCGTGGCGGTGATTGGCGTCGTCGCGTCGAACCCGGCCGCGCGGGTGACCTCCTTCAAGAAGCTTCCGAACGAGTCCGGACTCGAGAGCGGTGACTTCGTCAGGGCGCACCTGCTGAGCGGAGGCGGAAGCGGTCGCTGGCAGTTCTGGTCCGCGGCGCTCGACCAGTGGAACGCGAATCGCTTGCTCGGGGACGGAGCAGGCTCGTACGAGAGCTGGTGGGCACAACACGCCTCGTTCTCGTACTTCGTGCGGGACGCCCATTCCGCGTATTTCGAGGCGCTCGGCGAGCTCGGATTCCTGGGCTTCGCCTTGACGGTGGCGCTCGTCGTCGCCGGCGTCGCAGTCGGTGTGCGTCGCTCCTGGCACAGCCCTGACGAAACGGGTGTCACCACGGCGGCATTCACCGCCGTCTTCGCCGCCTACGCGCTCACCCTCGGCTTCGAATGGATGTGGCAGCTCACCGCCGTGAGCGTGGTGGGATTCACGGCCCTCGCGCTGATCACGGGACCGGCGACCGCTCCGCATGCCGAGCCGCGTGTCGCAGCACCCAGGTCGTCGCACGCTCGGATCCCGGCGCGAGGGTTCGGGCTTGCGATCGCAGCGCTCGCGGTCATCTGGGCGTTGATGTGGGCGCAGGCGAT
>DATAPC010000029.1:0-18497 GCA_036265415.1 Gaiella sp.
GGTAGACGCTCACCCTGCTCTCCCGAACAGACCCTGCGGACGAAAGGCGAGGACGAGCGCCATCAGCACGAACGTGAGCACCGGCGAGTACTGCGTGCAGCAGTCGGCTCCGGCCACCGGGAGGTAGGCGGTCGAGAACGCGGTGACGAGGCCGAAGAGCAGCGAGCCCGCGACCGCGCCGAGCAGCGAGCCCATCCCGCCGATGATCACGACGACGAGCGAGTTGAGCAGCCAGACGCCGTCCTGGCCCTGCGAGATGTTCCCCTGCGAGGTGCCGACGGTCGCGCCGAGCGCCACGAGCGCCGCGCCGACGGCGAACGCGATCGCGAAGGTCACCTGGATGTTGATCCCGAGCGCAGAGGTCATCTGGCGGTCGTCCACCCCGGCGCGGATGACCATCCCGGTCTTCGTCCGGTAGAGCCACAGCCAGAGGGCGATCCCGACCGCCGCGCCGAGTGCCAGCATCACGAGACGCGCCAGCGAGTACTGCACACCCCAGACGTGGAAGTCGACGAGCCGGCTCGTCCAGCCGGGCCAGCCGATGCCGACGGCGTTCCCGCCGAACGGCTTCGTCCCCTCGGGCACGTGGCGCGGGAAGTGCGCGATCACCTGGTCGGCCACGATCACCGAGACCGCGATCGTGATGAGTGCCTGCCGGAGGTCCTGACCCTGGTTCCAGCGGAGAAGGAGCTGCTGCACCGCCAGGCCGAAGACGGCGATCGCGGCCATCGCGACGAGCAGCGGCAGCACCCACTCCCAGGTGTTGACGTCGCTCGGCTGCACCGAGAAGCCCGAGCCGGTCATCGACTGCTGGATCTCGTACGCGATGTAGCCGCCGAGGAGATAGAAGGAGCCGTGCGCCATGTTGACGACGCGCATGAGGCCGAAGATCAGCGAGAACCCGCTCGCGACGATGAAGAGCAGCCCTGCGAACGTCAGCGCGTCGAGGAGCGTGAAGAGGAACGCCCCCGGGTTGTCGATCGCGGACCCGAAGTTGGTGGTGCGCCAGTTGTCGCCGACGCCGGTCGAGGGATCCGCGATGGCGACGACGTAGAGCAGCGCGAACAGGACGGCCGCGGCGGCGATGCCGAGCGGAACGGCCTGCGAGAGGGGTGTGTGCCGCAGGCGCTCTGTCAACGCGCCCCCACCGGACGAGAGCAGAGGATGCTCTCCGCGATCTGTGTGGATCCCCGGCACCCCACGTCCGTGCGGAGCCTATCGGCACGTCATGGGCCTTTCAACCGATTATCGATTGTTTCTCTGGCTCCGATCGCTCGTGTCGAGCGGCGCTCCGGCGTCCTAGCCGCGCTCCCAGGCGAGGCCTGCCGCGAGCACCGTCTCGTCCGCGGGCGCGATCAGCTGGAGGTTTCCGATCGCGAGCGCCGACCACCCGAGCAGGTTCACCCAGCGCATGAACGACGAGAGCGGCAGCCGCACCTCGAGCTCGTCGGCCTCCTCCGCCGGCCAGTCGATCGCGACGCACGGGCTCATGTAGAGATCGACCGGCGGGACGAGCCTGCGCCAGGCGAGGAGGGCGCGGTACCCCTCGAGGACCTGGTCGGTGTCGACGCGGTGCGCGGCCTCGAGCTTCGCGCGGATCGCCCGACCGTACTCGTCGGCGCGCGAGGGGAATGTCTCTGCATGCGAGCGCGCCGCCTCGTGCAGGAAGACCGGCCACGTGTCGGCGGGGGGGCCCGGCAGCTCGGCCTCGACGACGCGCGCGCCGAGCGACTCGAGCCGCGCGATCCATGCGTCGGCCGCGTCGCTCGACTCGGTCGCCCGGCCGTCCGCGAGGTCGGGCGCCTTGCGCAGCAGGCCGACCGTACGGCCTGCGAGCAGGGGCTCGGGAACCGGGCGGCCGGCGAGCACCGACCAGAGCGCCGCCGCGTCGGCGACGGTCCGCGCGAGCGGCCCGACCGTGTCGAACGACGGGCACAGCGGGTACACGCCGTCCAGGGGCACGACGCCGTGACGGGTCTTGAGGCCGACGATCTCGCAGGCGGCGGCCGGCAGCCTCACGGAGCAGCCGGTGTCCGTGCCGATCCCCAGGTCGCAGAGGCCGGCCGCGATCGCCGCGGCGTTGCCGCTCGACGAGCCGCCGGTGGTGCGACCGGGCCGCGCCGGGTTGTGCACCGTCCCGTACCACTCGTTCGTCCCGAGGACGCCCCAGGCGAACTCGGCGAGGTTCGCCTTTCCCAGCACGGACACGCCGGCATCGAGCACGCGCTCGACGACGGTCGCGCTCCGCGCCGGGACGTGCTCCGCGTAGACCCGCGACCCGTACGTCGTCCGGACCCCGGCCGTGTCGATCAGGTCCTTGACGAGCATGGTGCGACCCGTGAGCGGCCCCTCGCCCGTCCGCCGGATCGGCTCGTCGAGCCACGTGATGCCTGCGTTGAGACGGTCGTCGGGGCGCGTCACGACGGCACGAGCGCCACGGCGTCGACCTCGATCTTGGCGCCGGGGATGACGAGCGCCGACACCTCGACGAGCGTCGAGGCGGGCCGCGTGTCCCCGAAGACCTCCTGCCGCACCGGGTTGACGAGCGGCCGGTCGTCGACGTCGGTCAGGAACACCGTCACCTTCACCACGTCCGCGAACGTGCAGCCTGCCGCTGCGAGCACGTCGGCCATGTTGGCGAACACGGCGCGCGCCTGGGCGACGACGTCGTCGCCGCCGACGAGGTCGCGGTTCCCGTCGACGGGGATCACCCCGCTGACGAAGAGGAGGTCGCCGGCGCGAACGGCGTCGGTGAAGTGCGAGATCGGCTCCGCCTGCCCGGCGACCCGGTACTCGCGCCGCTCGGGCACGCGCTACGCGCGCGGCGCCGCGCCGAACGACTTCACTGCGTCGAAGGCGGCGTCGATCGTCGCCGCGCTCGCACGGTCGCCGACCATGACGTTGAGCTGGAAGTCGCGGTCTCGACGCGTCAGCCGCCCGACGGCGCCGCGGCCCGCGAAGCAGTCGAACGTCCCGCGCCGGAGCTTCATCCCCGAGAGCGGCATCAGGCTCGAGCCGCCGACCGAGTCACGCCAACCGAGGACGACGACGACCGCGCCGTCTGCGGGAACCCGGTACGCCGAGACCTGGCAGTCGCTGTCGATCGCCTTGACCCCGTCCGTGCCGACGACGAGGAGCGTCCGCGGGTCGTCGACGCGCGTGTCGCGCGTGACGACCTTCGACCACCCGTCCGGCAAGGTGAGCTGGGCGCCGCCGCCGCGGACGACCTCGCCCGCCGCAGCGGAGGCGCTCGCGACGACCGCGACCGCGAGGCCGACGGCGAGGAGCGCAAGGGTGATCGTCCGACGTGTCATGGGGGATCCGAATGGTACGTGCGACTTCGCGGAATGCAAGAAGAACCTGCACAGATGTCCTTTTTCCTGGACTCGCGCCTGGCCGTTGGGCTAGCCCTGGAAGTGGTCCTTGAGCGCGTCGAGGCCGCCCTGGAAGACCTCGCTCGCGAAGAAGCGGACCCAGTGGTCTTGCCTGTCTCGGTCGCAGTCGAACGTCGTCCACCACTCCACGAATGCCTTGCCGCCGTCGGTGACGGGCGTGACGCGGATCGTCGCCTGGTAGTTGTCGACGTCGAACGGCGTTTTCTGGAAGTCGTACGTGTAGGAGCACTCGAGGTCGGAATGCGCGAGCAGCTGCTCGCGCAGGTGCGTGCCGTCGGTGAGCGTGAAGCTCCGGATCGCGCCGACCTCGTCGCCGGAGCGCCCGTCCTCGATCTCGCTGGTGGCGACGAGGCCTCCGTGCCACGTCGCAAGGCCGTTGAAATCCCGGATACGGGCCCAGACGTCGTCGGCAGACGCGTCGATCACGGTGCTGGCGTACGACTTGGCCATCGTGCCTCCTCGGTGGTCGCTCGTTGTGGAGCGCAAGCCTATGACGGCCGCGGCCTGCGCGCTTCGGCCTCGGCGCGAATCTCGGAGAGCGTCTGGCGCGGCGTCAGCGCCTCCGGGTCGACGGGCAGGTGGAGGAGCGCGGGCGCATCGGCACCGAGCGCGCGGTCGAGTGCAGCGGGCACGTCGTCGGTGCGCTCGACTCGCTCTGCGTGCCACCCGAACGACCTTGCGAGCGCCGCGAAGTCGGGGTTCTCGAGGTCGGTGCCGCTGACCCGACCGGGGAACCGCCGCTCCTGGTGCATGCGGATCGTCCCGTACATGCCGTTGTCGACGACGAGCACGACGACGTGGGCACCTGCCTGGCGCGCCGTGGCGAGCTCGCCGGCGGACATCAGGAGGTCGCCGTCGCCGGCGACGCAGACGACGATCCGCTCCGGGTGGAGCAGCTTGGCGGCGATCGAGGCCGGGAGTCCGTAGCCCATCGCGCCCGACACGGGGGCGAGCTGCGTCCCGTACCGGCGGAAGACGTAGAAGCGGTGTGCCCACACCGTGAAGTTGCCTGCGCCGCTCGCGAGGATCGCGTCCTCGGGTAGCCGCTCGCGGAGCATGCCCATCACACGCGTCAGGTCGATCTCGCCCGGGAGGTCGCGGCCGGAGAGAGTCGCCCGGTACGCGTCGTGCGCCGCCCGGAGCGACGCGGCGCGCACGGCTCCGTCGAGCGGCTCGAGGGCCGCGAGCGCCGCGGCGAAGGCGGCGCCGGACGATACGACGCCGACCGCCGGCTCGTAGACGCGGCCGAGCTCGTCCGGGTCGGGATGCACGTGGACGAGCGTGCGGCCGGTGCCGGGTGGGACGATCGTCGTGTAGCCCGCCGTCTCAATGTCACCGAGCCGGGCACCGACGACGAGCAGTACATCGGCGTCGCGCAGGCGGTCGCGCAACGTCGCGTCGGCACCGAGGCCGAGGTGACCCGCGTAGCACGCGGCGTCGTTGTCGACGTAGTCCTGGCAGCGCCACGCGGCCGCCACGGGGATCCCGCTCGCAGTGCACCACGCCGCGAGCGCGGCGCCCGCGTCACCGCTCCAAGGGAGTCCTCCGACGACCACGAGGGGCCGTTCGGCGGCGGCGAGCACCTCGCGGACGCGCGCGCTGTCCGCCGGCGTCGGCCCGGCCTGCGCGGGTGCGTACGGCGACGCATCGGCGACGTCGGCCCGCTCGGCGAGCATGTCCTCGGGGAGCGCGAGGACGACGGGCCCGGGGCGACCCGACGTCGCGGTGCGGAACGCGCGGGCGACGAGCTCGGGAATGCGGTCCGGCCGGTCGATCTCCGCGACCCACTTCGCCAGCGGGCCGAACATCCGCCGGTAATCGATCTCCTGGAACGCCTCGCGCTCCGCGTCGCCCCGGCGGATCTGCCCCACGAGGAGGAGGAGCGGAGTGCCGTCCTGGAACGCCGTGTGCACTCCGACCGACGCCTGGGTCGCTCCGGGCCCGCGCGTCACGAGGCAGATCCCCGGCCGTCCCGTGAGCTTGCCGTACGCCTCCGCCATGTTCGCGGCGCCGGCCTCGTGGCGGCACGTGACGTAGCGGACCGGGCTGTCGCGCAGCGCATCGAGCACGTCGACGTAGCTCTCGCCCGGCACGCCGAACGCGAGGTCGGACCCGTGCAGCGCGAGCTGGTCGACGAGGATCCTGCCGCCGGTGCGGGTCACCGGGGGAGCACGATCGCGTGCTCGAGCAGCACCGCTGCGGACTGGCGCGCCTCGCGGGCGTCCTGCGGCTCGAGATACCTGATCGTCCGCTTGCCGGCCCACTCCGCCGGCAGGACGAGCGCGCGGACGAACGACGTCTCGAGGTGGGCGGACGCACGCGCGAGCACCGGTTCGGGCCCGCTCTCGAACCAGGCGCCGCCGGGGCCGTAGAACGTCGAGTGCCCGCCGGTCTCGACCTCGAGCTCGCCGCGCAGGAGATACCGGATCCCTGGCCCAGGGTGCGTGTGCCGGTGCGCGATGCCGCCGAGGGGGAAGTCGATGCGGTCGCAGCGGACGACCCAGCGGGCGTAGGGGTCGAGCTGCACGAAGTGCGAGAGCAGCGCCCCGTCGGCGTCGGCCTCGGCCGGGTCGAGCTGCCAGACGAGCGCGGGCCCGTCGACGGCCGCGGCGCCGAAGCGCGCCTCGCCGCCCTCGAGGTCGTACACGACCCGGTTCCCCCCGATCGTCTCGACTCCGGTTTCGAAGCGGTAGAGCGACAGTC
This sequence comes from Gaiella sp., assembly GCA_036265415.1. Taxonomy (GTDB): domain Bacteria; phylum Actinomycetota; class Thermoleophilia; order Gaiellales; family Gaiellaceae; genus Gaiella. The sequence continues at coordinate 6,099 of DATAPC010000029.1, forward strand.
TCAGAGCGCCCAACTCCGTGGCCACGCGTCGTGCTTCATGGGGCTGGGCGCTCGTTCAATGAAAGTACTGCCCGCCGTCGATCACGATCGTCTGGCCGGTGACGAACGACGCCGCCGGGCCGGCGAGGTACGCGACCGCCCCGACGACGTCCTCGGGCTCCTGGTCGCGCTGGATCGTGCGGGCCGCGACGGAGACGTCCCGGAGCTGCTCGATCACCTCGGGATGCTCCTTCACCCCGTCCGACATCGTGAAGCCCGGCGCGACGCAGTTGACGCGGATCCCGTCTCGCCCGAGCTCCTTGGCGAGGGCCCGTGTGAAGGCGACGATCGCGCCCTTGCTCGTGACGTAGTGCAGCAGGAAGGGGACGCCACGAAACGGCGTGCCCGATGAGATGTTCACGATCGCGCCTCCGCCCCGCTCGCGCATCGCGGGCACGGCCGCGCGGCTCACGAGGAACATCGACGCGACGTTCACGTCCATCACCTGCCGCCACTCCTCGAGCGGGATCTCCGTGAAGGGCCTCATCGGGAGCGAGGCGTAGAGGCCCGCGTTGTTGACGAGGACGTCGATCCCGCCGCACGTGGTGACGGTCTCGTCGACGAGTCGCGCGGCCTGGGCCTCGTCGGCGACGTCGACCGTGAGGCCGACCCCGTCGCGATAGGACGCCGCTGCCTCCTCCGCGCCGCGCAGGTCGGCGACCACGATCCGGGCGCCGTCGGCGGCCAGCCCGCCCGCGATCGCCCGGCCGATCCCCTGCGCCGCTCCCGTGACGACGGCGACCTTCCCCTCGAGCTGCCCCATACCTGCTCTTCTACGCGATCGGGGAGAACGAGGTCGGGGCGAGGATTCGGTTCGTCTGCGTGTGGATCAGCGGCTGGATCCTCGCCAGGAACGCCTGCCAGTCGCTCCTCGCCTGGAGCGCCGCGCGCCGCTCCTCGCGCTCCGCGAAGCTCGCGTAGCCCCAGAGCGAGGTGTAGGTCGACAGCGCGCCGACGTCCGTCGTGAACGCGCCGAGCAACCCGCCGAGCACCTGTTGCTGGATCGCGATGCCCTCGTCCGCGTAGAGGCGGACGAGCTCCGGCAGCTTCCCGGTGTGCACGTGGTAGTCGCGCTGCTCGACGATCACCCGGCCCCCTTACCCGCCGCCGGGCAGGAGCCCGCCGACGGCCCAGTACTTGAGCTCGGTCCAGTCGTCGACGCCGAACGAGGAGCCCTCCCGGCCGATCCCCGACTCCTTGACCCCGCCGAACGGCGCCACCTCCGTCGAGATCAGCCCCGTGTTGACCCCGACGATGCCGTACTCGAGGGCCTCCCCGACGCGCCACGTGCGCGCGAGGTCGCTCGTCACGTAGTACGCCGCGAGGCCATACGGCGTCGCGTTCGCGATCGCGATCGCCTCCTCCTCGGTCTCGAAGCGGGCGATCGCGGCGACCGGGCCGAACGTCTCCTCGCGGCTCATCCGCATGTCCGCGGTCGCACCGGTGAGAACGGACGGGTGGTAGAACTGCCCCTCGATCCGCTCGCCGCCGGTGACGAGCTCGGCGCCGCGGTCGAGGGCGTCGGCGACGTGGCTCTCCACCTTCTCGAGGGCGGGCTCGTCGATGAGCGGGCCGACCTGCACGTCCTGCGTGAAGCCGTCGGCGACCTTGAGCCCGTCGACCTCCGCCGAGAACCGCCCGAGGAAGGCGTCGTAGATGCCCGCCTGGACGAGCATGCGGTTCGCGGAGATGCACGTCTGCCCGGAGTTCCGGAACTTGCAGACGAGCGCGGCGTCGACGGCGATATCAAGGTCGGCGTCGTCGAAGACGATGAACGGTGCATTGCCGCCGAGCTCCAACGACACCTTCTTGACCTGATCCGCGCACTGCCGCATCAGGAGCTTCCCGACCTCCGTCGAGCCGGTGAAGCCGAGCTTGCGCACGAGCGGGTTCGAGGTCAGCTCGGCGCCGATCGCCGGCGCGTCCTCGGCGGAACCGGTGACGACCGAGAAGACGCCCGGCGGGATGCCCGCCTCCTCGGCGAGGGCGGCGATCGCGAGCGCCGAGAGCGGCGTCTGCTCGGCCGGCTTCAGCACCATCGTGCAGCCCACGGCGAGCGCAGGAGCGGACTTCCTGGTGACCATCGCCGAAGGGAAGTTCCAGGGAGTGATGCCCGCCGTCACGCCGACCGGCTCGCGGGTCGCGAGGATGCGCTTGTCGGCCCACGGCGAGGGGATGATCGCGCCGTCGAGCCGCTTCGCCTCCTCCGCGAACCACTCGTAGAACGACAGCGCGTACGCGATCTCGGTACGCGCCTCGGCGAGCGGCTTCCCCTGCTCCAGCACCATCAGGGACGCGAGATCCTCGGCCCGATCGGCCATCAGCCCGGCGAGCCGGACGAGCACGCGCGCCCGGTCCTTCGCGCTCCGGGAGCGCCAGGCGGACTGCGCGCGGGCCGCCGCGTCGATCGCGCGCCGCGTCTCCGCCGCGCCGAGCCGCGGCACCACCGCGACCGTGTCGCCCGTCGCCGGATCGACGACCGGGAACGTCTCGCCGCTGTCCGCGTCGCTCCAGCGGCCGTCGACGTAGGCCTGCGTGCGGAGCAGATCCGAGGCGATCGTCGCCACGGCTCGGACGATACCGCCTTGCTTCGCGCGATCGATCATCGATCAAGCTCTGAGCCGAAAGTGCCGACCATGAGGCGGAGTAGAGTCATGCCGGTGGAGCCCGTATTCGTCCGCTTCGAAGACGTGCGTCCGTTCGTGCTCGCGGACGGCGTCAGCGGGCGCCCGCTCTTCGGCACGGGTGCGATGCTCAACGTGATCGAATTCGAGCCGGGCGCGACGGTGCCGCTCCACAGCCACGTGCACGAGCAGCTCGGTCTCGTGCTGCGCGGGATGCAGGCGCTCGTCGTGGACGGAGTCGCGCACGAGCTCGGCCCGATGGAGGGATACGTCCTCCCCGGCGGCGTCGACCACTCGGCCTACTGTGGGCCGGAGGGAGCGCTCGTCCTCGACGTGTTCCAGCCGATTCGCGAGGACTACCGGGACGCGTGGGAGCGCTCGGGCTGAGGCGCGGGAGAAAATGATGGCGCTTCTCCGACGGCGAACGAAGACCGAGATCCCGCACGCGGGGCCGTACGCCCCCGGGTGGGAGGTTCCGGCGCGCTTCAACTTCACGCGCGACGTGATCGACACCCTCGCCGCCGACCCGACCCGGACGGCGATGACGTTCGTCGACCGCGAGGGGATCGTCGACCGGCGCACCTTCCACGACCTCTCGGGCGACGCTGCGCGCTGGGCGCACCTTCTCCGCACGCGCCTCGACCGCGGCGACCGGGTGCTGTTCGCGATCGGCAAGGTGCCGTCCTGGCACGGCGCCATGCTGGGCGCGCTCAAGAGCGGCCTCGTCTCCGTCCCGAGCCCCGACATGCTGCGGGCACGGGACCTTGGGTTCCGGGTGCTCCACTCGGGTGCTCGCCTCGTCGTCGCCGACCGGTCGCTCGAAGCCGAGATCGAGGAGATGCGCCACCAGGTGGGGGCGAACGTCTCCGTCCTCTATCTCGACGAGGCGCTCGACGAACTGCGTCGCTACCTGCCCGTCGCCCCGACGGAGGACACGATGGCGGGCGAGACGGCGTTCATCCTCTACACGTCCGGGACGACGAAGGATCCACGAGGCGTCGTGCACACCCACGCGTACACATGGGCCCAGCGCGCCCAGGCGTCGCACTGGCTCGACGCCCACGAGGGCGACGTCGTGTGGTGCACGGCCGGAACCGGCTGGGCGAAGGCGATCTGGAACTCGCTGCTCGGGCCGTGGTCTCACGGCGCCGAGATCGTCCTGCACGAGGGGCCGTTCGACGCGGACGAGCGCCTGTCGCTGCTCCAGCGGCTCGGCGTGACCGTGCTCTGCCAGGCGCCGACCGAGTACCGGATGCTCGCGAAGCTCGAGAACCTCGGTGCGGCGCACCTCCCGCGCCTGCGCCACGCAGTCTCCGCGGGGGAGCCGCTGAACCCCGAGGTGATCGCGCGCTTCCAGGACGCGCTCGGGATCACGGTCCACGACGGCTACGGCCAGACCGAGAACTCGCTGCTCGTGGCCAACCCGCCGGGGGCACCGCTCCGCGCCGGATCGATGGGTGTGCCGACCCCCGGCCACGACGTCGCGGTGATCGACGAGTCGGGTCACGTTTGCCCGGCGGGAGTCGAGGGAGACCTCGCGTTGATCGGACGGCCGCCGACGCTCTTCGTCGCGTACTGGGACGCCCCGGAGGAGACCGAGGCGGCGTTCCGTGACGGCTGGTACCTCACGGGCGACCGGGCGGTCAGGGACGACGACGGGTACTTCTGGTTCGTCGGCCGCTCGGACGACGTCATCCTCTCCGCCGCCTACCGGATCGGCCCCTTCGAGGTCGAGAGCGCCCTCCTCGAGCACCCGGCCGTCGCCGAGAGCGGCGTCGTCGGCGTGCCGGACCTCGACCGCGGACAGATCGTCAAGGCGTTCGTCGTCCTCCGGCCGGGCCACGAGCCCGGCGACCGCCTCGCCCGCGAGCTCCAGGAGCACGTCAAGGCCGTCACCGCCCCGTACAAGTACCCACGCGCGGTCACGTTCGTCGACGAGCTGCCGAAGACCTCGAGCGGAAAGATCCGCCGCAGCGAGCTCCGGCGCCTGAACGACGCGCTCGGCGTCTCGAGCCCTCGGATGACGGTGGTTCCGGACGCGCCCGAGGTCGACGACGTCGCGGAGCCGCCGGACGCTGCGGCCGCCGAGGATGCGGCCAGGCTCGCGGCCGCGGCAGCCGCGGCGGAGCAGAAACGCGCCCAGGCGCTCGAGGCAGCGCGGCGTGAGGCCCAGGCAGCGGCGGAGCGCGCCCGCCTCGAGGCCGAGGCCGCGGCCGCGGCCGAGCGCACGCGGGCCGAGGCGGAGCAGCACGCCCGGAGGGAGGCGGAGGAGGCGGCACGGATCGAGGCCGAGGAGGCGGCGCGGATCGAGGCCGAGGCCGCAGAGCGGGAGCGGGCCAGGGCCGAGGCGGAGTCGGCGGAGCGCGCGCGCGCGGACGCCGAGGCCGCGGAGCAGGCGCGCCTCGAAGCGGAAGCGGCCGAACGGGCCCGCGCGGAAGCCGAAGCGGAAGAACGAGCCCGCGCCGAAGCCGAGCAAGCAGAACGAGCCCGCGTCGAGGCCGCGGCCGCGGAGCAGGCGCGCCTCGACGCCGAAGCGGCCGAACGGGCCCGCGCGGAAGCCGAAGCGGAAGAACGAGCCCGCGCCGAAGCCGAGCAAGCAGAACGAGCCCGCGCCGAGGCCGCGGCCGCGGAGCAGGCGCGCCTCGACGCCGAAGCGGCCGAACGGGCCCGCGCGGAAGCCGAAGCGGCCGAACGAGCCCGCGCCGAGGCCGAAGAAGCAGCCCGCAGCGAGGCCGAAGAGGCCGAGCGCGCGCGGGCGGAGGCGGAGGCATGGGCCCGGATCGAGGCCGCCGAGGAGGCGGCCCGTCGGGACGCCGGGCAAGCGGATGCAGCCGCGCTGGCTGCGCTCGCAGAGGCGCCCGACCCGCTCGACGTGGACGACTCGGAGGAGGACGATCTCGGCTCGGCCGACGTCGACGAGGCGAAGGAGCCGCGAGGCGATGCCCGCCGACGTCGCCGCGAGGAGAAGGCGGAGGCAAAGCGGCGCGCCGAGGAGGAGCGGCGGCGTGCCAAGGAGGCCGAGGAGCAGCGGAAGCGCGACGAGGCCGCCGCTCGCGAGGAGGCCAAGCGACGGGCCGAGGAGGAGAGGCTCGCCGCGAAGCAGCGCGCGGAGGACGAGAAGCGGCGCGCGGCCGAGGAGAAGGAGGCGGCGAAGCGGCGGGCCGAGGAGGAGCGCATCCAGGCGAAGCTCGATGCCGAGCAGCGCAAGCGGCAGGAGGTCGCGGCGCGCGAGGCGGAAAAGGCGGCCGCGACGCAACAGGCCGAGGAGGAGCGCCGGCGACAGGCGGAGGAGCGCGACCGGGCTCGGCTCGCCGAGGAGGAGCAGCGCCGGGAGCGGGCCGCCGCGAAGGCGGGCCGCGGTGGAGGACTCGGGCGTCTCTTCAAGCGCGAGGCCGAGGACGAGTTCGAGGACGACGACGAGACGCCGGTTGCCCCGATCCCCGACATCGTCGAGCGACTGCGCGTGTACTCGCGCGAGGCAGAAGCTGCTGCGTCCGGCGCGGCGCCGGCGGCCGAGCCCGAGATCGGCAAGCTCGACCTCGACGAGGCGGTCGACGACGACGGGCCGCCCGCGGCGCGGTCGGCCGAGGGCGAGTAGCCCGACCCACGCACCGTCGGTCAGACTGACGGCATGAGCCAGGTCGTCGAAGCACCGATCGAGGTCGAGGAGCCGAACGCGGACGACGTCCCGCTCGACGAGCGGCCGTGGGTCGTGATCGTGTGGAACGACCCGATCAACCTCATGTCCTACGTGACGCTCGTCCTGCAGCAGCTGTTCGGGTACTCGCGCGCGAAGGCGACGAAGCTCATGCTGCAGGTGCACAACGAGGGCAAGGCGACCGTCTCGGCGGGGACGCGGGAGAAGGCGGAGCTCGACGTCTCACGGCTGCACGCGCACGGGCTCTGGGCGACAATGCAGCAGGACTAGAGGCCGTGCGCCGCGGGATCGATCGCCGGCGCGACGGGAGCTACCGCGTCCGCCTACCCGCCGAGGAGCGGGACGTGCTCGCGTCGCTGCCCGGGCAGCTGCGGGAAGCGCTCTCCGCCGGCGAGCCGACGCTCTACCGCCTGTTCCCCCCCGCGTTCGTGGACGACGACGCCTCGAACACGGAGTACACGGAGCTCGTCGGCGGGACACTGCTCGACGGGAAGCTGCGTGCGCTCGCCGAGCTCGAGCGGACCGCCCACGCGGAGTCGCTCACCGAGGACGAGCTCCGCACGTGGCTCGGGGCCCTCGAGAGCCTGCGCCTCGCGCTCGGGACGCAGCTCGACGTGACGGAGCAGAGTTACGGACCGCTTCGGGCCGACGACCCCGACGCGCCCCGCCTCGCGCTGTACCACTGGCTCTCGTGGCTGCAGGAGGAGGTCGTCCACGGGCTCTCGGCGGCGCTCGACGCCGCCGACTGAGCTCAGGGCAGAACGAGCACCCGGCCGGCCTCGCCGGCGAGACTCGACTCGACGGCCTCGTTCACGTCCTCCAGGGAGAACGAAGGGCCGACCGACGACGCGAGGTCGAGCCGCCCCGTGCGCACGTGCTCGAGCATCTCGGGCAGCGCAACCGCCGGGTCCTGCGAGCCGTAGAGCGTCCCGGTGAGCAGCTTCTCCTTGCGGATGAGCTCGAACGGGTCGAGGTCGAGCCGCAGCCCCTGGGCGGGCAGACCGACGATCACCGCCGTTCCGCCGTCGCGCGCGAACCGCAGCGCGGTGGCGGTAGTCGCCGGGTCGCCGACCGCGTCGAACGCGTAGTCGGCGCCGTCGGGAAGCTCCGCGCGCATGACGTCTCGAAGGGCGTCGGGGGTCGCCAGATGCGTGGCGCCTGCCCGGCGCGCCGCCTCGAGCCTCGCATCGACGGGATCGGAGACGACGATTGTGGCGGCGCCCGCGATCCGCGCGCCCTGGACCACGAACTGCCCGACGCCGCCGGCGCCGACCACCAGCACGGACGTGCCCGGCAGGACGCGTGCGGCGGAGACGACGGCGCCGACGCCGGTGAGCACGGCGCATCCGAGCAGTGCCGCCTGGTCGAGCGGGACGCCCTCACCCAGCGGCAGCGCGACCTGCTCCGAGACGACGATGCGCTCCGTGAGGCAGCCCGTCGCCGTCCCGCGGTAGACGGTCTCGCCGCGCCAGGTCATCCGGGTCGTCCCGTCGGGCAGCGTCCCGTTCGGGATCGCGGCGTTCAGGACGCGACACGTCGCCGGGCGTCCGCGCCGGCAGCCCGCGCACTCCCCGCAGGACGGCGCCCACGAGAGGACGACCTCGTCGCCGGAGCCGAGGCTGGTCACCGCGTCGCCGACGGCCTCGACGACGCCGGCTCCCTCGTGGCCGAGCACCATCGGCGTCGGCCGCCGGAACTCGCCCCTCACCTGATGGAGGTCGGTGCCGCAGATCCCGACCGCGACCATGCGGACGAGCACCTCGTCGGCGCGTGGCTCCTCGAGCTCGATCTCCGCGACCTCGAGCGGCTCGCCGACGGCGTGGAACAGCGCGGCGCGTGTCTTCAGGATCCGCCCCTGGGTGCGACGACGCTCGCGGCCGCGAAGCGGCCGTCCTCGGGGAACGTCGCGCGGGAGGGATCCGCGCGAGCGGATTCCGTACGGATCCGCTCGCGGATCCGCCGCCCGCAGGTCACCTCAGCGCGGCCTTGACGTCGGCGCAGTTGGTCACGATCGAGACGTTCTGCAGCGCGAAGTTGATCGAGGCGTTGTGCCAGTCGGCGTTCATCGTCGAGCACGCGTCCTCGGGGACGACCATGAAGAAGCCCTTGTCGGCGCCGGTGCGCGCGGTGTGCTCGATCGACATGTTCGTCCAGGCACCCGTGACGACGATCGTGTCGCGAGCGAGCCCTGCCAGCAGGTTCTCCAGCTTCGTGCCCTGCCAGGCCGACATCCGCATCTTCTCGATCACGAAGTCGCCGTCCTGCGGCTCGAGCCCCTCCGCGGGCTCCGCGCCCCACGTCCCGCGCACGAGCGCTCCGGCCGCCACGCCTTCGAAGAGTGGCGCATTGACCTTGAGGCCGGGGGCGCCTTCCTCGACCACGTACCAGACGTGGATCACGGGGATCCCCTTGCCGCGGCAGAACCCGGCGAGGTCCTTGACGTTCTCGACGACGTTCTGGTCCTTGGCGTGCTGCGGCGAGCCGGACTCGGCGAACGCCCCGCCGTCGATGATCACGTCGTTCTGGAGGTCCTGGACGATCAGGACGCAGCGGGCCGCGTCGAGGGTGTAGTCGGGCATCTCTCTCCTCCTAGCGCATGTACGGCTCTCGCCGCGGACCGACGGTCGTGCGGATGGTGTAGACGGACGTGCTCGACGGGATGAACAGCGTGTGCCAGTCGGGGCCGCCCCAGCTCAGGTTGCCGGTGTTCTCCGGGACGACGACCGTGCCGAGGTGCTCGCCCTCGGGCGAGATCACCCAGATCCCCTTCGGTCCGGTGACCCAGATGTTTCCGCGCTCGTCGCACTTCATCCCGTCCGGGATCCCCTCCTCGATCACGCCGGTGCCGACGCCGTCGAAGAACATCCGTCCGTTCGAGAGCGTCCCGTCCGCGCTCACGTCGAAGACCTTGATGTGGGCCCGCGGCGTGTCGTTGATGTACAGCAGCGACTCGTCGGGGGAGAAGCACAGGCCGTTCGGCATGTCGAACTCGTCCTGCGGAACGGCGAGGTCGAGCTCGTCCTGTCCGCCGTCCGGCGGGATGCGGAAGACGCCCTGCCAGCCGAGCTCCCGCTCGCGCTCGATGCCGAAGCCGGGGAAGCGTCCGTACCAGGGATCCGAGAAGTAGATCGTGCCGTCCGAGCGAACGGTGACGTCGTTCGGGCTGTTCAGGTACTTGCCCTCGTAGTGGAAGGCGAGCGTCTCGCGGACGCCGTCGGCGTGCTCGCGCACGAGCGAGCTCGTCACGTGCTCGCAGACCAGCAGGTTGAGATCGGCGTCGAGCGTCATCCCGTTGCACTTGAACGAGGGCCGGCGGACCTCCGTCACCTGGCCGTCGAGCGTCACCTGGCGCCGGACGTCCCCCGGCATGTCCGAGAAGTACAGGACGTCGTCTTCCGGGTGCCAGATCGGCCCCTCCGTGAAGGTGAAGCCGGTCGCCAGCTGCTCGACCGCCGATCCTTCCTCGACGAGCTCGAAGATCGCGTCCGACTTCGCGTCGATACCCGACACGGCGTTCTCCTTTCGTGACTGCGTCGTCTCGGCGACTCTACTTCGTTCGCGGGCGCGAATCCGCAGAAGTGGATTCACGCCGCTCGGATCCCCGCCTGCGACGTGGAGACCCCTGCAGGCGCCCGCTGTCGCGGTCGCAACCGCCGCGTCGAGGCGCTTCGCCGCGCAGTACGCTCCTTCGGTGCCCGACGCCGACACCGTGGTCTTCATCCCGGCCTGGAATGAGGAGCAGGCGCTCCCCGCCGTCCTCGACGAGCTCCGCGCCGGGCTGCCGGATGCGGACGTACTCGTGATCGACGACGGGTCGACGGACGCGACCGCGGCGGTCGCGGCCGATCGCGGCGCGATCGTCGTCTCCTTCGGCGAGAACCGCGGTCTCCGGGCCGGAATCGCTGCCGGCTACCGCGAGGCACACGAGCGCGGGTACGCGTTCTGCGGCCGAGTCGACGCGGACGGGCAGCATCCCGTGGACGAGCTCCGGCGGCTGCTCGATCTCGTACGGTCGGACCGCTGCGACGTCGCCGTCGGGTCGCGCTTCGCCGCGGGTGAGGGTTACGAGGCGGAGCGCTATGCGCCGTCCCGCTCGCGGCGCTTCGGCATCGGCCTGCTCCAGAAGGCGATGCACGTCCGGCTGGGCCGCCCGTTCCACGACCCGACGTCCGGGATGGCCGCGGTCAACCGGGCGGCGATGCCCGTGATGGCACGGCCGTACGTCAGCGGAGCGCCCGAGGTCGAGGCGTTGCTGCGGCTGAAGGCGGGGGGACTCCGCGTCGAGGAGGTCGCCGTCCACATGCGCGAGCGCACGCACGGACACTCGAAGCTGCAGGGGAAGAAGGCGGTGAAGCTCGTGCTCACCGTCGTCGGCACGCTGCTGTTCTTCCGGTGGCTGCGCCACCGTCGCGCGTGACGCAACGCGTCGTCGTGGTTCTCGGCTACTCGGACGGGGGCCGCGGCGAGCTGCACCCCATCTGTGCGGCGCGGCTCGAGCGGGCGGCGGAGGTCGCGACGCCGGACGACGTCGTCGTCCTCTCCGGCTGGGCGCGCGTCTCGGGCACGCACGCCGAGGCCGAGCTCATGCAGGCCGCATGGCCCGGCGCAGCACGCGAGGTCGTCGTCGACCCCGATGCGCGGACGACGGTGGAGAACATGGCCAACGCGCTCAACGACGTCCTGCGGGTCGGAGCGCGCGAGGTGGTCGTCGTCACCTCGTCCTGGCATGCGCTCCGCGCGAAGACCGCGCTCCGCTGGCTGCTCCGGCACACGGGCATCCGAGTGCGCTCGGCGTCCCCTCCCGGCGGCTCACGCCGCGCGACCCTGCGCGAGCTGGCGCTGTGGCCGCTGCTTCCGTTCCAGCTGTGGGCCGTCGGCCGCAGGAGCTGGCGGCCCTGACGAGCCTCAGGCCACCTCGGCGTGGATCCTCTGCTTCGCGTCCCGCAGCGGGCCGCCGGAGCGCTGGGCGCGCACGGCGAGGATCTCGCCGAGGATCGAGAGCGCGGTCTCGGCCTGGGTGTCGGCGCCGATGTCGAGGCCGCATGGACCCTGGATGCGCGCGAGCTTCTCCTCGCTCACGCCCGCCTCGAGGAGACGCTCGCGGCGACGCTCCTGATTTCGCCTCGACCCGAGGGCCCCGATGTAGAACGCCTCGGTGTCCAGCGCCGCGATCAGCGCCGGCTCGTCGAACTTGTCGTCGTGGGTGAGGACGACGATCGCGGTCTGGTGGTCCGGCGCGACCTCGGCGATCGCGTCCTCCGGCCACTTCGGGATCAGCTGGTGGGCCGACGGGATGCGCTCGGGCGTCAGGAACGTCGCCCGCGCGTCGGCGACGATCGCCGTCCAGCCCAGGAGCCTCGCCCCCTGGGCGAGCGCCTCGGCGGTGTCGACCGCGCCGTAGACGAGCACCCGCGGGGGCGGGCCGTACCACTCGGCGAACACCTTCGCGCCGTCGACCTCGACGATCCGGTTGCGCCCGCGGCGGACGAGCTCGTCGAACTGCTCGAGCGCGGCCGCGGGGACGCCGTCGCCGATCGTCTCGCCGCCCTCGACGACGAGCGCCTTGCCGCCGACGCCGTCGCCCTCCACCACCGTGAAGAGCACGCCCCGGCCGCCCTCGTGCAGGAGCTCCCGGAGCCGGGAGAGGACGACCGTCACTCCACCGCCTCCACGAAGACGTCGATCTCGCCGCCGCACGGCAGGCCGACCTCCCACGCCTGGTCGTCGGTGATGCCGTAGTGGAGGAGCTTGGGCTCGCCGGTCCGCAGCACCTCCATCGCGTTGTCGAACACGTCGCTCTCGACGCAGCCCCCCGACACCGAGCCGCACATCTTCCCGGACTCCGACACGGCGAGGCTCGTCCCGACCGGGCGGGGAGCCGAACGCCGCGTCGCGACGACGGTGGCGACGACGACCTTCTCGCCGGCCTCTTGCCAGGCCTCGACCTCGGGCAGGATCTCCTTCACGCTGCGTGCCTCCTTTCGATGCCGGCGAGCACGGCCGCCAGCTCCTCGAGACTCCTCAGATTATGGCCGGGCAGGAACCGGTCGACGTACGGCAGCGCCGCGCGCATGCCGC
>DATAPC010000030.1:0-9245 GCA_036265415.1 Gaiella sp.
GCCGAGCGTCGTGTCGTGGACGACGCGGTCGCCGCGCGCGAACGGCGCGTCGGGCTTCGCCGTGACGAGCGGCGCGCGGGTCATCGACTCGACGCCGCCCGCGACGAAGAGGTCGCCGTCGCCGGCGATGACCGCGTGGCAGGCCCCTGCTATCGCGGACAGGCCGGACGCGCAGAGCCGGTTCACGGTCACGCCGGCGACGGTGTCCGGCAGGCCCGCGAGGAGGGCCGCGAAGCGCGCGACGTTGCGGTTGTCCTCACCGGCCTGGTTCGCGCAGCCCAGCCAGACGTCCTCGATCTCGCCGGGCGGGACGCCCGCGCGCTCCACGGCCGCCGCGACCGCGAGCGCCGCGAGGTCGTCGGGGCGCACGGCCGCGAGGCCGCCGCCGTACCGGCCGACCGGCGTCCGCACGGCCGAGAGGACGACCGCACGGCTCACTGCGTCGCCTCCTCGTCGATCACGCGCTGCGCGATGGCGAAGGCGCCGTTCGCGGCCGGGACGCCGCAGTAGACGGCGCACTGCAGGAGCACCTCGCCGATCTCGTCCGGCGTGAGCCCGTTTCGGAGCGCTGCGCGGACGTGCAGCTCGAGCTCGTGCTCGCGTCCCCCTGCGACGAGCGCCGTCAGCGTGATGCAGCTCCGTGTGCGGCGGTCGAGGCCCGGCCGCGACCAGATCTCGCCCCAGGCGTACCGCGTGATGAGCCGCTGGAAGTCCTCGGTGAAGGCCGTCGTGCGCTCGATCGCGCGGTCCACGTGCGCGTCGCCGAGCACTGCGCGGCGCGTCTCCATCCCGCGGGCGTGGGTCTCGTCGCCGCTCTCGCTCACGCCGCCTCCAGGTGCTCGATCAGCGCCGGCGTGAAGGTGTCGGCGCTGTCGACGTTCGCGAGATGGGCAGCGCCCTCGAGTGTGACGTGCCGCGCGCCGGGGATGCGGCGTGCGAGCTCGTCGCCGCGTGCCGGCGTGATCGTCGGGTCGTCCGAGCCCGTCAACACGAGTGTCGGGGTCGCGATGCCGCCGAGCTCGTCCGTGAGGTCGGCGTCGGCGAGCACGTCGCAGCAGGCCACGTACCCGTCGGCGGGGGTCGAGACGAGCATCTCGCGGAAGCGTGTCACCACCCCGGGCTCCTTGCCGCGGAAAGAGACGCTGAACCACCTGGCCATCGTGCCGTCGGCGATGGCGTCCAGCCCCTCCTCGCGGACGGTCGCGGCGCGCTCGATCCACGTCTCGCGCGGCGCGAAGGACGACGACGTGCACGCGAGGACGAGCCGCTCGATGCGCTCGGGGGCGTGGAGCGCGAGCCACATGCCCTCGAGGCCGCCGAGCGACAGTCCGCAGAACGCGACGCGGTCGAGCCCGAGCGAGTCGAGCAGCTCGACGAGGTCTCGCCCGAGGTCGTCGATCGTCGTCGGGCCGGGGACGACCGGCGAGGCGCCGTGGCCACGGCGGTCGCAGCGGACGACCCGGAAGCGCTCCTGCAGCGGTTCGACCTGCGGCTCCCACATCGCTTGCGTGGCTCCCAGCGAGCTCGCGAGGAGGATGGCGGGGGCGCCCGGGTCGCCGTCGACGACATGGTGGAGCGTCATGGTGCGGTCTCCGCGGCGTAGCGCTCGAGCGCGCGGTCGACGAGCGCCCCGGCCGAGCCGAGATACGTCGTCGGGTCGAGCAGCGCGTCGACCTCGTCTGCGCTCGAGGGGTTGCGGGGGTCTGCGAGGAGCGCCTCGCGGAACGACGGCGCGCCGGCGGCCTCGGCGACCAGCTCGTGCGCAGCGCCGCGACCCAACTCGCCCGCGAGCGCCGAGGCGACCCGCTCCGCGACGATCAGCCCCTCGCTCGCGTCGAGGTTGGCGCGCATCCGTTCGGTGTCGACTTCGAGCCCGACGAGGGACTCCGCCGCAGCGGCAGCAGCGCCGCCGGCATACGCGAGGGCGCCGCAAAGCGCCTCCCACTCCGCGTGCCACGCCCCCGCTGCGCGCTCGTGCTCGTGCTCGTGCGCGAGCGTCCCCTGCAGCGCCGACGCGTGCGCCGTCGCGAGCCGCGCGTCGGCCCGGGCGAGCGTCGCCTGCACGGGGTTCCGTTTCTGCGGCATCGTCGACGAGCCACCGCCCGTCGCCTCGCGCACCTCCGCGACCTCTGTCTGCGAGAGGAGGACGACGTCGAGCCCGATCTTCCCGCAGACGCCCGCCGCGGTGGCGAGCGCGGCGCCGAGCTCTGCGATCCGCACTCGATTCGTGTGCCAGGGAAGCGTGGGCACGGCGAGATCGAGCTCGCTCGCGAACGCCTCGGCCACGCGCGTCCCGTCGTCGCCGAGCGCGGCCAGCGTCCCGGCCGCCCCGCCGAGCTGTACCGCGAGGCCGGCGTCGGCCACGTGGGCCAGGCGCTTTCGCGCGTCGAGAAGCGCGACGAGCCACCCCGCGGTGACGAGCCCGAAGGTCGTCGGCACGGCCTGCTGCAGAAGCGTCCGGGCGGGCATCGGGGAGTCCCGGTGCTCGCGGGCGAGCACCGCGCAGCGCTCGGCGGCCGCGTCGACGTGACCGAGGACGTGCGCCAGCGCCTCGCGGACGACGAGCATGGCGGCGGTGTCGAGCACGTCCTGGCTCGTCGCGCCGAGGTGGACGAACCGTTCGTGCTCGGTGCCGACACGCGCGCGCAGCGCGCGGACGAGAGGCTCGACCGGGTTCCCGACGGTGTGACCCTGCTGGAGCAGCTCGTTCCACCGGAAGACGTCGGCGTCGGAACACGCTGCGGCAATTGCGTCCGCCGACGCCTGCGGGACGAGGCCGACCGACGACCCCGCCGCGGCGAGAGCCCGCTCGACCTCGAGCATCGCCTCGAGCCAGGACCGTCCCGAGACCGCCTCGCGCACCGAGGCGGGGACGAACAGCGCGTCGAACGCCGTCACACCGCGAAGAATGTCGTGTGCGCGGGCCCCTGGAGGCGGATGTCGAAGCGCAGGCCCCCGTCCTCGGGAACCGCGACGAGCGTCTCGCGCTGCTCCGGCGTGAGCCGTGAGAGCACCGGGTCGGCCGCGTTCGCCTCGGCCTCGTCGGGGAAGTAGAGACGCGTCACGGCGTGCTTGAGCAGGCCGCGCGCGAAGACCGACACGACGAGATGCGGCGCCTGCAACCCGCCCTCGGGCCACGGGACTCCACCGGGCTTGACGGTGACGAACGAGAAGCGGCCGTCGTCCTCGGTGCCCGAGCGACCGAACCCGCGGAACCCGTCCTCGAACGCGATCTCCTCGCGGTCGTCCGCGGGATGCCGGTAGCGACCGGCCCCGTCCGCCTGCCAGATCTCGACCATCCCGTCGGGCACGCCGTCGCCGGCGCCGTCGGTCAGCCGGCCGCGGATGACGACCGCGCGCGGGTCCGCCGGGTCGACGACGTCGGAGCCGATCAGGTTCCGCAACAGCCCGATCCGTAGGTAGGGGCCGGCGGTCTGCGCCGGCGTGATCGGAAGCTCAGTCATCGTGTGGCTCCTCGAGCGGCGTCGCGTCCTTGCCGCCGACGACGATGTCCCAGCGGAAGCCGAGCGCCCACTCGGGCTCGGTGAGCTCGATGTCGAAGGTCGAGACGAGCCGTGCGCGGGCCTTCTCGTCGCGGATCGAGTTGAAGATCGGGTCGTACGGGAAGAGGGGGTCTCCCGGGAAGTACATCTGCGTGACGAGCCGCTCCGTGACCGCGCGCCCGAAGACGGAGAAATGGATGTGGTTGGGACGCCAGGCGTTCGGGTGGTTCTTCCACGGATACGCCCCGGGCTTGACGGTGACGAAGCGGTAGCACCCCTCGTCGTCGGTGAGGCAGCGGCCGGCGCCCGTGAAGTTCGGATCGAGCGGTGCGTCGTGGTCGTCGACCTCGTGCGCGTAGCGGCCGGCCGCGTTCGCCTGCCAGATCTCGATCAGCTGCCCCCGGAGCGGCTTCCCGTCGCTCCCGAGCACACGGCCGCTGACGACGATCCGCTCGCCGAGCGGCTCGCCGGTGTGCTGGTGGGTGAGGTCCGCGTCACGGGCGTCGACGTCCGACCAGCCGAACGCGGGGCCGGTCAGCTCGGTCAGCGTGGACGGGATCACGACGAGGGGCTCCTTCGGGGCCCGGAGCCGCGTCCCGACGTAGTCGTGGTGGTCGTAGGGCGGGTCCGGCCCGGTGCGCTCGGCATCGACCAGCTCGGGGAAGGGACGAACGTCAACGGACATGGCTCTCCTTCAGGGCGACGACGAAGGGCGCGGTCGTGACGGCGGCCACATCCTCGACCGTGGCACCGTCGAGGAGCTCGGTGAGATGCAGCGCGCCGTCGATCCGACGGAAGACCGACAGCTCGGTGACGACGACGTCCACCGCGCCGGCCGCGGTGAGGGGATACGTGCACGTCTCGACCACCTTGGGCGCGCCGCGCGACGAGGTGGCGGTCATCGTCACGATCACGCGGCGGGCGCCGACCACGAGGTCCATCGCTCCGCCGACGCCGAGCACATCCTTCCCGGGCACCGCCCAGTTCGCGATGTCGCCGTGCCCGCTCACCTCGAGCGCGCCGAGCACGGCGACGTCGACGTGACCGCCGCGGATCATCGCGAAGCTCGTCGCGCTGTCGAAGTACGCGGCGCCCGGGAGTGCTGTGATCGGCTGCTTCGCCGCGTCGATCAGGTCCGGGTCGAGCTCCCCGTCGCCGGGCCGCGGCCCCACGCCGAGGAGTCCGTTCTCGGTATGCAGGACGACGGTCGTCTCGGGCCCGAGATACCCGGGGATCAGGTTGGGGATGCCGATCCCGAGGTTGACGACCTCGCCCGGGTGGAGCTCCTCCGCGGCCCGCGCCGCGATCCGGCCCTTGACGTCGCTCACGTGCTGGCCACCACGTGGTCGACGTACAGGTGTGGCGTCACCACCGACTCGGGCTCGAGGTCTCCGGCGGGCACGATCTCGCCCGCCTCGGCGATCGTGATCCGCGACGCGGTTGCCATCAACGGGTTGAAGTTGCGGGCGGTGCGCCGGTACCAGAGGTTGCCGAGCTCGTCGGCGCGCGCCGCGTAGACGAGCGACACGTCCGCGCGGATCGGCTCCTCGAGGACGTGGCGAATGCCGTCGATCAGGCGCTCCTCCTTGCCCTCCGCGAGGAGCGTGCCGGCTCCGACCGGCGTGTAGAAGCCGCCGATCCCCGCCCCGCCCGCGCGGATCGCCTCCGCGAAGGTGCCCTGCGGAACGAGCGTCGCGTCGAGCTCGCCCGCGTTGACCGCCGCCACCGCCTCGGGGTTCGACGTGAAGTACGAGGAGATGCCGCGGCGGATTCGGCCCTGCCGGAGGAGCTTGCCGAGCCCGCGTCCGGGCTCCCCGATGTTGTTCGAGACGATCGTCAGGTCGGTCGCGTCCGACGACTCGACGAGTGCGTCGATCAGCGTGAGCGGTGCCCCGACCAGCCCGAAGCCGCCGACCATCACCGTGTCGCCGGTCCGGATCCGGCCGACCGCCTCCTCGGCGCCGATCACCGTACTCGCCGTCATGGCGCTCGTCGCGAAGCCTCCTCAGAAGGGGAACGGATGCGATCCTCGCTGGACGGTGATCCAGCGGGTCTCGGTGAACTCGTCCACGACGGCCGTCCCGCCGAACCGTCCGAAGCCCGAGTCCTTCACGCCGCCAAACGGCATCTGGGGCTCGTCCCCCACCGGCTGGTCGTTGACGTGGACGATGCCCGCGTCGATCGCCTGGGCGAGCGCCATGCCGCGGTCGACGTCCGTCGTGATGATCCCCGACGACAGCCCGTATTCGGTCGCGTTCGCCCGCTCGACGGCCTCGTCCGCCGACTCCACGATCTCGATCGCGGCGACGGGACCGAACGTCTCCGTGTTCGCGAACTCCGAGTCCGGCGGGACGTCTGCGAGCAGCGTCGCCTGGAAGCACGGCCCGTCCGCGCTGCCACCGGCGAGAACCCGTGCCCCGCTCGCGACCGCGGCGTCGACCCGCGCCTTGATCGTCTCGAGGGCCTCGGGGCTGATCACGGGTCCGATGATCGTGTCGTGCTCGGCGGGGTCGCCGACCTTCAGGCCGCTCGTCTTCGCGGCGAGCCGGGACACGAACTCGTCGGCGATCGGTCGCTCGACGATGATCCGGCGCGCGGACATGCAGATCTGCCCCTGATGGAGAAACGCACCGAACGCCGTCGCGTCGACCGCGTACTCGAGGTCGGCGTCGGCCAGGACGATCAAGGGGTTGTAGCCGCCGAGCTCGAGCACCATCCGCTTGAGCTGGCGGCCAGCGGCCTCGGCGAGCCGGCGCCCGGTGGCGGTCGACCCGGTGAAGTTCAGCCGCCTGACGTGCGGGCTCTCGATCAGCTCGTCACCGATGCCCTGGGCCTCCCCGGGCGCATGCGTGACCACGTTCAGCACTCCGGCGGGAAGGCCCGCCTCGGCGAAGACCTCGCCCCAGAGGAGTCCGCCGACCTGCGGCGACCACTCGGACGGCTTGAGGACGACGGTGTTCCCGAGCGCGAGCGGCGCGGCGATCGAGCGCGCCGAGAGGATCAGCGCGGCGTTCCACGGCGCGATCGCGCCGACGACGCCGACGGGCCGCCTGATCCCCATGGAGAAGGCGCCCGTGTCCGACGGAATCACCTCGCCGAGCGGGGCGTACGCGAGCGCGGCCGCCTGGCGGAAGAGCCCGGGGACGAAGTGCATCTGGAACATGCCGAACCCGAAGGTGCAGCCGCTCTCGCGCGCGAGCATCGAGACGACCTCGTCCTCGCGCGACTCGAGCACGTCGGCGGCCCGGAGGAAGATTCCCTGGCGCACGGCGGGGGGCGTCTGCGACCACTCGGCGAACGCCGCGGACGCTGCCTCCACGGCGTTCCTGGCGTCGGCCCGCGTGCCGGCTGCGACCTCGGAGACGACGTCGCCGCGCCACGGGTCGCGATTATCGAAGGTCGCGCCCCCCTCTGCGTCGACGAACTCGCCCCCGATGAAGAGCCTCGTATCGATGCCGGTCTCGGTCTGGGTGCCCATGCCGTCTCTCCTTTCGCGCCGACCCGACCGCCTGCGCGTCGGCGTGCGACTACCGGCGCAGTGTTCCATTCGTCAAGACACTAGTCTAGTATCCGGGACGTGAGAGAGGGAGACGGTGGCGCCGAGCGGGCGCGCGAGGAGCCCGCACACCGCTGTCGGACGCGCCCGGGCTCGCGTGGTCCCCGTCACCCCGAACATCGCTGGCCCCGTCCCACGCACACGCGCGGGCTCACGCCGAGGCGAGGAGGGCGTGCGTGACGAAACCCTGAGGCGTGGCGCGGCCGTCGGTCGCGCAGTTCGGTCAGCAGGCTCGAGAGACCCAATACGGAGGGATCCATGAGATCGACGAAGACCATGATCGGCGTCGTGGCCGCGGCCGTGGGCGTCCTGGCGCTGATGCTGGCCGGCTGGGCCACGGGCGCCGGCACGAAGACCACGGCAACGGTCGGCTCCGGGACGGCATCCGCGACGAAGTCCGTCTGCGGCCTCGGCACGGGGAAGAAGGCGACCGGCCGGCCGATCAAGATCGGCGGCATCGACATGCTCATCCCGGGCGTCGACTTCACGACCATCGGCAAGGTCGCGAAGGCGTACTTCGACTGCGTCAACGACAACGGCGGCATCCGCGGCCGGCCCGTGCAGTACACGCTCTACAACGAGCAGCTCAACCCTGCCCAGCAGGCCGCGCTCGCCCGCAAGCTGATCGAGAGCGACAAGGTCGTCGGGGTCGTGGGCAACACGAGCTTCACCGAGTGCGGCACGAACTGGAAGTACTACAAGTCCAAGGGGTTCGTCGTGATCGGCGCGGGCGTGCAGGCCGAGTGCTTCGGGACGCCCTCGATCGTCGAGGTCAACATGGGCCCGCGCTACTCGAACATCGGGGCAGCGCAGGCGCTCGTCCGCGCAGGGGCCAAGTCGATCGTCGTCGCCTCGCCGTCGACGATCGCGGCGTACGCCGACGGCGGCGCGATCAAGGTCGCGCAGGCGGCAGGGATCCCGGGCAAGAGCATCCCGGTCACGCTGCCCGTCACGGACGCGAACACGATCGTGCAGCAGCTCTACCAGGCCGCCGGCCCCGGCGGCGGGATCATCCTCGACTTCACGCCCGACACGGCCCCGGCGCTGATGAAGGCAGCCGAGGCGCAGGGCCTGATCGACAAGGTGAAGTGGGGCTCCTCCACGCCGATCGCCAACACGTTCATGGCCGAGCAGTTCGGCAAGTGGGACGGGAAGCTGTTCATCAACTCGGAGTTCGGCCTGCTCGACGCCTCGCAGGGTCCCGACACGAAGCTCATGCTCGACGTCCTCAAGAAGTACTCGAAGATCGATCCACAGGCGTTCGCGCAGATGGGCTTCATGGCCGGCAAGTTCTCGACGATCGCGCTCCTCAGCATCAAGGGGCCGGTCACGGCGAAGTCCTACAACGCCGCCGTCCGGAAGCTGAAGAACATCAAGACGGACATGCTCTGCAAGCCGTGGTACGTCGGGAACGCTCTTCCGTACCACATCCCGAACAACTGGGACATCACGGTCGACTACAAGGCCGGCAAGGTCGTCCTGAAGGAGAAGTGCTTCGCGATCGCACCCGTCGACAAGGAAGTCGCCCAGACCAGGGTCTGGGAGAAGAAGTTCAAGCTCAACACCGCGAAGTAGCGAACGATCCGGTGGAGATCAGGGTGCCCCGAGGTGAGCGTGGATAGCGTCGTCGGCTTCGCCGTCTTCGGCGTCGACTGGGAGTTCTTCAAGCCCTACATCGTGCTGGGCCTCGCGCTCGGCGGCGTGTACGCGCTCTCGGGCGTCGGGATCGTCGTGCTCTATCAGGCGACCGGCGTCCTCAACCTCGCGTTCGGCGCGATCGGCGCCGCGGGCGCCCTGATCGCCTACTGGATGATCAACCACACGAGCTGGCCGCACTGGCTCGCGTACGTCACCTGCGTCGCGTTCGGCGGGGTCGTGAACCTCGCCTACGGGCTGGTCTTCGGCCCCGCCTTCGCGGCGCGGGACCCGCTCGTCAAGATGATGGGGACGCTCGGGCTCGCACTCATCCTGCTCGGGCTGATGGCCTGGCGGGCGCCTGTCGGTGGCGCGTTCGCCCGGTTCCTCCCGCTGCCGAGCTCCAGCCACACGTTCACCCTGTTCGGGGCGTTCGCGAACTGGACGCAGGTGATCGCGCTCGCGTTCGCGGTCGTGCTGACCGCCGTGACGACCGCCTTTCTCCGGTACACGAACCTCGGCACCGCCTACCGCGCGATCGCCGACGACCG
>DATAPC010000031.1:0-9792 GCA_036265415.1 Gaiella sp.
AGCGCATGTGGCTGAACTTCGAGACGTAGACGTCGAGCGGCACCCCGTACTGGAGGCCGAGCGAGACCGAGATCATGAACGAGTTCATGAGGCCGGCGAGAGTCGTGCCCTCCTTCGCGATGTCCACGAAGATGTCGCCGGGCGTCCCGTCCTCGAAGAGGCCGACGTGGATGTAGCCCTCGTACTCGCCGACCTTGAACTTCCGGCCGATCTCGGTGCGGTCGTCCGGCAGCCGCCGGCGCTGCGGGTGCGCCACGACGCCGGGCGCTCCGACGGGGGCGAGCGTCGCCGCACCGGCCGGGACGTCCTTGGACGACGAGAGTGGTTGTGCGACCTTGCAGTTGTCGCGATAGATCGCGATCGCCTTGACGCCGAGCTGCCACGACTCGACGAACAGCTTCGCGATCTCGTCGATCGTCGTCCCCTCGGGCAGGTTGACCGTCTTCGAGATCGCGCCCGAGATGAACGGCTGCACCGCGCCCATCATCTTCACGTGCCCCATGTAGTGGATCGGCCGCTCGCCGATCGCGCAGTCGAACACGGGGTAGTGCTCGGTCTTCAAGTGCGGCGCCCCCACGACGCCGCCCCGCTCGTCGATGTACGCGACGATCTCCTCGACCTCCCGCGGCGCGTAGCCGAGCTCGCCGAGGGCCATCGGCACCGTCTTGTTGACGATCGTGATCTCGCCGCCGCCGACCAGCTTCTTCGACTTGACGAGCGAGAAGTCGGGCTCCACGCCGGTCGTGTCGCAGTCCATCATGAAGCTGATCGTCCCGGTCGGCGCGAGCACCGTCGCCTGCGCGTTGCGGAAGCCGTGCACCTCGCCGACGTCGAGGGCCTCCTCCCACGCCCTGCGCGCGGCGGTCAGCAGGTCGTCGGGCACCGACTCGTGGTGGTCGATGTTGCCGACCGCGGCTCGGTGCTTCGCGATGACGCCCACCATCGCGGCGCGGTTCTCGGCGTAGCCGGCATGGGGACCCATCCGGTGCGCGACCTCGGCCGACATGCGGTACGCGCGCCCGGTCATCAGCGCGGTGATCGCGGCCGCGTACGCGCGGCCCTCGTCGGAGTCGTACGGCAGCCCGCGCGCCATGAGCAGCGCGCCGAGGTTCGCGTAGCCGAGCCCGAGCTGGCGGAACTTCTTCGCGTTCCGGCCGATCTCGGGCGTCGGGTACGACGAGTAGCCGACGAGGATCTCCTGCGCGAGGAACATCACGTCGACCGCGTGCTCGAACATCTCGACGTCGAACTCGCCGTCCTCGCGGCGGAACTTCATGAGGTTGAGCGACGCGAGGTTGCACGCCGAGTCGTCGATGTGCATGTACTCCGAGCACGGGTTCGACGCATTGATCCGGCCGGTGTTCGGCGACGTGTGCCAGGCGTTGATGGTCGTGTCGTACTGCACGCCCGGATCGGCGCACTCCCAGGCGGCCGCGGCGATGTCGCGGAGCAGCGCGCGCGCCTCGACGGTCTCGACGACCGTCCCGTCCGTGCGCGCCGTGAGCGCCCATTCCTTGCCCTCCGTGACCGCCTCCATGAACGCGTCGGTGACGCGCACCGAGTTGTTCGCGTTCTGGTACTGGATCGACGCCCAGTCCGGCGAGTCGAGGGACATGTCGTAGCCGGCCTGCTCGAGCACGCGCGCCTTGCGCTCCTCGCGCGCCTTGCACCAGATGAACTCGTCGACGTCGGGATGGTCGATGTCGAGCACGACCATCTTCGCCGCCCTGCGCGTCTTGCCGCCCGACTTGATCGTTCCCGCCGAGGCGTCGGCGCCGCGCATGAACGAGACGGGACCCGAGGCGTAGCCGCCCTTGGAGAGCTGCTCCTTCGAGGAGCGCAGCCGCGAGAGGTTGAGACCAGAGCCCGAGCCGCCGCGGAAGATGATCCCCTCGCGCCGGATCCAGTCGAGGATCGACTCCATCGAGTCGTCGATCGAGAGGATGAAGCACGCGGAGCACTGCGGCGTCTCCTCGAAGCCGACGTTGAACCACACGGGCGAGTTGAACGAGGCGTACTGGTTGACGAGGATCGCCTTCAGCTCGGCGTGGAAGGTCTCCGCCTCCTCCTCCGACGCGAAGTAGCCACCCTGGCGCCCCCAGCCGGCGACGGTGTCCGCGACGCGGCCGACCATCTGCTTGACGCTGCGCTCGCGCTCGGGCGAGGCCATGCGGCCGCGAAAGTACTTCTGGGCGACGATGTTCGTCGCGGTCTGCGACCAGAACTTCGGGAACTCGACGTCGCGTTGCTCGAACACGGGCCCGCTCTTGCCCGGGATGAGCGCGTCGCGCGTCTCCCACTCGATCTCGTCGAACGGGTCGCGGCCGGGGATCGTGAAGTACCGCGGCGGCGCGATGTTCGCGGTCTCGTCCAGGACGCTGTTGACGATCTCCGCGGTGTCGTTCGGCTCCGTCTGCGGTGCCTGCGTCGCCTGCTTCGCCGTTGCCATGCTGTCCTCCCGGGCCGAGATGTGGGTTACTCCGTTCGATCCCTTACTGCTCTGCGCCGGGCGCGGGGAAGCGCGTCCTGCGAGCGGACCGGGCATGCTAGGACGCCGGTCGGACGGTGCTGAAAACGCGCAATTTGCAGGAAAATCGCGCGTGCCCTCACCGAGTGGAGTCTAGCGGTCCGCGCCTCGGGGCCGGTCAGCGCCGGCGCGTGAGCGCCGCAGCGGCGGCGCTCACGAGCAGGAGCCCCGCGAGCGTCGCGAGCGCGAGCACGGGGTACGGCAGGCCGGCGCCCGCCGGCTCGGCCTCCGGGCCGCTCGCAAGTCGGGCGCTCCCGTCGGACGGCCGTGAGGACACCCGGGGCCGAGGCTGCTGCTGCTCCCGTGACGCCCGTGCCGTCGCCGGCGTGGGACGGCGTGACGGCGTCGTCGACGTCGACGGGGGCGGGGCCGACTGCCGAGCGGCAGGTGGCCGGGCGGCCTCGGCGTCGCCCGGGTCGGGACGTCCGCGCTGGGCGTACGCGAGGGCGCGGGCGATGTCCTTGTCGGCGTTCGAGTACTGCAGGACGTCCTCGGGCAGCGCCCGAATCGCCGCCCGGTAGCAGGCGAGCGGATACGTCCCGTCGACCCTCCCGCCGGAGTACCAGTCGCGGATCACGCGCTGAGCACACGCGTCGAGGTTCCCTGCCTCCGCGGACGCGGTGAGCGTCGACACCGCTGCTGCCGCGGCCGCGGCAGCAATGAGCGCCCGGAGAAAGGTCATCCAATGCCCCTTCCCCGACGGGGTGCCGGGGAAACATCGCCTCGCCGCGTCGCGCGTGCGCTACGCGGGGCCCGGCGGGCCGGGCGGGCCGCCGTTGCGGCGGGCCTGTGCGCGGCGGCTCAGATAGCCGGCGCCGCCGGCTGCGAGCAGGAGGAGCGCGAGCCCGCCCAGGACGAGCAGCGGGATCGGCACCGAGGACGGGCCGGAGGTGTCGACGTCGCCCGCTGCGTTCGTCTGCCCATCCGGTCCGACCGTGTCGTCCGGCGCGGTCGGCGTCGTCACGGACGGGTCCTCGGACGTCGTCCCGGTGGGTGCCGGGCCGCCCGACGGCCCCGGATCGGGCTTGCCCTGAGCCGCATACGCCAGCGCGCGCCGGATGTCGTCCTCGGCGTTCGAGTAGTCCTTGACGTCGACGGGCAGGGAGCGGATCGCCTCGAGGTAGCAGTGCTTGGGGAAGATCTGGTCGACGCGGCCGTTCCCGTACCAGTCGTCGATCACGCGCTCCGCGCACGTCTTCGCGCTGGCGACGGGCGCGAAGGAGAGCGCCGTCAGCGCAGCCAGTGAGGCCAGCGCTGCGAAAAGAGTGATGCGACGGGAGAGGACGTCAGGCACGAGGTGTGGACGGACGGCGTGGCGCGAGTCTTCCCGCCCTCCGTGGGTCGGCAATCATGGAAGGGTAAACGATGTGTAAGACGCCGTTCGCGGCAACTCGCGACGGTCCTGCGGCGTCGGCGGGCCATGGTAGCCTCGCCGCGTCATGGACGCCGCCCCGCGACCCGGACGCGTCGCGGAGGCCGCCCTTCTCGGGACGCTCGGCATCCTGCTCGCCTGGGTCGTGCTGTTCGGTGGAGGCTCTCGCGTCGACACGCTCGCGACGGCAGGGATCGCGGCGATCGTCTGCGCCGCGGCCGGTGTCGCGGTCGCGCTCCGGGGCGTGTTGCCACTGCCGCGCCTCGACCGCCCGGCGGCTACGACGGTGGTGGCCGTGGCGGCGCTCGCGCTCTGGGCGGGCGTCTCGATCGTCTGGTCGATCGCCGGTGATCTCTCGTGGGCCTGGCTCGCCCGCTGGCTGGTCTACACCGCATTTCTGGCGCTCGGTGTGCTCGCCGGAACCCTTCGCGGCGGCGCCGTCCGCGTGGCGTCACTGGCGGCCGTCGTGCTCGCTGCCGCGCTCGGCTGGGCGCTCGTCGGCGTTGCGATCCCCTCGCTCTTCCCCGACGGCGACCGGATTGCCCGCCTGCGCGACCCCGTCGGGTACTGGAACGCGCTCGCGCTGCTCGCCGACGCCGGCATCGCCTTCGGCCTCTGGGTCGCGCGAAACCGGCGCGCTCCGCTCCGCGTCGCGGGGTCGCTCCTCACCTTCGCCGCGGTCCTCGTCATCCTCTTGACCCAGTCGCGGGCCGGTGTCGTCGGCGCGCTCGCCGTCGTCGCGCTCTGGCTCGTCGTCTCCGACGAGCGGCTCACCGACGCCCTTCGCATGGCGGTCGCGGCGGGGCCCGCGCTCGCCGTCGCCGCGTGGGCGTTCACGCGTCCCGCGCTCGTCGAGGACGGCGCCCTCCGCAGCGACCGCGTCGCGGACGGGCGCGTCTTCGCCGTCGTGACGGTCGTCGCCATGCTCGCGGTCGCGCTCGTCGCCTGGCGCCTGCCGGTTCGCGGGATCGTCGACCGGCACAGCGCGGCCGTCCGCGTGACGATTCTCGCGGCGTGCGCGCTGACGCTCGTCGCGGGCTCGATCGGCTTCGTCGCCAAGGTCGGCAACCCCATCTCCTGGATCGACGAACAACTCTCGCGCGGGGAATGCGTCAACGAGCCAGGGCGGCTCACCGATCTCTGCGCGAACAACCGGCTGCAGTGGTGGGGCGAGGCCCTCGACGTCGCCGCCGACCGGCCGGTCGGCGGCTCCGGAGCCGGCACGTTCGCTCTCGCCAGGCGGCGGTATCGCGAGAGCGCAACGCCGGTGACCGAGCCGCACAGCGTCCCACTCCAACTGCTCGCCGATCTCGGCGTGGTCGGGCTCGGGCTCGGGCTCGCGGCCGTGGTCGGCGGTGCGCTCGGCGCCCGACGCGGCCTTCGGCTGTCGAGCGGCGAGGAGACGGCCGCAGCGGCCGCGCTCGCCTGCCTTCCCCTCGCGTACGTCGTCCACGCCGTGGTCGACTACGACCTCGACTTCCTCGCCGTGACGGGGCCGGCGCTCGTCGCGCTCGGAGCGCTCCTCTCGCTAGGGCGGCCCCGGGTCGCGCTCCGCGTCCGGCTTCCGGGTCTCGTCGCGGTGGCGGCGATCGGCGTCGCGGCCGCGATCGCCGTCGCGCTGCCCCGCCTCGCGCAGGACAGGGTCGACCGCGCCTTTGCCGCGATCGACGCCGGCCGCCTCGACGACGCAGTCGACGCCGCCGACCGCGCCGGGCAACTCGACCCGCTCTCGCTCGGGCCGCTGCAGGCGCGTGCCCAGGCGGCGGACGCCGCGGGCGACCACGCAGCGGCGGTCGCCTGGTACGAGAAGGCGACGCGCCTCCAGCCCGAGAACCCCGACACCTGGTACGACCTCGGCCTCTATCACGCGATCGCGACACGCGACATGTGCGCCGCGTACGCGGCCCTCAACCACTCCTACACGCTCGACCCGCGATCGAGCCGCTGGGCACCCGGCGGCCCGCTCGACGTCGCGCGCGACGCCGTCAACGCCGGCGCCTGCGAGCGCTGAGCTCAGCCGCCGAGGATGAGCACGGCCTGTGCCCCGTGGAGCTGCTTCGGCCGAACGCCGTCGAGCGGACTCACGACCTTCACGCCGAGATCGCGCGCGAGCCGCTGGGCTTCCCCCTCGAAGCCCCGCCGGTACATGACGAGCGACGTGACGTAGTCGTGGCTCGGCGCGTTCGCGACGAGCCCGATGCGGTAGCCCTTCCGGCTGACGCGCGATGCGGCGGCCGCGGCGGCACCTTGCCGCCCGTTTCCGTTGAGGACGACGACCTTCACCTTGCGGCGGGGCAGCTCGGCGGCGACGCGCTTCCGCTGCA
Source organism: Gaiella sp. (assembly GCA_036265415.1). Taxonomy (GTDB): domain Bacteria; phylum Actinomycetota; class Thermoleophilia; order Gaiellales; family Gaiellaceae; genus Gaiella. The sequence continues at coordinate 6,224 of DATAPC010000031.1, forward strand.
CGGGGCCCGTCGTCGGCGCCGGCGCCGCGCTCGTCTCTGCGACGGCTTTCGACGCCTTCGAACGTGTGTGGGAAGCGTGCGGCTTCGCGAGCAGCGCACCGCCGATCATCACGAGCAGGACGAGCTCGAGGGCGGCGACCGCGGCCACGACGAGCGTGGCGGTGCGCCAGGGGCGAACGGCGAGCTCGACGGAATCGAGGCGAATCGGATGGTCCACGACGCGAACGAGGTTCGCGCGCGGAGCCGCTACTCCTTCCGCTCGGCGGCGTAGGTCGCTGCAACGCCCTCGGCGAGCGGGACCGAGGCGGTGAACCCGAGCTCCCGCGTGGCACGCGTCGTGTCGAGCACGCTCCGCAGGGCGTCGCCCGCGCGCGGCGGGCCGTATGCGGGTGGCGCGTCGACGCCGACCGCGCGCTCGCAGAGCGCGTGCAGTTCGGCGATCGTCGTCTCGACGCCGGTTCCGACGTTGAAGACGCCGCCCTCGTGCCCGGCGGCGAGCAGCAGGGCGCTGACGACGTCGTCGACGTGGACGAAGTCGCGCGTGATCGAGCCGTCGCCGAAGATCGTCGTCGGCTCGCCCGCAGAGAGACGCTCGAGGAAGATTGCGACGACGCCGCCCTCGAGCGCCGCGGACTGGCGAGGCCCGTAGACGTTGGCGAAGCGCAACACGACGTGGCGGGTTCCGAAGATCCGGTTCCAGCCGTCGACGTAGACCTCCGCCGACCGCTTCGCGAGCCCGTAGGCGGAAACCGGGAGAAGCGCGGAGCCCTCGTCCGCGGGCTCGGCGACCGAGCCGTAGATCGCTCCTCCGGTCGACGCGAAGACGAGGTGCGCGCCGGCCGCCCGGGCCGCCTCGAGCGTGTTGACGCTCCCGACGACGTTCACCTCGGCGTCGAAGCCCGGCCGCTCCATCGAGGTCCCGACGTCCGCTTGGGCGGCGAGGTGGAAGACGACGTCGGCATCCGTCTCGAACGGTGAGCGGAGGTCGTGCTCGACGAGCGTCGCGGCGGCGTCGACGAACTCCCGGCGTCCCGTGCTGAGGTCGTCGAGCACGACCACCTCGTCGCCGCGAGCAACCAGCGCGTCCGCCAGATGCGAGCCGATGAAACCGGCGCCGCCGGTGACGAGTGCCCGCATCGCGGCAGCCTACTCGGGTTAACGTCCTGCGGATGTTCGTCACGTTCGAGGGGCTCGACGGGTGCGGCAAGACGACGCAGGCTGCGCTTCTGGCCCAGTCCCTCAGGGACGAGGGCGTCGACGTCGTCGCGACGCGCGAGCCCGGCGGCACAGCGCTCGGAGAGGCCATCCGCAACCTCGTCCTCCACGGCGACCACGTCGCGCCCTGGGCGGAGGCCGCGCTGTACGCCGCCTCGCGCGCACAACACGTCGAGGAGGTGATCCGCCCGGCGCTCGACCGCGGGGCGACCGTCGTCTGCGACCGCTACATCGACTCCTCCGTCGCGTACCAGGGGGTCGGGCGCGGGCTCGGCCTCGATGAGGTCCTCGACCTCAACCTCGCCGTCGTCGGCGGTCTCGTCCCCGACAAGACCGTCCTCGTCGAGATCGACGTCGAGACGGCGCTCGCCCGCGTCGGAGAGACAGGCGATCGGATCGAGCGGGCCGGCGCCGAGTTCTGGCCCCGTGTCGTCGAGGCGTACGGCGCGCTCGCCGCCCGCTTCCCGGACCGGTTCGTCGTCGTGGACGGCCGGCGGTCGATCCCGCGGATCGCGGAGGAGATCCGTGACCGCCTTCGCTGACGTCCCCGAGCAGCCGGAGGCGAAGCGGCTGCTCGAGGCCGCCCTCGCCGGAGGACCTGCTCACGCCTACCTGCTCCACGGCCCCGCGGGAGTGGGAAAGCGCGCCGCGGCTCGGGCGTTCGCCGGCATGCTCCTCGGCGACGCACGGAGGGTCGACGCGGGCGTCCATCCCGACCTGCGGGTCGTCGAGGCGCTCGGCGAGATGATCCGGATCGACGAGATCCGCGCGCTCCACCACGACCTCCACATGCGCCCGTTCGAGGCCGATCGCCGGGTCTACCTCATCCTCGACGCGCACCGGATGAACGACGAGGCGTCCGCTGCGCTGCTCAAGGACCTCGAGGAGCCGCCCGCGTACGCGACGCTCGTGCTGGTCGCGGACGAGCTCGGCCCGCTCCCGGAGACGATCCGCTCGCGCTGTCAGCTCGTGCCGTTCCGGCGGCTGTCGCGCGACGCCGTGCAGTCCTGGATCGCAGCGCGGGCACCCGACCTCGAACCCGAGGAGGCCGCCGTGCTCGGCCGCGTCGCCGGCGGACGCCTCGACCGTGCCGCACGGCTGCTCGACGACGCCGCACGCGATCGCCGCGCCGCGCTGCTCGCCGCCGCGCGCGGAGCGTATCGCGACGACAGCTTCGATCCCGCTGCCGCGGCGGGCGTCATCCTCGAGGGGGCGGGAGCCCACGGCGCCGTGGCGCGCCAGCGGGAGCAGGAGCAGGTCGACGGGCTCGACCTGCCCCCGCGCGAGGCCGAGCAGCGCGTCCGGCGAGCCGAGTTCGGCGCCGAGCGAACAGAGGTCCTCGCAGCGCTGGACGACCTCGGCAGCTGGTATCGAGACCTCGTCGTCGTCGCGAGCGGCGCGGAGAGGGCCGCCGTCAACGCGGACCTCCTCGCCGAGCTCCGCGAGGACGCGGAGGGTCCGGCAGCCGCGCGTGCCGAGGATGCCGTGTCGGTCGTCCGTCAGGCCTGGCGCGAGACCGAGGAGTTCAACCTCAACGCGTCGCTCTTCCTCGAGGCGCTCTTCATCCGCCTGCGTCGCACCTTTTCGTGACTGGAGTCAAGCTCCCCGTTTCGAGGGATGACCTCGAACGGCCGTCCGCCGAGGAGGGAGGAGAGGCACGGCCCTCGCGGCAGCCCGGCTCGGGCGTCTGCGGAAGCCGGCAGGCCACACGCCTGCCCTCGGCGCCTCGCCGCGCGCGGCGTGGCTCCGACGCTGGTGCCTGTCGGAGCCTCGCCGCCGCACATCTTCCGCATGGCCGAGCGCTAGAATCCGCTGCCCGCCGACGTAGCTCAGCTGGTAGAGCACTTCACTCGTAATGAAGGGGTCCCCGGTTCGAGTCCGGGCGTCGGCTTGTAGCCTCGATGCGGCATCGCCACCGGCAGAGACCGCGCATCGCCAGCGTCGGGCGGAGCACCGCGTCCGAGGCAGCGTTACTCGGCGCCGCGCCCCTGCGGTTCGACGATTAGCTCCGTGATCAACGTCCGGACTCTGCCGTCGAGCTCGTCTCGGATTCGCCGGACGGTCGCCAGATCCCGACCGGTCGGATCGTCCAGAACTCACTCCTCGTACCGCTTCCCCGGGTAGATCGGACAGGCGTCACCGCATCCCATCGTGATCACGAGGTCGGCCGCGCGGACGGCCCCGTCGGTCAGCGGTTTCGGGTACTCCTCCGCCATGTCCACGCCGATCTCGGCCATGGCCTCGACCACCGCGGGATCGATCGTCCCGGCAGGCGCGCTCCCGGCGGAGCGCACGTCGACGCGTCCCGCCGAGCGCAGCTTCACGAGCCCCGCGGCCATCTGGCTCCGTCCCGC
>DATAPC010000032.1:0-8922 GCA_036265415.1 Gaiella sp.
CATCACCTTCGGGGTGTCCGCGATCGCCGCGATCTTCAACCCGCCGACGTCGACGCCCTCGATCTCTCCCTCCCTGATGTTGAACACGAGCGTCACCCGGCAGTAGTCGTAGGTGGCCCCGTGGTCGAAGGAGAGGTTGCACGGACACATGAGCTCGCACGAGCACGTCTCGGCGTAACTACCACTGAGGCTCCACGCCATCGCCAGCACCTCCGTCGGTCGAGAGAGAGCGTGGGATTCTCCGCGCGACGGATGAAGCAGTCAAATGCCTTGCTCGAGCGGGGCGAGAGCCGCTCGCACGAACGCGACGGCGTCCGCAGGGGCTATGGGCCGCGCGCCGGTGCGCGCCGCGAGCGCTGCCGCGATAGTCGTGGGATCGCCGACCCCCTGCTCGAGCGCCCACGCAGCCGCGTCCGGCTTCGACGTCCACTTGCCTGTTCGCGCCCAGCGAAGCGCGCGGCAGGCGTTCAGGACGCTGTTGTCGCCCCACGGCTCGCTCGCCTCGTGCCAGCGGAGCGACTCGGCGACGACCGGCAGGAGGACGTCGCGCGGGATCTCGCCGAAGACCTCGCTCGCGGCCGGTCCGACGATCGACAGCGCGTGCTGGCGGAGGATCGCGCGGTCGATCGGGAACCAGTGGCCGCCGATCGACGGGTCGAAAGCCATGTCGGCGCGGAAGGTCATCTCGCGGCCGGTGTTGAGGTTCAGCTCGAAGTCGACGTCCGTCGTCGGCGCGGCCGCGGCGGCGCGCGAGTAGACGACGAGCTCGAGCCCGCGCGCCGGGCACGGCAGCGACTCGTGCCTCCAAGCCGCGACGAGCTCCTCCTTGACGCTCCGCTCGAGCCGTCCGTCGACGACGACCGCGACGTCGAGGTCGCTCCGCCCGTGCTCGTAGGCACCGAGCGCGAGCGACCCGCCGGCGTAGACGCCGACGAGCCGCTCGTCGAGAACCGACCTCGCCCGCCCCGCGAGCTCGGCGAGGTAGGCGTCTACCTGTGCGCGGGAACCGCGCCGTTCCGCTTCGCTTCCTCCCACGCGGCCTTCGCCTCCTCGGTCGTCGGGTCGAAGTCCGGCTTGATCCGCCGGAAGAGGTCGCCGAGGTCGTCCCAGAGCCGGTACGGCGACGGGCGGCCCCAGAACCAGTAGCCGACATAGACCTTGTCGATGACGAGGCCCGGCGCGAGCAGCAGCGTGTGCGGCACGTTCGCCGCGTGGATCGGGTCGGTGTACTCGCGGGTGCCGAGCGCCGTCTGCACCTCTAGGTCGGTGTCGGCGAGGTAGGTCCAGTGCGCGCCCGTCGAGATCTTCAGCTTGTAGACGTCGTGCAGCTCGTTCGGGAGCACCGTCACGAGCTGCGTGAACGCGACCGACGCCCACTCGTGGAACCTCAGCATCTCGCGCTGGTGCTGGCGCTCGCGCGGGCAGTGCTCGCCGCGGCCGAGCATCAGCACCATCGCGTCGTCGCCCTGGAGGTCGGAGAGGCGATGGAGGTCGCCGTTCTCGTCGGGGAGCTCGAAGTCCGGCAGCGTCGCACCGGGGGTCAGGCCGTTGCTCATCGTGTCTCCTTTCAGCGAGGGCGGATGCCCTCGGTCGCCATGCGCAGCCGGTAGACGCTCGTGAGCGCCGTGACGTAGAGCGTCCGCCCGTCGTCGTCGCCCCACGCGAGGTTGTGCGGGTCCTCGGGGAGCCGGAGCAGCCCGAGCCGCTCGCCCTCGGGCGAGATCACCCAGATGCCGCCGGGGCCGCAGACGTAGAGCCGGCCCTCGACGTCGACCTTGATCCCGTCGATCGCGTCCTCGCCGGGTGCGTCGGTCAGGTCGCAGAAGAGCTCGCCCTCGCCGGTTTCCGGGTCGTAGCGCATCACCGCCTTGTGGTCGGGGTCCCAGTCGCCGACGTAGAGCCACCGCTCGTCCGGCGAGAAGGCGAGGCCGTTGGGGCCGGCGAGCTCGTCCGTCAGGAGCGAGACCTCGCCGCCAGGGGAGACGCGGTAGACCCCGCTGAAGCCGAGCTCCGCGGCGTCGCGATCGCGCAGCCCGAAGGGCGGGTCGGTGAAGAAGAGCGTGCCGTCCGAGCGGTAGACCAGGTCGTTCGGACTGTTCAGCCGCTTCCGGTCGTAGCGGTCGGCGAGGACCGTCGTGTCCCCGTGCGGGTTCACGCGGATCACGCGCCGGTTCCCGTGCTGGCAGATCGTCAGCAGGCCGTCGGGCGAGAACGTGAGCCCGTTCGAACCCGGCTGGTGGAAGCGGCCGATGTCGACGCCGCTGTAGCCGCTCTTCGAGCGGAAGACCGTCACCTGACCGGCCGGCGTCCAGCGGTAGATCGCGTTCGTGTTCGGTGACGAGAAGAGGAGCGAGCCGTCGCGCGACCAGACCGGCCCCTCGGTGAACTCGAAGCCGGTCGCGATCCGCTCGAGCGGCCCGTCGACCGGCACCTCGCCCTCGACCTCGAGCGGCGCCTCCTCGACCGGCCGCGCGCGCTCGGCGGCGTAGAAGTCGAGCGTCGCCGTGCGCATCCAGATGTAGTTCCTGGGCGACGCCGAGATCGGGCCGTTGATCCCGAAGACGGCGATCCTGAACGTCTCGCCTGTGCGGGCCGACTGCGTGAGAACCACGCGGTTGGGCGCGTTGAACCCGGCGACGACGGGGCCGCCGGAGTCGCCGAGCGCGTGCGGCAGCTCGCCGTCCACCCAGACCTCGGCGTAGTCGTCGACGACGACCTCGAAGACGACGGTCGCGCCGGTCGGGTCGAGGTCGCCGACGCGCTCGGGGATCGTTACGTCGAGCTCGTACCAGTTGAAGCACACGCGGCCGTTCGCGAGCCGCAGCTGCGTGTCCGCGGGCGCGAGCTCACGCGGCTCGCCGTCGCGGACGATGTCGTAGGTGCGGTTGGGGATCGTCCCCGGCCCGAGCGGATCCTCCGGCGAGCCCAGCTCGACGAACTCGATCTCCTCGACCCGGCAGTCGGAGTAGCTCCACTGCCCGCCGACGAGAGCGACGCCCTCGTCGGTCTGGAGGTCGACGACCGCGTCCGGCTTGCCCGGCAGCAGCTCCGGCGGCCCGGGCACGCGGGCGGCGGGCGTGCGGACGGCGATCACGTCTCCACCTTCACGACGAAGTAGAGGAACGGGTCGGAGACGTCCGTGAACTGATGCGGAACGCCGTTCGGGATCGCGAGCACGTCGCCCTCGTGGAGCTCGCGTCGCTCGCCGCCGTCGATCGTCTCGCCGCGGATCTCGCCGCCGGTGACGACGGTCGCGCGACCCTGGAGGACGTGCATGACGTCGACCTCGCGCTCGTGCAGCTCGGGCGCGCCGGGCCGCTCGCGGCGGCCGGCGTCGATCTTGTAGCCGCGCGTCTCGAGCAGCAGCCCGCCCGTCTCGAGCTTGCGCCGGAGCTCCTCGCCCGAGAAGAACCTGGCGTGGCCGTTCCTCGCGGCGGCCAGCGCGCCCGCGCCGATCGTCGCGAGCTCCTGGTCCTCGTCCGCCGATGAGGCGCCGCTGACGCCGATCGCGCCGACGACCTCGCCGTCCCAGAGGATCGGCATCCCGCCCTGGAGCGGCACCGCGCGCGCGAGGTGGAGCGCCGACGGGCGGCCGCCCGAGGCCTGGTCCTCGAAGTCCTTGCTCGGCCGGCGGTAGATCGCGGCCGTTCGCGCCTTGTCGGTCGAGACCTGGACGCTCGCGACCTGCGCCGTGTCCGGCCGGTGCAGGTACATCAGCTCGCCCCCGGCGTCGACGACGGCGACCATGGGCGCCACGCGTCGCTCGGCCGCGATCGCACCGACGGCCTCGGCGACGACGCGCGCTCCCTCGGACGTGAGCGCCGGCACCTCCGTGGTGGAGAAGTCGGCCGCGGCGCCGGCGAGCGAGATCGCCTCGTCCTCGTCCGGCGTCTCGCCGCTCGTCCCGATCGCGCCGACGACCTCGCCGTCGACCTTCAGCGGGATCCCACCGGTGAGCGCGCGGGCGCCGTGGAGCGCGAGCGCGCCGAGCCGTCCCTTCGTGACCTGCTCCTCCATCTCGCGGCTCGGCCGGACGAAGATGGCGGCCGTGCGTGCCTTGTCGACGGCGACGCGGCTCGAGGCGATCTGGGCGCCGGGCGTCCGCCGGAGCTGGATCAGCTCGCCCGACGGGTCGACGACGGCGATCACGACCCGAGCGCCGCGCGCCTTCGCGTCGGCCTCCGCGGCTCCGACGACGGCGTCCGCGCCGGCGTCGTCGATGATCCTTCGAGTGCGCACGAGCATCGCGCTCACGCTCCTTTCACGGCCCAGATGGCGGTGTCGGTGGTCACGTAGAGGGCGTCGCCGAAGGTGAAGTTGACGGCGCCCGGAAGGTCGATCTCGCCGATCCGCTCGCCGTCCGGGTTGAAGATCGCGATCCCGTCGGCGTACGACGAGAAGAGGCGGCCATCCGCCGTCACCTTGATCCCGTCCGGGTAGCCCGGCGCGATCTCGGTGAAGAGCCGCTGGTTCGCGAGTCGGCTTCCGTCGACGTCGAACGCGTAGATGCGGCACGCCTCGGAGTCGCCGACGTAGAGCGTCCGCTCGTCCGGCGAGAACGCGAGCCCGTTCGGCTTGTCGAAGTCGTCGGCGACGAGGTCGAGCAGGCCGGTCTCGACGTCGAACCGGTAGACGGCGTCGGAGAGCTGGGGCGGGGGCCGGAACCCCTGCAGGTAGCCGTAGCTCGGATCGGTGAACCAGATCGAGCCGTCGCGCGCGACGACGATGTCGTTCGGCGAGTTGAGCGGCAGGCCGCGGTACGAGTCGACGACGGTCCGGCGGGTCCCGGTGAGTAGATCGAGGCGGCTGATTCGCGCATCGCTCATGCGCGTGCCCTGCTCGCAGACGAGCAGCCGGCCGTACGCGTCGAGCGTCATGCCGTTCGCCGCGTTCGCACCGTCGAGGATCGTCGTAACCTCGAGCGTGTCGAGGTCGAGGCGGCGGAGGGCGACGTACGGCCGCGGCCGCGGGACGCTCGTGAAGTAGAGCGCGTGCTCGTCCGCGACGTAGACCGGCCCTTCGTGCGCGTCGGTCTCGACGAGGCGCGAGAGCTCGAGCGTCGCCACCGTCACGACGCGCTCCCGCCGTTCCGCGCGACCTCGACGTAGACCTTGATCGCCTCGCGGTTCTCGGTCAGCTCGCGGATCATCTGCTCGTAGTTCTCGAGCCCCGCGATCGGCGTCGTCAGCAGCTGCTTCAGCCAGCCCGGGAAGAGCGCCTCCGCCTTGATCAGGTCGTCGACGCCGCTACGGAAGTCGGCCGGCGAGGCGTTGACCGTCCCGACCATGACCTTGTTCCCGAGCACGAAGCTCTGGTTGATCTTGTCCGAGTTGATCTCGGCCTTCCGGTCGCCGCCGGTGATCGAGGAGAGGACGAGCACGCCGTTCTTGCCGAGCACCTCGGCCGCCTCCCAGACGATCGGCGAGAAGCCGGTCGCGTCGAACATGAGATCGAAGGGGCCGCGCTCGGCGCTGACCTCGGCGAGCGTGGCGTCCTGCGACGAGACGTACGTGCCGCCCAGCTGCTCGATCAGGTCGGCGTTCCGGTACGGCCGCTGCGGCAGCGAGTAGACCGTCAGCTCGAGACCGCGCAGCCGCGCGACGAGCGCCGTCAGGAGACCGATCGTCCCCGAGCCGAGGGTGCACGCGCTTCTCGGCTCCCAAACGCGCAGGCGCCGCTGGATCTCGAACGCGTGGTTGATCCCCTTCTCGGCGACCGTCGTCGGCTCGAGCAGGACGCCGACCTCGGCGAGGTTCTGCGGCAGCGGGAAGACGTACTGGTGGTCCTCGACGTAGTACTCGGTCAGGTACCCGTGCAGCAGGTTGATCCCGCGCTCGTAGTACACGTCGTCCGTGGTGAAGTCCTGGAGGCCGATCTTCCCGTAGATCGACGACCCCGGCCGGCGGACGCTCGCGACCACGTACGTTCCGGGCCTGATCGTCGTCGGCACGTTCGGGCCGACCTCGACGACCTGGCCGAAGCTCTCGTGGCCCGTGATCAGGTAGTCGTCGCCCGCAGGCGCCGCGCCGTACTCGGCCGCGTTGATCTCCTTGTCGGTGCCGTCGACGCCGACACGGAGCACCTTGACGAGCACGCCGCGTCCGTCCGAGATGTCCGTGACCTTCGGCTCGGGGACGTCGCGGAGGTGCATCGAGTTGGCGGTGCCGGGGCGTACTGCGATCGCCTTCATCTCTCCACTCCTCGTTCGGTTGTGGCGTCTGTCTCGGCTGCCGCGGCGTCCGTTACAGCTCGACGATGCCGGGGCGCCGGAGGCCGTCGACCTCGATCGTCGGGAGGCCCGGCGTCGCTGTCACGATCTCGATCCGCTGCTCCGAGACGAGCGCTGTGTCCTCCGACTTGGCGCCGCCGGTGATCGACGGGTTCCACGCCACCGCGCACGTGCTCGGGAGCCGCGTCGGCTCGTTCGGCGTCGCGAAGACCTCGCGACCGGCGTAGCCCGTGAGCCCGCCCTGGTGGTGGCGGTGCCACTCGTCCGGGAAGCCGCGCTGCTCGTAGGCGTCGGCGAGGTCGGCGAAGATCTCCCCGAGCGAGCGGCCGGGCCGCGACGCACGAAGGACGGCCGCGTCGACCTCCGCGCATGCCTGCGTCAGCTCGGCGAGTCGCGCTGGCGGCGAGCCGAAGGAGACGAGCCGCGTCGTCGAGACGAAGAGCCCGTGGCGCTCGGCGGTGACGGCGAGCAGCGCGTGCCGGCCGAGCGGGGCCCGCGTCGGGAGCGGGTGCCGGTGGAGCGGCTGGCGCTCCTCGCCCGCCGCGAGGACGACGCGCGGGACGAGCCCGCGACGGCAGCACCGACCGGCGAGGGTCGCCGCGGCCTCGAGCTCCGTCTGATCCGGCCGAAGCGTCTCCAGCGTCTCGACCATCGCCTCGGTAGTCGCCGCGCCCGCCGCGCGGTAGCGTGCGACCTCCTCCTGGCCGAGCTCGCGCCGCAGCGGCGCGAGGACGCTCTCGTCGCCGACCGGCGAGTCGCCGACGAGCTGGCGGACGGTGGAGTCCTTCCCCTCGTGCCACGGAAACGGGCGCAGCTCGTAGCCGAGCTCCTCGAGCCGCTCCTCGACCTCGACGCGCGACCGCTCGATGTCCATGAACAGCACGTAGGCCCGGTCGCCGCGGAGGACGACGGTGTAGTCGGTCGAGCAGACGTCGACCGGCGCGCCGCGGCCGCAGAGGAGCCAGCGCACGTTCGGCGCCGACTCGACGTCGAGCGTCCGCCCGTCCGCCGCCTCGAGCGCTGCGCTCCGCTTCCGCTCCGCCTCGTGCACGCCGTCCAGTCGCGCGACACCGGCCCCGCGTTACGTGTAACGCCGGCGCCGCTCGCGAGACTGAGCCCGCGGATGGCGAACGACCGCTTCGACCTGATCGTCCTCGGCGCCGGCTCGGCCGCGCGCGAGGCCGCCGCCCGCGCGACGAACGACCACGGCAAGAGCGTCGCGCTCGTCGAGCGGCTGCGGTGGGGCGGCGACTGTCCCAACGTCGCCTGCAAGCCGACGAAGCAGTACGTCGCGGCCGCAGAGCTCCTTCGTGACGCGCGCGAGATCGCGTCCGAGCTCGGCATCGACGTCGGGTCGCCGTCGTTCGACCTCGCGCGCCTGAAGGCGCGGAAGGACTGGCTCGTCGGCACGCAGGAGGCGTGGCGCCAGCGCCTCGAGGACGCGGGTTACCACACGATCGCAGGCGAGGGCAGGTTCGTCGATGCTCGGACGATCGCCGTTGGTGACCGGACCCTCACCGCCGAGCGCGTGCTGATCGCGACAGGGTCCCGAACCGCGATACCGCCGGTGCGAGGAATCGACGACGTCGACTGGCTCGACCACGTGAGCGCGCTCGAGCTGACCGAGCTCCCGCGCTCGATGGCGGTGCTCGGCGCCGGCGCGGTCGGGCTCGAGTTCGCGCAGGCCTTCGCGCGCTTCGGGACGAAGGTGACGCTCGTCGAGGGCGCACCGCGGATCGCGCCGCTCGCCGACGCCGACACGGCCGCCGAGGTGCACGCGGCGCTCGTCGACGAAGGGCTCGCGATCGCCACGAACACCTTCGCGACCGCGGTCGAGCGCGACGGCGACGAGCTCGTGCTGACGCTCGCCCCGCGCGACGGCTCGGCCGAGCGGACCGTCCGCGTCGAGAAGCTCCTCCTCGCCTCGGGCCGCGTACCGAACGTCGAGGCGCTCGAGCTCGATCGCGTCGGCGTCGAGCACTCGCGAGGCGGGATCGCCGTCGCCGAGCACATGCGCACCAGTGCCGACGGAATCTGGGCCGCCGGCGACGTGACGGCAACGATCCAGCTCACACCGATCGCGGGCTACCAGGCGCAGGTCGCGGTCGACGACATGTTCGGCGAGGGCACCCGCGTCGCCGACTACTCGGCGCTCCCGACCGCGATCTTCACCGATCCAGAGCTCGCCGGCGTCGGCCTCACCGAGGCGCAGGCGCGCGAGCAGGGCTTCGAGGTCGAGACGGCCTCGTACGACGCGAAGGCCCTGATCCGCCCGTACTACGTCGACGACGCGCCGCACGGCTTGCTCAAGCTCGTGTACGAGCGCGGCTCCCGGCGGCTCCTTGGCCTGCACGCCGCCGTCCGCGGCGGGAGCGAGCTGCTCCAGGGCTATGGGCTCGCGCTCCGGCTCGGCGCGACGGTCGACGACCTCGCGCTCGGCCACTACGCCTTCCCGACCTACGGCGAGGGTCTGCACTACGCGGCCGAGGCGGCGCTCGCCCCTGCGGCCGTCACCGGCTAGCGTCGTCGATCCACTTCGCGTGGTGCCTGCTCGCCCAGTCGCGCCGCACCGATCCGAGCGTCATCCCGCGCAGTGAGTGCCGCGTCGCGGGATAGAGCACGGCGAGGTAGAGGTGCCCGAGGAGCAGCGCGAGCGACGCGTACATCAACCCGTCGTGGAGGAGGATCGTGCT
>DATAPC010000033.1:0-25325 GCA_036265415.1 Gaiella sp.
TACCGGGGGCACTCGTCGGTGAGCAGCCGGGCCGGGATCGAGCCGACCTCCTCGTCGTCCCACAGCGCTCGCAGGAGGCCGGTCTCGGTCACCTCGCCGATCACAGCGCGATGGAGCTCCCAGCGGTCGATCACCGCCTCCACGTCGGAGAGCCGATCCGGAGAGACGATCGCGACCATCCGCTCCTGCGACTCCGAGATCATCACCTCCCACGGCTCCATGCCCTCCTCCCGCTGCGGAACGCGGTCGAGGTGGACGTCGATTCCGACCTCGGCGGCCATCTCCGAGAGCGACGACGCGAGGCCGGCGGCGCCGCAGTCCTGCAGCGAGAGCACGAGACCGCGCTCGACGAGCTCGGCCGAGACCTCGATCAGCCGCTTCCCCGTGAACGGATCGCCGACCTGGACGGACGGCCGCTTGTCGGGGTCGTCCTCACCGAGCTCGGCGCTCGCGAGCACGGAGGCGCCGCCGATCCCGTCACGGCCCGTCGTCGCGCCGTAGAGGACGACGAGCGCGCCCGGCGTCGTCGCCTTCGCGCGGGTGAGCAGCTCCGTGGGCAAGAGCCCGACACACATCGCGTTGACGAGGCAGTTCGACGCGTACGCGTCGTCGAACACCGTCTCGCCCCCGACCGTCGGGACACCGACGCAGTTGCCGTAGTGCCCGATCCCGCCGACTGCGCGCGAGAAGTGGCCGTCGGGCGCGCCGAACCGGAGGCCGTCGAGCAGGGCGACGGGGCGCGCGCCCATCGCCGAGATGTCGCGCAGGATGCCGCCGACGCCCGTCGCGGCGCCCTGGAACGGCTCGACGGCGGAGGGGTGGTTGTGGCTCTCGACCTTGAACGCGACCGCGAGCCCGTCACCCATGTCGACGACTCCGGCGTTCTCACCGGGGCCTTGGAGTACGCGCGGGCCGTCGCTCGGCAGGCGGCGCAGCAGGAGGGCCGAGTGCTTGTAGCCGCAGTGCTCCGACCAGAGGAGCGAGAAGACCGCGAGCTCGAAGTGGTTCGGCTCGCGTCCCATCAGCGAGACGATGTGGGCGAGCTCCCCGTCCGTGAGGCCGAGCTGTCGATGGAGCGGCTGTTCCGCGACCGGGCTCAGACGGCCAGTCTAGCCCCGCGCCCGGCGGGCACCGCGGCGTCCCCGAGGCGGCGCGAAGGCCGGCTGTAGCGTCCTCTGACATGTCTCGGCGCGACCTCGGCCTCCTCGTCTCGCTGTCGGCGATCTGGGGGTCCTCGTTCCTGTTCATCAAGGTCGGCGTCGAGGAGCTCGAGCCCGCGGTGGTCGTCTGCGGACGCCTCGTCGTCGGCGCCCTGGTGCTCGTTCCCGTGGCCATGGCGCGCGGCGGCCTGTCCGGGCTGCGGACGATGCTCGTCCCGATCGCCGTGCTCGGAGCGCTCAACAACGCGCTGCCGTACTGGCTCCTGACCTTCGCCGAGACGCGCATCGACTCGGGGCTCGCCGCGGTCATCCAGGCCGCCGCGCCGATCTTCACGGTGCTGCTCGCGATCCGCGTCGACCCGTCGCAGCGCGTCACAGGGATGAGGCTCGTCGGGGTCGGCGTCGGCTTCGTCGGAGTCGCGCTCCTGGTCGGGCTGCAGGAGGGCGGCGAGCTGCTGGGCGCGGTGGCCGTCGTCGGCACGGCGCTCTGCTACGCCGTCTCGGTGCTCTACGCGGGCCGGGCGATTCGCGCGTTCTCGCCGCTCGACGTCTCGATCGGGCAGCTGAGCGTCGGCGCGCTCCTCACGCTGCCGGCGGCTCTCCTGCAGTGGCCCGCCGAGGCGCCGTCGGCCAAGGTCGTCGGCGCGGTGCTCGTGCTCGGCGTCCTCGGGACGGGCGTCGCCTACCTCCTCTACTTCGCGCTGATCGTGCGCGCCGGCGCCTCCCGGGCGATTCTCGTGACGTACCTCGTGCCGGCGTTCGCGCTCGTCTACGGCTGGCTGATCCTCGACGAGGCCGTCACGACGTCCGCGCTCGCCGGGCTGGCGCTGATCCTCGGCGGCACGGCGCTCGCGACCGGCGGGCGTCGACGCCGCGGGTAGCGTGGCCGCGTGAACCGGTACTGGACGCTGATCCTCGTTCTCGCGGCGGTCTGGGGAGCGTCGTATCTCTTCATCAAGGTCGCCGTCGAGGGCGGGCTCGAGCCGTCGCCGCTCATCTGCGCCCGCGCGGCGATCGCGGCGATCGTCCTGTTCGGCTTCCTCGCTCGCACGATGGGCGCGCGGCGGGCCGTGGCGGAGCTGCGCGGATCCTGGCGCCGCTGGGTCGTGCTGGGCGTCGTCGCGAACGCGCTCCCGTTCTGGCTCGTCGCCTGGGGCGAGAAGCACGTCGACTCGGGTATCGCCGCCGTGGCGCAGTCGACGGTGCCGCTCTTCACCGTCGTCCTCGGCCTCCGCTTCCTCCCCCACGAGCCGCTGTCGCGTCTCCAGCTGACCGGCTTCGGCCTCGGCCTCGTGGGCGTCACGGTGCTCGCGGGCGGCGGCCCCGGCGGCGGCCGGTGGGCCGTCGCGGGGACGCTCGCCGTCGTGCTCTCGTCGCTCGCCTACGCGAGCGGGGCGGTGATCGGGCAGCGGAGCGTGAGCAGCACGCCGGGGCCCGTGCTCGCGACCGGCGCGATGATCGCCGCCGCGGTGTCGCTGCTCCCGTTCGCCGTCCTGGAGCGGCCGACGGCGATGCCCGACACCGACGCGATCCTCTCCCTGCTCGCGCTCGCGCTCCTCGGGACGGCGCTCGCGCAGCTCGTCCTCTACCGCACGATCCGCCTGTACGGCGGCCGGCGCATGAGCCTCGTGACGTACCTGATGCCCGCGTTCGCCCTCGTCTACGGCGCCGTGCTGCTCGACGAGCCGATCACCGTCTCGGTGCTCGCCGGGCTCGCGCTGATCCTCGGCGGCGTCGCGCTCGGATCGGGCGGGTCGCGGGCGTCGCGAGCGGCCCGGGCGGAGCGCGTCGAGGCGAGTCCGGGGTGATCGAGTCGGTCGCGATCCGCGACGCGACGCAGGCGGACGTCCCGTACCTCGCCTCGCTGTTCCGTGACGACGACGTCGCGCCGTTCCTCGCGGCGATCCGGCCGTCGAGCGACGAGGACGTCGCCGCCGAGGTCGCACGCGCCGCGGCCGATCCGGAGGGATACGGGATCGTCGTGTTCGAGGCCGACGGGGAGCCGATCGGCACCGCGACGTGGGAGCGGGTGAACCGGCGCTCGCGGATCGCCTCGGTGGGCGGCTTCGTGATCGACGCGGAGCACCGTGGCGGAGGGCTCTCCGTCGCTGCCGCCCGGGCGCTCCAGGACTCCCTCTTCGCGCGGGGGTTCCACCGTTTGCAGATGGAGATCTACGGCTTCAACGCGCGGGCGCTGCGCCACGCTGAGCGCTGCGGCTGGATCCGCGAGGGTGTGCGCCGCAAGGCGTACTGGCGCAACGACGAGTGGAACGACGGTGTCCTCTTCGGGCTCGTCGAGGAGGACGTCCGCCGGGACTAGCCTGCGGCGAGAAAGGCGCTCAGCCGCTCGAACGCCTCCGCCGCGCCGAGGCGCCCGAGCCCGAGCCGCACGTGACCCCGCTCGTCGTAGACGTCCCCGGGCAGGAGGAGCACGCCCGCCTCGTCCGCGAGCCGCTCGCAGAAGGCCGTCGTGTCCCCGACGCGGAGGAGCGGGAACCCGATCGGCGAGGCGTCCGGCCGCACCCAGTCGACGACGTCGGAGTGCCGCTCGACGAACGCGTCCGCGAGCCGGAGGTTCGCGATGACGAGGGCGCGGTTCCGCTCGACGAGCCCGGCACGGTTCCGGAGCGCGATTGCGGCGAGGAGCTCGCTCGGCGCGCTCGAGCAGATCGTCGTGTAGAGCTTCGCGGCCACGACGGCGTCGCGGAGCGCCGGATCGCGGCAGGCGATCCATCCGGTCCGGAGCCCGGGCAGGCCGTACGTCTTCGAGACGCTCCCGAGGGAGACGGCCCGCCCGTAGAGGTCGCACGCCGCGGGGAGACGGGCAGCCCGATCGTGCTCGAGCTCCCGGTAGACCTCGTCGCAGAAGAGCACCGCCTCCCGCTCGGCACAGAGCTCGACGACGCGCTCGAGCACCTCGCGCGGCATCGAAAGACCGGTCGGGTTGTGCGGCGTGTTGACGTACACGAGCCGCGTGTCGGGGCGCAGCAGCCGCCCGAGCTCGTCCAGGTCGTGCCTCCAGCCGTCGGCGTACCGCCGCCGCCACGTGGAGACCTCCGCGCCGGTCGACCGCGCGACCGCGAGCGCGGACTCGTAGCACGGCGTCTCGACGATTGCGTGGTCACCCGGCCCGAGGAGAGCCGTCTCGACGGCGAAGACGCCTTCCTCGGCGGCCGCGAGCGCGACCACCGCGTCGGGCCCGGTCTCGGCGTAGAGGCCCGCGATCGCCGACCGGAGCTCCTCCGACCCGGGCACCTCCGTGTAGCCGAGACGCAGCGCGTGCAGCCGCTCGGCCGCGTCCGGCTCGAGCGCGAGAAGGTCGTCGACGGCGACGGTCTCGCAGTCGCTCGAGGAGAGCATCAGCTCCGTCGTGAACTCGTACCGCTCGTACCAGCGCTCGATGCGGAAGGGCGGCAGCGACATGCGGGTCATCGTCCCAGATGCGGAGTAGGCTCCCCGCACTCCACGGTCGAAGGGAGAGGCACATGGCGTTCCTCGTTGCACTGGGCGTGTTCGTCGCGGCGATCGTGCTCGGCATCGTCTTCTTCTCCACCGGGCACGTCGTGCTCGGGATCGTCGCGCTGCTCGGCAGCCTTCCGTTCGCCCTGGCCGCCTGGCTGAAGTGGGCCGACCGGGGAATCTGATGGTGTAGCGGGCGTTGCCGGCCGGCCCGTCGACGCGAGCGGCCGCGCTCGAGAGCTGGATTCCGTACCCGCCGCGGATCGAGGTGTCCTCGCTCGGGGAGGCCGCCGTGCTCACCGGTGCGCTTGCGTTCGGGCTGCGCCGCGCGGTCGGCGCCTCGTAGCCGACCGCTAGACCGCGACCGGCGCGGCGTCGCCCTGGGCGACCGCGACGACGTCGCGGCGCCGCAGGAGGATCGCCAGGAGCACCGCGGCGACGGCGAGGAAGATCGCGGAGAGCGCCCATGCGACGTGGAAGCCCGATACCAGGGCGTCGGCCTGGTCGGCCTGCGTCGGCGCCCGGCCGAGGGACGAGAGCTCGTCGCTCGTCCGACTCGTGGCAAAGGTCGAGAGGAGCGCGAGCCCGAGCGCGCCGCCGATCTGCTGGGACGTGTTGAACAGACCCGATGCCAGTCCGGCGTCGTCGTTCGGCACGCCGCTCGTCGCGATCAGCGTGATGGGGACGAAGACCAGCCCCATGCCGACCGAGGTCAGCAGGATCCCGGGAAGCATGTCCGGCAGGTACGAGGCGTCCGGCGTCAGGCGCAGGAAGCTGAGCAAGCCGAGCGCACCGAGCCCGAGCCCGATCAGCGGCACCTCACGCGCGCCGAGCGCCGGCACGAGCCTCTGCGAGAGGCCGGCGCCGACGATCACGCCGATCGTGAAGGGCACGAACGCGAACCCCGCCTCGAGCGGCGAGAACCCGAGCACCCTCTGCACGTAGAGCGTGTTGAAGAAGAACATCGAGAACAGGCCTGCCGCGACGATGAACATCGCGACGTTCGCGCCGCGGACGGTCTTCACCGAGAAGATCGAGAGGCGCACGAGCGGCTCGACGGAGCGGCGCTCGATCAGGACGAACGCGACGAGCAGCACGGCGGCGAGCGCGAGGAACCCGAGCACCTCGGCCGAGCCCCAGCCGACCTCCGCGGAGCGGACGATCCCGTAGACGAGCGAGATCAGGCCGCCGGTCACGGTCGCGGCACCGGCGAGATCGAAGCTCTTGTGAGCGTGCTGGTCCTTCGACTCCGGCACGAAGCGCAGCGACACGACGAACGCGGCGATCCCGACCGGCACGTTGACGAAGAAGATCCACGGCCAGGACAGCACCTCGACCAGGAAGCCGCCGAGCACGAGGCCGACGGCGCCGCCTCCGACCGCGATCGCCGCCCACACGCCGAGGGCCTTCGTGCGCTCGGCGCCCTCCTTGAACGTCGTCGTCACGATCGACAGCGCTGCGGGTGAGACGAGCGCGGCGCCGAGCCCCTGCAGCCCTCGTGCGAGGATCAGCATCGTCTCTCCCTGCGCAACGGCGCAGAGCAGCGAGGCCGAGGTGAAGACGACGAGGCCGGCGAGGAACACTCGCTTGCGGCCGATCAGGTCGCCCGCGCGGCCGCCGAGCAGCAGGAAGCCGCCGAACAGGAGCGCGTAGGCGTTGACGATCCACTGCAGGCTCGACTCGGAGATCCCGAGGTCGGCCTGGATCGACGGCAGCGCGACGTTCACGATCGTCGCGTCGAGCACGACCATGAACTGCGCGAGGCAGACGAGGACCAGCACGAGCCACGGATTCACCCGTCCCGAGGTCATCGCGCCCGACGGTAGCAGCGGCCGAGGGCGCGACCGGGTGCGGATTCCCGTACACAGTGCACCGTCCGAAGGGCGGTTGTCCCGTTCGCGCTCGAGCCGCTTGCTCTTCCCCGGGGTTCTAATCGATAATCGTTTCTGGTCGCTCGGCTGAGCGGAGTGCAACCCCGCTTCTGTCGACGACCGGAGTCGACCCCATGGCTGAGCGACGGATCCGACGACGGCGACCCCGGCTCGACGAGCTCAGGCCGCTGCTGACGCTCGATCTTCCAGGGCCGCACCTCACCGAGCGGCGGCTCGCGGCCGCGCTGACGATCGCGGACCTGCGGTCGCTCGCCAGGCGGCGGACGCTGCGCGCGGCGTTCGACTACGCGGACGGGGCGGCAGAGGGGGAGACGTCTCTCGCGCGGGCGCGCCAGGCGTTCCAGGACGTCGAGTTCCACCCGCAGGTCCTGCGCGACGTGTCCGCCGTGGACACGGGCGTCGAGGTCCTCGGCGGCCGCTCGGCGCTTCCGTTCGGCATCGCGCCGACCGGCTTCACGCGCCTGATGCGCACGGAGGGCGAGCTTGCGGGCGCGGCTGCGGCCGGCGCCGCCGGGATCCCGTTCTCGCTATCGACGCTCGGGACGGCGTCGATCGAGGACGTCGCGGCTGCGAATCCGGGCGGACGGAACTGGTTCCAGCTCTACGTGTGGAAGGACCGCGAGCGCACGCTCGCGCTCGTCGACCGCGCGGCTGCGGCGGGGTTCGACACGATGCTCGTCACGGTCGACGCTCCCGTGGCGGGGGCGCGGCTTCGCGACCGCCGCAACGGGATGACGATCCCGCCGCGGCTCAAGCTCGGCACCGCCCTCGACGCCGTCCGCCGGCCCGCGTGGTGGTTCGACTTCCTGAGCACGGAGCCCCTCGCCTTCGCCTCGTTCGACAGCTGGCCGGGGACCGTCGCCGAGCTGCTCGACACGATGTTCGACCCCTCGGTCACCGACGACGACCTTCGCTGGTTCCGGGAGAGGTGGCCTGGTCGGCTCGTCGTCAAGGGCATCCAGACCCTCGAGGACGCGAAGCGCGTCGCCTCCCTCGGCGTTGACGGGATCACGCTCTCCAACCACGGCGGCAGGCAGCTCGATCGAGCGCCCGTGCCGTTCCACCTGCTGCCGGACGTCGTCCGCGAGCTCGGCCGGGAGACCGAGGTCCACCTCGACACCGGAATCATGAACGGCGCCGACGTCGTCGCCTCGATCGCACTCGGCGCCCGTTTCACGCTCGTCGGCCGCGCCTACCTCTACGGGCTGATGGCGGGCGGGCGCGCAGGCGTCGACCGCGCGATCGCGATCCTCGCCGACGAGATCACCCGCACCATGAAGCTCCTCGGTGCCCGGTCGATCGACGAGCTCGAGCCCTCACACGTCACCCAGCTGGAACGGCTCGTCCCCCGCAGGAGAGAGGCGCCCGAGCCGGTCCGGCCCTGAGACGAAACGGCTCCCCGAGGCGCATTCCTCCACCGCATCGGGGATCACATCAGGGCATCGATCTCCGCCGCCGCTGCCGCGAGCGCCTCGTCCACCTCGGCACGCCCGGCGAACGCGTCGAGCAGCGCCGCGACCCAGCGCCTCGCGACGGCCACGTAGTTCGGCGCGGGAGTGACGAGCACCGACGCTTCCCTCTCGACGAGCGTTCGGGCGACGTCGTGGAACGCGCCCCACGACGACGTCCGGCTGCGGAACCGCTCGTCGTCCCAGATGCTCCGGCGCGTCGGGTTCATGTTCCCCTCGAACGTCGAGCGGTGCAGGAACTCGGGACCCGTCGCCCACTCGACGAACTGCCAGGCGGCGTCGCGGTCTCTCGCGCGGGTGTTCAGCACGACCGACCAGGTCCAGAGATTCGGCGTCCGCTCCCCCGTCGGCCCGACCGGCGGCAGTGCGTAGTCGATCCTGCCCGCGAGCTCCGAGGTCGTCGGGTCTTCGAAGAAGGCGACGTAGTGGTCCGAGTCGACGATCAGGCCGTACCGGCCGCGGCCGAAGTCCAGCGCCAGCTCGTACCAGCGCTGGTCGGGCCAATCGGTGGGGCCGGCGTCACGGAGGGCGGCGAGGAAGTCCTCGGTCGCGCTGATCGATTCCGGCGACGCAATCGCACAGCGTCCGTCCACGAAGTCGCGCCCGCCGTACGACCAGAGCTGCGTCGCGAACCCGGTGTACATCGTGTGCCAGGCCCCGGTGCCGCGCTGCGCGAAGCCGCGCACCGTCCCGCCCGTCCGCTGCACCACCCGACGCGCCGCCGCGAAGTACTCGGCCCACGTACGGGGCGGCTCCACGCCGGCGCGGTCGAGCAGATCCGGGACGTAGGCGAGGTTGTACGACTCGCAGTTGACGGGGATCTCGAGCAGCGGGCCGGTCCCGAGCGGATCCCCGAACCGGCCGCTCCAGCGGTTGCAGCGCAGCAGCGGCTCGACGAAGTCGTCCGCGTGATACGCGTCACTCGCACGCTCGAGGAGGTCGTCGAGCGGCTGGACGAAGCCGGAGGCGAGGTGCTCCCAGAGCAGCACGGGCCCCGACATGAACACGTCCGCGGCGTCGTCACCAGCGAGCAGGTGCTCGATCCGGTTCGAGAAATAGAGGTCGCTCGGGACGATTTGGACGTCCAGCTCGATGCCCGTCCGTCCCACGAACTCAGGGGCGTGGCGCTCGACGCTCGCGACATAGGCGTCGGTGTCGGGGCCGAGGAACCGGACGCTGGTCATCGGGTCGGGTGGCGGTCGAGATCACACATCGTCGGTCTCGAGGCAGGACGGCTATTCAAGCCTGAAGATCTCCTCGAGCGCGGTAGCGCCACCGTCGGGAACGCGCTCCTCGAGCAGCTCCGCCATGGCGTCCTGCCATCTGCCCGAGACCTCCTGGTCGGCCATGAAGCTCGAGGCGGCCTCCAGGTCGTCGGACTCGAAGTAGCCGAACATCTGCGTCCCGTGGCGGAAGATCGTGTAGTTCCGGATGCCTGCCCGACGCAGGGCGTCGAGCATCTCCGGCCAGACCTTCCGGTGCGCCTCGACGTACTCGTCGATGCGCTCGGGCCGCACCCGGAGGACGAACGCGCTGCGCTGCGTCATGCCTTCTCCGTTCCCGTGACCGTCGCTCCACCGCTCTCGTAGGCGCTCGCGACGGATGCGACCCCGCGTTCGGCGCTCCGGGTGGCGGCGTAGTCGCCGTCCCGGAACGCCGCCACCGGATCCGCGGCGACACCGGCTCGCTCGCGCAGACGCGCGAGGATCGGCCGGACGTCGTTCTCGAAGGCCTCGAGCAGGATCCGGTGCGCACCGAGCACGTCGCCGGCCGCCTGTGCTGCGGCGAGGCCGTCCTCGTCCACCGTCAGCGCCTTCGCGTAGGCGGTCTGGATGTTCATGACCGACTGCACCATCGCGTCGATCTTCCCTTCGACGTTGTGCGACTGGTCGATCATGAAGGCGACCGCCTCGGCGGCGTCCGCGCGGGCGATCTCGCGCATGATCCGGAAGAGCTCGAACGGGTCGATCGACCCCACGATCAGGTCGTCGTCGGCGTACTTCCGGTTGTTGAAGTGGAAGCCGCCGAGAAGCCCGTCGGAGAGCAGGAGCGCGACGATCTGCTCGACGTTCGTCCCGAGCGGATGGTGGCCGGTGTCGACGAGCACCTTCGCGCGGGGGCCCAGGCGACGGCAGAGAAGCGCGGCGGTCCCCCAGTCCGGGACGTCCGTGCTGTAGAAGCCGGGCTCGAAGAACTTGTACTCGACGAGGAGGGTCATCTCGTCGGGCAGCTCGGCGTAGAGCTGCTCGAGAGCCTCGAGCAGCCGCGCGAACCTCGACCCGAGATCGTCCTGGCCGGGGTAGTTCGTCCCGTCGGCGACCCAGAGGCTGAGCGTCGTCGAGCCGACCGAGCGCGCGATCTCGACACACTCTCGGCAGTGGTCGAGCGCGTGCGCGCGAACACCCGCGTCGGGGTTGCAGAGGCTGCCCAGTCGGTACTCGTCCGCCCCGAACAGGTTCGGGTTGACGGCACCGAGGGTCACGCCTTCCGACTCGGCGAACCGTCGCAGCGCGCCGTAGTCGTCCACGGCGTCCCAGGGGATGTGGAGCGCAACCGAGGGGCAGCAGCCGGTGAGGCGATGCACGAGCGCCGCGTCGGCGATCCGCTCGTGCACCGTCCGCGCTGCACCCGGCCACGGATAGACGTGGAACCGGGTCCCGGAATTGCCGTATCCCCACGAGGGAGTCTCGATCTGGAGCGCGGCGAGTCTCGTGAGCAGCTGGTGTTCGTCCATGGTCCGAGTCTGCCTGATCCTTCGTCGGATTACGAGTGGGATTTCGATTGCACGAGTTTCGAAACTCCAGCAGAGCTATTGACTTCCACGCACCCGCGTCGTACTGTCGCACGATCGACGGCACGGTCGACCTGACGAACCTTTCGCAGCCGGAGCGGCTGCAGCACGTGCTGCGCCTGCTCGAGACCCGCGATGTCGTTCAGGTTGCGGAACTTTCGGAGACCTTTGCGGTTTCGGAGGTCACCGTCCGCAACGACCTCGGGCACCTTGCACGGCAGGGGCTCGTCGCGCGGATCCGGGGCGGCGCCCGTGCGCTCCAGCACGGTCAGTCGGAGGTCGGCTTCGACCTGCGGATGCGCCTCGAGGTCGATGCGAAGCGCGCGATCGCGCGGGAGGCGGCCGAGATGGTGAACGAAGGCGAGGCCGTCGCGCTCGACGCGAGCACGACTGCCTACTACCTCGCCCTCGAGCTCTGCTCGAAGAAGGAGCTCGTCGTCGTCACGAACGGCCTACTCGTCGCGACCGCGCTCGCCGACGCCCCCGGGATCACAGTGCTGCTCACGGGCGGTGTCCTGCGCCTCTCGGCGATGTCGCTCGTCGGAGACCTGGGCACCGACGTCCTCCGCACGACACGGATCAACAAGGGATTCCTCGGGGCGCGCGGCTTGAGCCTCCCGCGCGGCCTCATGGATCTGAACCCGGACGAGGTCCGGATCAAACAGGAGATGGCCGAGGCCTGCGATCGCGTGTACGGGATCTTCGACGGGACGAAATGGCACCGCAGCGCCCTGCTCGCCTTCGTGGGAGTCGAGGAGCTGACGGGCATCGTCACGGACTCGAGCGCCCCGGCCGCCGAGGTCGACGCGTGGCGCGCAGCGGGTGTCGACGTGGTCACCGTCGACCCGCGCCCCCGCGGCGCGCCGCCCGTTCGTCCGCGAGACCTCCGCCGGATGACGCAGCCCGACGAGGCCGTGGCATGAGCAAGGTTGCGGGCCCCGGACCCGGGATCGCGGTTCCGGCGAGCCTCTGGGACGCCGTGACCGCGGCCGGCCTCGGCGCCCTGGACGCCCTCGTATACCGCTCGAACCTGCTCGGCGCCGACCGGTCGGTGGCCAACCAGGGGGGCGGCAACACGTCGGCGAAGGGAGTCGTCGTCGACCATGCGGGTCGCGAGCGGCGCGTCCTCTGGGTGAAGGGGTCGGGCACCGATCTCGCGACGATCACGGCCGCCGGCTTTGCCGCACTCCGCCTCGACGAGGTCGAGGCGCTCCGGTCGTGCGAGGCGATGGACGACGCGTCGATGGTCGACTACCTCCGGCGCTGCGCGCTCGAGCCCGATCAGCCGAGGCCGTCGATCGAGACGCTCCTCCACGCGTTCGTGGGCGCCCCCCACGTCGACCACACGCATCCCGACGCGGTGATCGCGCTGACCTCGACCCCGAACGGCCGCTCCCTCGCGGAGGAGGCGTTCGGCGACGAGGCCGTCTGGCTCGACTACCAACGGCCCGGGTTCGACATGTCGAGGCGGATCGCGCTGCTGCTCGACGAGCATCCGACGGCGCGCGCGGTCCTGCTCGAACGCCACGGGCTCGTGACCTGGGGCGGCTCGGCCGAGGAGGCGTACGCCAACACGATCGAGTTCGTCACGCGAGCGGCCGAGGCGGTGGACGGGGCCGGAGCCGGCCGGTTCGGCCTCGGCGGCCGGGCGGCCGCGGAGCTCGGCGAGCGCGAGTGCCGTGCCCTCCTGGCGCAGACGCTTCCCGTGCTCCGCGGCTCGCTGCTCGCCGATGCCGACGGCGTCGTCCTCGAGGTCGACCGCAGCCCCGCCGCGGTCGCGTTCGCGTCGTCCGCGCGGGCGGGCGAGGTCAGTCAGATCGGCGCCCCCTGCCCCGACCACCTGATCAACACGAAGCACAAGCCGCTCGTGGTCGCCTTCGACGCCGCGACCGACGGCGTCCCGGAGCTCTCCGCGGCGCTGCGCCGCGGCGTCGAGGAGTACGGCGCGTGGTACCGCGACTACTACGCGAGGAACCTGGACGACGAGACGAGGCAGTTCCCCATGGATCCGGTCGGCCCCCGCGTCACGCTGATCCCCGGCATCGGCATCGTCACGAGCGGGCTCGACGCCGGGAAGGCGAGAACCACGCGCGACCTCTACCACCGCGCGATCGTCGTCGAGGACGCTGCCGACGCGCTCGGCGGCTTCCGCTCGCTCGGCGAGCAGGAGGCGTTCGCGATCGAGTACTGGCCGCTCGAGCGCTACAAGCTCGCGCAGGCGCCGCCGCCGCGGGAGCTCTCCGGCCGGATCGCCGTGGTCACGGGCGGCGCCAGCGGCATCGGGCGCGCGACCGCGCGCCTGCTCGGCTCGCGGGGCGCGCACGTCGTCGTCGCCGATCGCAACGGCGACGGCGCCGGGGAGGTCGCGGACGAAGTCGTCGCTGCCAACGGCGCGCGGCGGGCGATCGCCGTCGAGACGGACGTGACCAGCGAGGACGCGGTGCAGGAGATGATCCGGCGGACCGTGCTCGAGTACGGCGGCCTGGACGTGCTCGTCGCCTCGGCCGGGCTCGCGACGAGCGCCCCCGTCACCGAGACGACGCTCGACGACTGGGAATTGAGCTATGCGGTGCTCGTGCGCGGCTACTTCCTGGCAGCACGGGAGTCGTTTCGCGTCATGGTCGACCAGGGACGCGGCGGCTCGATCGTCTTCGTCGGGTCGAAGAATGCGCTCGTCGCGGGAGCGAACGCCGCCGCGTACTCGTCGGCGAAGGCCGCGGCGCTGCATCTCGGACGGTGCCTCGCGGAGGAGGGTGGCGCGCACGGCATCCGTGTCAACACCGTCAACCCCGACGCCGTCATCCAGGGATCGAGCATCTGGTCATCCGACTGGAAGGCCGAGCGTGCCAGTACCTACGGCGTCACCGAGGACGAGCTCCAGACGTACTACAAGGGCCGCACGAAGCTCGGCGTGGCCGTGCTGCCGGAGGACGTCGCCGAGGCGATCGCGTTCTTCGTCGGCCCTCGTTCGAACAAATCCACCGGAAATGTCGTCAACGTCGACGGCGGCGTGACCGCCGCGTATCCCCGGTAGTGCGACAGGAGGCGCACACCGTCGGTCGTTCCGTGCCCAGGACTTCCACGCGAAAGGATCCATCCATGCAGAAGCACAGGTGGGCGGTCTTTGCCGCGGCGTTCCTCGTCGCCGGCGTCGCCGTCGCGGCCGCGTTCGCCGGCCCGAGCAGCTCGACGGCGGGGAAGACGTTCTACTTCATCCCCAAGGACACCCTCAACCCGTACGAGGTCATCGCAGACCGCGGCGGCAAGATCGCCCTCACGGAGCTCGGCGACAAGCAGGTGGTGCAGTCGGGCACGGAGGACACGGCGGCGGCGCAGCAGCCGGCGGTCCAGGCTGCGATCCAGGCCCGCGCGGCC
Organism: Gaiella sp.; assembly: GCA_036265415.1. GTDB lineage: Bacteria > Actinomycetota > Thermoleophilia > Gaiellales > Gaiellaceae > Gaiella. The sequence continues at coordinate 14,147 of DATAPC010000033.1, forward strand.
GGCATCGTGATCGCGGGCAACGACCCCGACGCCCTCTGCCCGGCGCTCAAGCAGGCCCAGGCGGCAGGCACGCACGTCATCGCGTTCGACTCGGACGTGAGCTGCCGTGAGCTGTTCATCAACCAGGCCGACACGGAGACGATCGGCCGCAGCCAGGTCAAGCTGCTGGCGAAGCTGATGGGCTACAAGGGCGAGTTCGCGATCCTGTCGGCGGCATCGACGGCGACGAACCAGAACGCCTGGATCAAGTACATGAAGCTCGAGCTGAAGAAGCCGGCCTACAAGAACATGAAGCTCGTCAAGATCTACTACGGGAACGACAACCCGGCGCAGTCGAGGCAGGCGACGGTGGCCATGCTGCAGGCCTATCCGAACCTAAAGGGCATCGAGTCGCCGACGACGGTCGGCATCTCCTCGGCCGCCCAGTACCTCTCCACGTCCAAGAAGTACAAGAAGAAGATCGCGCTGACGGGCCTCGGCCTGCCCAGCCAGATGAAGAAGTACGTCCACGACGGGACCGTCAAGCAGTTCGCCCTCTGGAACCCCGAGGACCTCGGCTACCTGGCCGGGTACGCGATCTCGGCGTTCGCGGACGGCAAGATCGAGGGCAAGGTCGGCGAGACGTTCAAGGCCGGCAAGCTCGGGACGTACAAGATCGTCCTCGGGCCCGACAAGCGTCCGCAGGTGATCCTCGGACCTCCGTACGTGTTCGACATCAAGAACGTCGACAAGTTCAAGTTCTAGGCCCGTTCGGGGGCGCCGCGGCCCGCGCGGCGCCCCCCAGCACGTCCCCGACGATCGTGACCACTTCACAATCAGCGCCCGTCATCGCGCTCGAGCACGCGCAGAAGAGCTTCGGTGCGGTCCATGCGCTCGAGGACGGCGAGATCGAGCTCTTCGGCGGCGAGGTGCACGGGCTCGTGGGCGAGAACGGCGCGGGCAAGTCGACGCTCGTCAAGATCCTCGCGGGCGTGCACCGGTCGGACGCCGGCCGCCTTCTGCTCGACGGCGAGGAGGCGATCTTCGACAACGCGAAGCAGTCGCAGGCCGCCGGTATCGCGATCATCTTCCAGGAGCCCACGCTCTTCCCCGACCTGACCGTCGCCGAGAACATCTTCGTAGGCGCGCAGCCGCTCAAGCGGTTCCGCCGCATCGACGGGCGGCGCATGCGACGCGAGGCGGGCGCGCTGTTCGAGCAGCTCGGCGTCAGGCTCGACCCGGACCGGCTCGCCCGGGGGCTCTCCATCGCGGACCAGCAGCTCGTGGAGATCGCCAAGGCGCTGACGACGAACGCCCGCGTGATCGTGATGGACGAGCCCACGGCGGCGTTGACCACGAACGAGGTCGAGCAGCTGTTCCGCATCGTCGAGACGCTGCGGGCCCGGGGCAATGCGGTGCTGTTCGTCTCGCATCGCCTCGAGGAGATCTTCGCCGTCTGTCAGCGCGTCACGGTGATGCGCGACGGCCGTCACGTCTGGACGAAGCCGATCGGCGAGGTGACCGTGCAATCCGTCATCCGCGCGATGGTCGGTCGCGACATGGACGCGCTCTTCCCCAAGATCGACACGGAGCCGGGGCGGGTCGTGCTGAAGGTCGATCGCCTCACCCGCGAGGGCGACTTCACGGACGTCTCCTTCGTCGTGCGGAGCGGAGAGATCGTCGCGCTCGCCGGCCTCGTCGGCGCCGGAAGGAGCGAGGTGGCCCGGGCGATCTTCGGCATCGACCGGTGGGATGCGGGCACGGTCGAGATCGACGGAAGGCGCCTGCCCCCGGGATCTCCGACGGCGGCCATGGCGGCCGGGATCGCGCTCGTCCCCGAGGACCGGCGGCAGCAGGGGCTCGTGATGGACTTCTCGATCGAGCGCAACATCGCCCTTGCCTCGCTCGACACCGTCCGGCGCGGAGGCCTCATCCTGCGCGGGTCGGAGCGCAGGTTCGCGCGCGACTGGGCGCTCCGGCTCCGGCTCAAGTACGCGAGGCTCACGAACCCGGTCTGGACGCTCTCGGGCGGCAACCAGCAGAAGGCCGTGCTCGCGAAATGGCTCGGCCGCAAGCCGACGCTCCTGATCGTCGACGAGCCGACGCGCGGCATCGACGTCGGGACGAAGGCGGAGGTCCACCGTCTGCTCTCGGAGCTCGCGGCGCAAGGCGTCGCGATCCTGATGATCTCGTCCGAGCTGCCCGAGGTGCTCGGCATGGCCGACCGCATCGTCGTGCTGTTCGAAGGGCGCGTGATGCGCGAGTTCGCACGGGCCGACGCCGACGAGGACGCGATCATGCACGCCGCGACGGGACTGGTCGAAGAGGCCGCGTGACGTCAGTGGCGGAGGACCAGGGGGTGCTCGAGCCGCGCTCGGGCTCGCACGCCTTCGCCGAGTTCCTCGCGCGGTTCCGGGAGCTCGGGATCGTGCTCGCGCTCGTGATCGTCGTCGGGGCGGCGACGATCGACAACCACCTCTTCCTGAGCGCCGCGAACGTCCAGCAGATCCTCGCAGGCTCGGCCATCATCGCCCTTCTCGCGATCGGCGAGACCGTCGTCATCATCACCCGGAACGTCGACCTGTCCATCGGGTCGATCCTCGGGATCTCCGCCTACGCGACGGGCGTGCTCTACGTCCACCATCCGGGCATCGCGCTCCCCGTCGTCTTCCTCGTCGCGCTCGCGATCGGCACCGCCTGCGGCGTCGTGAACGGCCTGATCGTGACCGTCGCACGTGTTCCGAGCCTCGTCGTGACGCTCGGGACGCTGTACATCATCCGCGGGATCGACGGCGCGTGGGCGGGCGGCAACCAGGTCAACGCCTCGATGCTCCCGGACAGCTTCAACAAGATCGGCTACGAGACGGTGCTCGGAATCCCGTACCTCGGCTGGATCGCGATCATCGCAGTCGCAGCCGCCACGTACGCGATGCGCAGCTTCCGCACGGCACGCGACTTCTACGCGATCGGGTCGGATCCGGACGCGGCGCGCCTCGCCGGCATCCCGGTGGGCGGACGGGTCTTTCTCGCCTTCGTGCTGAGCGGCGCCATCGCCGGCGTCACGGGGGCGCTGTGGCTCTCGCTGTACGCGTCCGTCGACGCGATCGCGGGCGTCGGCTACGAGTTCCAGGTCATCGCGGCCGTGGTCGTCGGCGGGGTCGCCATCTTCGGCGGGAGCGGAACGGTGCTCGGCGCCGCGCTCGGGGCACTCCTGCTCTACGCGATCAACAGCGCGCTCGTCGTCGTGAACGTCTCGTCGTTCTGGAGCTTGGCGCTCTCGGGGGGACTGCTCCTCGCCGCGATCGCGTTCGACCGTCTGATCGCCCTGCGCGTCGCGCCCGCGATGCGTACGCGACGGAGGGCTCGTGGCTGAGGTCGAGGGCGTCGAGCGCGACGCGGAGACCTCGCCCGGCTGGCGGCGGCTGCTCCGTGGACTCGTGCGCTGGGAGACGCTGCTCGTGCTGCTGCTCCTGGCCTCGATCGCGTACGGGACGAGCGTCTCACCGCACTTCCTCGACTCGATCACGCTGTTCTTCATCGGCCTCAACGTGGGCGAGATCGCGATCATCGCGCTCCCCCTGACGCTGATCATCGTCACGGGCGAGATCGACCTCTCCGTGGCCTCGATGCTGGGCCTCACGGGGCTGTTCATGGCCGAGCTCTTCGATCACGGCTGGCCGATCTGGCCGGCCATCGTCGCGGCTGTCCTGCTCGGCGGTGTCCTCGGCGCGTTCAACGGCTTCCTCATCACGCGGCTCGGCCTGCCGTCGCTCGCCGTCACCATCGGCACGCTGACCCTCTATCGCGGCATCGCGCAGGGGATCCTGCCCACGGACACGATCAGCGGCTTCCCCCAGGGACTCGCGAACATCGGCGTCGTCCCGATCCCGCACACGCACATCTCGTATTCCGTGCTGATCTTCCTGGTACTCGCGGTCGTGTTCGGGGTCGTCCTCCACGCGACCCCGCTCGGACGCGCGATCTTCGCGATCGGCGCGAACCAGGAGGCAGCGTTCTACTCGGGCATCCGCGTGAAGCGGATCAAGTTCTGGCTGTTCGTCCTCTCGGGCATGACGTGCGGGCTCGCCGGCGTGCTCTGGACGCTCCGCTTCGCGTCCGCACGCTACGACTCCGGCATCGGGCTCGAGCTGTTCGTGGTGACGGTCGTCCTGCTCGGGGGCGTCTCGATCTTCGGCGGCCGCGGCACGATCGTCGGCGTCGTCCTCGCAGTCGCCGTCCTCGGCACTCTCCAGACGGCGATGACGGCCGACCTGATCCCCGCTCAGGACCAGAACATCGTCGTCGGCGGGCTGCTCCTCGCGAGCGTGATCGTGCCGAACCTCGGTGACATCTACCGGCGTGCGCAGGCGCGACTACGGGCCGTGGCGGCGCGCCGGCAGGCGGCACGCGTGGCGCAGGAAGAACCGACGTGAGCCGCGGCGCTGCTCCCCGTGTCGCGGTCTTCGGGATCGGACTCGCGGCCTACTGGCCGCAGTTCGACGGGCTGCGCGAGCGACTCGCGGGGTACCAGGACGGCATCGAACGTCGACTCGAGGAGCTCGGCGCAGAAGTGGTCACGGCGGGGCTCGTCGACACGCCGCAGGCCGCACGGGCGGCCGGGGAGACCCTCGCCTCCGCTCGGCCCGAGCTCCTCCTCGTCTACACCGCGACGTACGCGACGTCGTCGCAGGTGCTCCCGGTCGTCCAGGCGGTCGACGCTCCGGTCGTCGTCCTCAATCTCCAACCGACCCGCACGCTCCACTACGAGGCGATGACGACGGGCGAGTGGCTCGCGAACTGCTCCGCCTGCTGCGTCCCGGAGATCGCGGGCGCGCTCACGCGGGCCGCGATTCGCTACCGAACGGTGACCGGGACGCTGCTCGACGGCGACCCGGCCTGGGCGGTCCTCGGGGAGTGGCTCGACGCGGCGCGCGCCGTGCACGACCTCCGCGGCGCGCGCATCGGCTTCCTCGGCCACACGTACCCCGGGATGCTCGACATGTACTCCGACTTCACGCAGGTGCACGCCCAGACCGGTGCGCACGTCGAGGTGCTCGAGATCGACGACCTCGTCGCGCGGGTCGAGTCGGCCGACGCCGCGGCCGTCGAGCGGAAGGGCGACGAGATCCGCGACGTCTTCGACCTGGCGGACGCGGGAACGGACCCGATCGCCGCGGAGATCACGCCGGCGGTCTTCGACTGGTCGGCGCGCGTCGCGGTCGGGCTCGACCGGCTCGTCGAGGACTTCGAGCTCGACGGGCTCACCTACTACTACCGCGGCGTCGGCGACAACAGCGCCGAGCGCGTGGGCGCCGGCCTGATCGTGGGCAACTCGCTGCTGACCGCGCGCGGCGTGCCGGCCGCGGGCGAAGGCGACCTCAAGACGAACATCGCGATGCTGCTGCTCGACCGGCTCCGCGCGGGTGGCTCGTACACCGAGTTCTACGCCCTCGACTTCGACGAGAAGTTCGTCCTGATGGGCCACGACGGCCCCGCGCATCTGGCGATCGCGGACGGACGGCCGGTTGCCCGCGCGCTCGCGCTCTACCACGGGAAGGCCGGTGCGGGGCTCTCGATCGAGATGAACGTCCGTCTCGGACCGGTCACGATCCTCGGGCTCACCCAGACCGCCGACGGCCGGCTGAAGCTCCTCGCGGCGGAGGGCGAGTCCGTCGCGGGGCCGACGTTCCGCATCGGCAACACGAACTCGCGGATCCGATTCCCGAGAGATCCCGGCACGTTCTTCGACGACTGGTGCGCCCAGGGCCCCACGCACCACGTCGCGCTCGGGATCGGCCATCAGGTCGGCCGCGTGAGGAAGGTCGCCGACCTGCTCGCCCTCGAGTTGACCGTCGTCGCATGAGCAGCCCGGCCGGCTAGTGGCGCCGACACGCGTCGCCGCGGTCGACATGGGCGCAACCTCCGTTCGCGTCGCGGTCGTCGACCTCGACGCCGACCGGCCCGAGGTGGTCGTCGTCCACCGATGGCCCCATGCGCCGAAGCCGCGGCGCGACGGCTCGCTCCGATGGCAGTGGAGCGAGCTGATGGACAACGTGCGTCTCGGGCTCGACCGGGCCCGCGAGCTCGGTCCGCTGGCCTCGATCGGGATCGACGGCTGGGCGGTCGACTACGGCCTCCTCGGCCACGACGGGAGGTTGCTCTCGGATCCCCACAGCTACCGCAGCCCGCGCACGCACGGGTGGCGTGACGTCGCGCGGGCGCTCGGAGAGGTGGAGCTCTACCGGCGCACGGGCATCCAGCTCATTCCGATCAACACGATCTTCCAGCTCGCTGCGCACGATCGCGACGAGCTCACGAGCGCCCACCGACTCGTGATGCTTCCCGAGCTGGTCGCCTACGAGCTGACGGGAGCGTGGACCGGCGAGCGCTCGAATGCGGGCACCACGGGCCTCTTGGACGTCGAGTCCGGCGACTGGGCCCGCGACCTCGTCGAGGCGATCGGGGTCGACCCGCAGATCCTGCCGCCTCCCGCGCTCGCCGGCCGCATGCTCGGCGAGCACCACGGGACGCCGGTCCATCTCGTGGCGGCGCACGACACCGCATGCGCGTTCGCGGCGAGCCCCCTGGACGCGGAAGGGCGCGCCCTCGTCTCGACGGGAACCTGGTTCGTCGTCGGAGTGGAGCGCGACGGCCCGGACACCTCCGAGGCATCGCGCGTGGGGAACTTCTCGAACGAGGTCGGCGCGTTCGGCGGCTTCCGCTATCTCAAGAACGTCACGGGGTTCTGGCTCCTCGAGCAGTGCGCGGCCCTCTGGGGCGAATCCGCGCCGGAGCTCCTCGACGTCGCGGCCGACGTCGTCGAGGCGCCCCTCTTCGACGTGCACGACGAGCGCTTCCTCGCCCCTGCCCGCATGGACGAGGAGATCCGCGCGGCCACCGGTCTCGAAACCCGCACCCCGCATGCCGTCCTCACCCGATCGATCGTCGAGTCGGTCGCCGCAGCGGTCGCGGCCGTCGTCGCAGACCTCCGTCTCCGGCAGCGGGTCGACGAGCTCGCGGTGGTCGGTGGCGGCGCCGCATCCGGTCTCGTGCGCGAACGCCTCGCAGAGCACACGGGGATCCCGGTCGTCGCAGGAACGAGGGAGGCGACTGCGCTCGGGAACGCGCTCGTGCAGGGTGTTGCGCTGGGTCGCTTCAGGGATCTCGCGGACGGCCGCGCGTGGGCTCGCAGCAACCGAGCGCAGAGCTCCTAGACCGCGGGCGGACCAGCGCTCCGCCTCGGCCGACGGGCCTCGAGCACCGTTCCGTGAGCCCGCGGTGCGAGGATGCGGCATGGGCCCTGCTCAGCCGAGTCTGGTAGCCGTGGACGGAGACGAGCGGGAGCTGGCACGCATAGCCGCAGAGCTTCACCGGCGCTATGACGGCGACTATCCGATCGTGGCCGAGCGATCGGCAACGGACGCGCTCGCACGGCTCGAAGAGATGAGGGCTGCGAGCGAGGTGGTCGCTGTCGTGATGGCGGATCAGTGGCTCCCCGATCTGACGGGGGACGAATTCCTTGCTCGGGTGCGCGATCTGCACCCACTCGCGAAGCGAGCGCTGCTCGTCTCGTGGGGAGCTTGGGCCGACCCTCCGACCGCCGCGGCGATCCACCGCGCGATCGCACTCGGTCACGCGGACTACTACGTCCTGAAGCCATGGCGGTCGCCGGACGAGCTCTTTCATCGCACGATCGCGGAGTTCCTCCACGAGTGGTCACGGGTCGTGGTGCGGGGACCGAGCCCGATCGCGGTGGTGGCGAGTCGGTGGTCGCCGCGCGCGCACGAGATCAGGAGCCTGCTGATCCGGAACGGCGTTCCGCACGTCGCCCACGAGAGCAGCTCCGACGACGGACGCCGCCTGCTCGAGCAGGCGGGGCTTGCCGGCTCGGACCTGCCGGTGGTCGTGTCGAGCGGCGGACTCGTGCTCGTCGATCCCTCCAATGCCGAGCTGGCGGCGTCCTATGGGATGAGTACCGAGCTCGATGCGCACACCGACTTCGACGTCGCGGTCGTCGGTGCGGGCCCGGCGGGCCTGGCGACGGCAGTCCATGCCTCCTCCGAGGGCCTGACGACGCTCGTCGTCGAACGGGAATCGATCGGCGGGCAGGCGGGCTCGAGCTCGCATATTCGCAACTACCTCGGTTTCCCACGTGGCGTCGCTGGCGCGGAGCTCGCTCAGCGCGCCTTCCAGCAAGCATGGGTGTTCGGCACGCACTTCCTCGTGATGCGGGAGGTGGTGGATCTCCGGCAGGACGGCGACTGGTTTGTCCTCTCGCTCTCGAATGCGCGCGAAGCGCGAGCCCGCAGCGTGGTTCTCGCCACAGGCGCGACCTACCGTCGGCTTGGTATCCCGTCCCTCGAGACGTTCACCGGCGCGGGAGTGTTCTACGGCGCCTCGGTCTCCGAGGGAAAAGCCCTGACCGGAGAAGAGGTCTACGTCGTCGGCGGCGGCAACTCGGCCGGGCAGGCGGCGATGCATCTCTCGAGGCACGCCCGCCGCGTGACCCTGCTCGTCCGCGGCGCCTCGCTCGAGAGCAGCATGTCGAGTTATCTGATCGAGACGCTCGTCGCCACGCCGAACATCGACGTCCGTCTCCAGACCGATGTGGTCGGCGGTGAGGGTCGAGGTCGGCTGGAGCGTGTCGTCCTGCGCGAGATCGGGTCGGGGGCCGAGACGACCGCTCCGGCCGCCGCGCTCTTCGTGCTCATCGGGGCACGCCCGCACACGGACTGGCTTCCCTCTGACATCGAATGCGACGAGCGAGGCTACGTCCTGACGGGCACCGACCTCGCCGAGCCGAGCCTGTCTCCGCTCGAGACGAGCCTGGCGGGCGTCTTCGCGGTGGGTGACGTACGTCACCGTTCGATCAAGCGAGTCGCATCGGCAGTGGGCGAGGGCTCGGGCGCCGTCGAGCACGTCCACCGTTTTCTCGCGCGGGGCGAGCGTGACGGCGCGGCGGCGCACGACGGCGGCACCGGCCGACCGGATCCGCCGAGAGGCGGTTGACCGCACCAGTCACTCGTGCTGCCCGCACCCTCCTTGCAGGACGAACCTCCTAGGTTTGCGGCCGTGACCACCGCCGAGCTCTATCTCCCGCCGGCAAGCCTCGCCCCGGAACGCAAACGGGGCCGCCGCAGCGCCCTCGCCGTCGCCACGGGGACAGTGGCCGCGGCGCTGCCGCTCGTCGGCCTCGTCTCGCTCCTGCTGCGCGACCAGCTCGATCTCGACTGGTCCAACCACGCCGTCCATTTCGCCGTCTTCCTGACAGTCGGCGCCGGAGTCTTCGTGCTCGCGTACACCGCCGGCGAGGCGGCGAACCGCCGGGGCGACGCGCGCGTGCTGTTGATCTCGCTGGCCTTCCTGGCCACGGGGGGCTTCCTCAGCCTGCATGCGATCGGAACGGCAGGGATCCTCTTCGCGCACGAACACGCAGGCTTCAAGGTCGCGAACCCCATCGGCCTCGTCCTCGCCTCGGTGTTCGCCCTCGCTTCCGGCCTTGTGGATCTGCGACTGTCGTTCGCGCCGCTCGTGGTGCGACACCGCGGGGTGCTTCGCCGGGCCGTGCTCTCTGCGTTGGTGGTGTGGTTCGTCTGGACGGTCTTCGAGCTGCCGCCGCTCCACACGCCCGGCAGCGAGGGCGGCTCGCACAGCGTGCTTGCCGTGCTGGCCGGCCTCGGCGCCGTCGCCTACGCCGTCGCCGCCGCACGCTACTGGCACGTCTATCGCGGCCGACTCTCCCTGTTGCCGGCCAGCGTGATCGCCTGCTTCGTCCTGCTCGCCGAGGCGATGATCGGCGTGGCGCTGACCGGCGAGCGCGCGTGGCACGCGAGTTGGTGGGAGTGGCACGCTCTGATCGTCAGCGCCTACGTCGTGGTCAGCTATGCCGCGCACCGTCAGTGGCGCGACGAGCGGTTCCGAGGGCTGTACCTTCCGACGACGCGGGAGCGCGTCCAGTCCGTGAGCGTCCTGTTCAGCGACCTCGCCGGCTTTACCGCCTTCGCCGAGCGGGCGGCGCCCGCGGACGTCGCACATGTGCTCGACACGTATTACGCCAAGGCGGCGCCGCTGATCACGCGGGGGTTCGGCGGCCAGGTCGAGAAGTTCATCGGCGACGGGATGATGGCCACGTTCAACACCCGTGGCGACGAACCCGATCACGCAGTACGCGCCGCCGGCGCTGCGCTGGCGCTCCAGCGCGAGCTGACCACGGTCGCCGAGGCCAACCCGGGATGGCCCCGGCTGCGCGTGGGCGTCAACAGCGGTGTAGCGGTGGTGCGCGAGATGGGGGGCGACGGCTTCGTCGCGTATGTGGTCGTCGGCGACACCGTCAACACGGCCGCGCGGCTCGAGAGCGAGGCGCCGGAGGGCCAGGTCCTGATCGGCGCGGAGACCCGACGAGCCCTGCCCGACGGCAGCGTGGTGGAGGCCGTACCGGGACTGCGGGTCAAGGGCAAACAGGCGCCGCTCGACGCGTATCTCCTGCGGGCGCTGCCCGCGCCGGAATGAGCTAGCCGACCGCGCGACGGGTGGGGGCGCTCAGGGAGCCGGTTGGAAGAGCTCGATCCGGTTGCCGGAGGGGTCATCCGCCAGGATCTGCCGGCCGCCGGGGCCGCTGATGATCTCGTTGCGGAAGCCGACGCCGTTGCCGCGGAGCCGGTCGACCTCGGCAGCGATGTCGTCGACGATGAAGTGGATTCGGTTCCAGCCGCCGGGCTCGGGCTTTCGTCCGTCCGGCATCGGCCGTCCGGCCGAACTTGCCGGGCCCGCGAGCAGCAACCTGAGGTTGCCGCGCAGGACCTCGGCGAACGCCGGGGCGGCATTGTGGCCGAGCGTGAACCCGAAGTTGCCGGTGTAGAAGTCGATTGCCTCCTCGACGTCGTCGACCATGTAGCGGATGCTGACCGTCTCGGTGCTCATGCGCGGACTCCTTTCCGTGTTGCGGATCTCGTGGAGCGGGAAGCGGACGCGAGTCTGGAGCTCGGTGGCGGTGTCCTCGAACGCGGGGTAGGTCTCGGCGGGCGGGGAGCGGCGTTAGGATCGAGCAGTGAGCGCCTTTCTGCACACGATGGTTCGGATCACGGACCCGGCGGCGAGCCGGGCGTTCTACGAGGCGCTCGGGTTCTCGTTCAGCCGCGAGATGGACATCGTCCGCGACGGTGAGCTCGAGGCCACGAACTACTTCTACTCGCTCGGCGGG